>CALXWT010000042.1 GCA_944392445.1 uncultured Clostridia bacterium
GTGTGGAGTAGAAAACTATACTTGTTAAACTTAAATTATATCTGCATAATATTGTAAAATATATTAAATGCGAAAGTAGCTCAGTTGGTAGAGTGCAACCTTGCCAAGGTTGATGTCGCGGGTTCGAGTCCCGTCTTTCGCTCCATTTTATTATATATAGGTATGTATAATAAAATTAACATTTTTTTATTAATTTTAGTGATATTTATTTTTTTAGCTCATATATTATATTATGAAGTTTATACTAATATTAAGTATTAAACAAAAATGATTACGGCGATATAGCCAAGTGGTAAGGCACGAGTCTGCAAAACTCTGATCCCCGGTTCGAATCCGGGTGTCGCCTCCAATTTGAATAAGTTTAGACGGTTATTACTTAAAATGATACAATATATCAATATAACCGAAATTACAGAAAATACTGTCTTTTAAAACAGTATTTTATTTTTATATTTAGCACAGAATATCATAGATTATTATAGAAAACTATAAGCATTGCAATAGAATTAAAGAGAATAGCTAAAAATACAATTTGGGGTAATTTTATTATAAAAAAGTTTGAATAAAAAATGTTATTTGACATATTATAATTAATGTAGTATACTATATTTAGCTTATAAGCAAATTAATTTGATGTATAACATTTGTGAAAATGTAACACTTGAAAAAGACTAACAGGGCAAAAAGGTTAGTCTTTTTCCATTATAAAAGACTAGGAGGGCAAATCCTAGTCTTTTTCTGTCTAATCATCTAATTCTTTTAAAATCAAAAGAATAATGATTAATGCAATCAATTTGATGTATTTTTTCATTTGTGCAAATAACACCTCCTTTCTAGCTTATTGCCGAAAGGCTATTTTAATATACAATATTTTATTAAATTCTTCAATAAGATTTGGGTATTTTCCAAAAATCATTTTAAAATAATAATTTATACACCTTATATCGCGTTGCAGTAAAATTGCAATAAATTTAAACTATACAAGTCTGAAACTATGCGAAAATAGAGGCTTTGAGGCTGGTTATTGTCTGGCTGTCGCCTCCATATCATAACATTTTTAAGGTTTATTATAAAATGATACCAAGTATCACAATATAACCCAAAGTGTTGAAAATACTGTCTGACAGGACAGTAATTTTTTTTGCTCTTAACACAGAATATCACGGGCGTTGCAATAAAATTGCAATAATTTTTAGTAGTATGAGGGAAAAATTATGGAAGAAAAATACAATACTTTAGAATATTATAACAAAAATGCAAAGACATATTGTGAACAAACATTAGAAGGTAAATATTATAATTATATAACTAAAAGTGAAATGATTAAAATATTACAAAATCTAAATAGAAATGTTAAACTTATTGATTATTTTGAAACGCTTCCGAGTACAAAAAGAATAGCTAAAAACACAATTTGGGGAAATTTTATTATAAAAAAGTTTGAATAAAAAATATTTGACAAATATATATAAAAATGCTATTATATAGTTACATTAAACAAATAAAACATTCAAAGTTCTGCGAATGTCATTTGTGTTTGTATGTGTATCACAACTACACATACTTTTTTATTATAAAAACAGGATAGACCACAACAATCTATCCTGTTTGACAATACTAATATGTATTATCTGCTTTGTTTTTTATCTTTTGTATTTGCTTTAGTAGATTTTAATGTTTCAATTTCTTCTTTTTGTTTTAATAATTTATCTACTAGTTGCAAAATTAGTTCTGCGTTTGTCATATGTGCCTCCCCCTTTCCGTCCTTATGTAAAAGACTACCTTCTGACAAGAAAGGTTGCTAACATATTACAATATTTTACAATAAAAAACAAGCGAACATAGTAAAAATTTACAATTAATTTAAAGTGTAAATAAAATATAGAGCCAAAGTGCTATTTCCCTAGAAAAAATTAACATGATATGCGTAAAACCATTGAAAATATTACAAAAATGTAATATAATTGTAATGTAGTGACAAAAAAATATATAGCTATCCTCCGTAAGCATATATAAATTATATATGAAAAACGAGGAAAAATAGGAAAATTATTGTATTGACTAAAGAAAAAAATCTAAGTAAAATATATAATATATTAAAGGGTAGAAAAGGATGGTAATATTTATGAAACTTAGAAGACTAGCAGTAATGATATCAGTAATTCTATTAACACTCATACTAGCAAGCATTTTTAATGTAACTAATGCGGCAACAGGAAGTAAATACTTGGGAATAGAAATGCTTAGAAAATCTGGATTTGGATATAGAGCAGGCCAGAATAAGAATATATGGAAAATAGTTGAGGCTACTAACAGTAGTGGCTCAGTAATAAGCTATGATAATGCGATATATTGTATAAAGGGTGGACCTGGATTTGGTTCGGAAAACTATGTAGAAGAGATAAAACACTATACACAGTATTTTGATATGAAAGATCCTGATAGTATACCTAGTCCATACATAGAAGCATTGCCAGATCCTAATAGTACAGAATATAAAGCTTTATTATGGCTCTTAGAACACATATATGTCCCAGCAAGTGAAAATGCAACGTCAGAAGAAATAACACAAGCCAGGGAATATAAGCAACAGCTATTAGAAGCATCTTATGACTATGACCAAGAGCAGTATGGTTTATTAAGTGATTGGGGTTATTTAACAGATGACGATATAGAGGTAGTACAACAAATAGCTATATGGCACTTTACAAATGAAGGGGATTCCTACGATTTAGGAGGAGCAAGCAAAACATTTGAATTGTATATAAACACAGTAAAAGGGCAAGCAGATCCACTAGCACCATTAAGTAGTGAAATAGGAGCAGGAGCAGTAGATGGCTGGTATAGAGCAGACGAAGCAATAGCTTTATATAGATACTTAATAGATACAGCAGAAGCAGAGGCAGGAAATTATGAAGTGGCACCAGCAAGCCAACCATATGAGTTAGCAGACTTAAATGCAACAGTAAGAACAGAAGAAAATAGCTACATAATAGGACCATTTAGAATAGATCAAGTAAGCGAAACAGAGGCTACTTTAGAGGGAAAATTTACTTTAGCAGATGGAACAGAAATAAATCCAACATTACAAAGCGCAAGTGGAAGCAGATTTAATAGTTTGAATGATACAATAGGACAAGAATTTTATATAGTAGTGCCAACAAGTACAGATATAAGCCAAATAACATTTACAATAAGTGGAGTATACTACAATACAAAAATAGAATACTGGGCAATGGAAGACCCAACAAATGAGCAACCAGTAGCAATAGTAGAAAGAGAAGAAACACCTTATGAAGATAGTGTTACAATTACTTATGAAGAACCAGAACCAGAAATATTTGATTTGGCATTGAGAAAATTTATAGTATCAATAAATGGTGAATCACCAACAGTAAGTAGAGTACCACAAATAAGTGAAGATACTATTTCAGATTTAAGAGATGGTAGTACAACCACAGCAGAAAAAATACATACAAAAGACCCACTAATAGTAGAAACTGGAGATTCAGTAATATATACAATAAGAGTATATAACGAAGGAAATGTAGATGGAATAGTAACAGAAATAACAGACTACTTGCCAGATGGACTAAGCTTAAAAGCAAATAGTAGTACAAATACACAATATGGTTGGGTGGATAATGGAGATGGAACCATAACAACCAACTACTTAAATGGCCGAGTATTAGATGCATTTGATGGAACAACCTTAGATTACTTAGATGTGCAAATAGAATGTGAAGTAACAGCAAGAGCATCTGAAAATGGCACAAGTTTGAAAAACGTTGCAGAAATAACAGGAGCTACAAATTCAGAAGGAGAAGATATGACAGATAGAGACTCAACTCCTGATAATGTAGATGTACCAGGTTATGGAAATAGTAGCCAAGAAGATGATGACGATTTTGAAAACTTAATAATGGAAGGCAAATATTTCGACTTAGCATTAAGAAAATTCATAGTATCAATAAATGGAACAGCACCAACAGAAAGTAGAGTACCAGTTGTAGATGTTACACCACTTACTTCTGGAACAGGAACTACAGCAGAAAAAATCCATCCAAAAAATCCACTAACAGTAGAAACAGGAGATTCGGTAGTATACACAATAAGAGTATATAACGAAGGAGACATCGACGGAATAGTAACAGAAATAACAGATTACTTACCAGATGGCCTAAGCTTGAAAGCAGACAGTAGCATAAATACACAATATGGCTGGGTAGATAATGGAGATGGAACAATAACAACTAACTATTTGAGTAGACAAATATTAGATGCATTTAATGGAAGTACATTAGATTATTTAGATGTACAAATAGAATGTGAGGTAACAGCAGGAGTATCTGATACAAACATAAACTTGAAAAATATTGCAGAAATAACAGGAGCTACAGATTCGGAAGGAAATAACATACCAGAAGATTTAATAGATAGAGACTCAACACCAGACAACGTAGATGTACCAGGTTATGGGGATAGTAGCCAAGAAGATGATGATGATTTTGAAGATTTAGTAATACTAGGAAAATATTTTGACTTGGCATTAAGAAAATTCATTATATCTATTAATGGAACAGCACCAACAGAAAGTAGAGTACCAGTTGTAGACGTTACACCACTTACGTCTGGAAGCAGTACAACTGCAAGCAAAGTACACCCTAAGAATCCATTAGTAGTAGAAACAGGAGATTCAGTAATATATACAATAAGAGTATATAACGAAGGCCAAATAGATGGAATAGTAACTGAAATAACAGACTACTTGCCAGACGGTTTAAGCTTGAAAACAGATAGTAGCATAAATACACAATATGGATGGGTAGATAATGGAAACGGAACTATAACAACAAATTATTTAAATGGTAGTGTAATACCAGCATTTGATGGAACTACATTAAGTTACCTAGATGTACAAATAGAATGCGAAGTAGTAGCAACAGTAACTGATGAAGATATAAACCTAAAGAATGTTGCAGAAATAACAGGAGCTACAGACTCAGAAGGAAATGATATACCAGAAGATTTAATAGATAGAGATTCTACTCCAGATAATGTAGATGTACCAGGCTATGGAGATAGTAGCCAAGAAGATGATGACGACTTTGAAAATTTAGTATTACCAGGAAAATATTTTGACTTAGCATTAAGAAAATTTATTATCCAAGTAAATGATACTGAATTAACAGATACAGATGGCAACTACTTAAGAGAACCAGATGTAGATGTAACACAACTTGCTTCTGGAAACAGTACAACAGCAATATATAATCATCCAAAAGACCCTGTAGAAGTAGCTGTAGGAGATGAAGTTATATATACACTAAGAGTGTATAATGAAGGACAATTAGACGGATACGTATATGAAATAACAGATTATTTACCAGCAAACTTAGAATTTATTATTAATGATGAACTTAATGCAAGCTATGGTTGGCAAATAAGTAGTGATGGTAGAACTGTAACAACAGATATTACATCACCTGATACAGAGTATTCAGCAAGTAGAGATACAATATATGCAGATAGAAAAGATGGAACAGATAAAGTAATATTAGAAGCATTTGATGGAACTAACCTAGATTATATTGATGTACAAATTAAATGTAGAGTTAAAGATACTGCACTACCAGAAGAAAAATTAACAAACATTGCAGAAATAACAGACTTTACAGACTCAAATAAAGAGGATGTAACAGATAGAGACTCAACAGAAGATAATGTTACAATTCCTTCAGATAGTACTTTACCTAACTACAAAGATACAGAAATAAATAATGGAGACGAATATATTCCAGGACAAGAAGACGATGATGACTTCGAAAAATTAATAATAAAAAAATTCGATTTAGCATTAAGAAAATTTATAACAGGTGTAAACGAAGATGAAGTAACAGATAGATATCCAGTATTTAACAATAATAATGGAGTATACACATACACACATACAAAAGACCCAATACTAGTAGAAACAGGAGATATAATAATATATACAATAAGAGTGTATAACGAAGGAGATATTGCAGGATATGCAGAAGAGGTAAAAGATGATTTACCAGAAGGACTAGAGTTTATACCAGATAATACAATGAATGTTAACTATAGATGGGTAATGTATGATGAAAACGGAGAAGTTACAGAAAATGTAGAAGAAGCAGTAACAATAAGAACAGATTATTTATCAAAAGCACAAGCAGATGCCACAGGAAGGGATAACTTAATAGATGCATTTGATCCAGACACAATGACAGAACCAGATTATAGAGAAGTAAGAATAGCATTTAGAGTAACAGAACCAAATACTTCTGATAGAATACTAATAAATACAGCAGAAATTTCAGAAGACGCAAACGAAGATGGAGAGCCTGTGGATGATGTGGATTCAACTCCAGACAATGACGAACCAGAGGAAGATGACATTGATATAGAAAAAGTAAAAGTAAAATACTTTGATTTGGCATTAAGAAAATTCATAACTGGTGTAAATGATGATGCAATAACAAATAGAGTACCAGTATTTACTTATGAAGATGGAGAGTGCATATATACACATACAAAAGACCCTATTGAAGTTTCAAATGGAGATATAATTATATATACTTTAAGAATATATAATGAAGGAACTCAAGCAGGATATGCAGAAGAGGTAAAAGATGATTTACCAGAAGGATTAGAGTTTCTACCAGATAATGAAGTAAATACAGAATACAGATGGGTAATGTATGATGCAAACGGAGAAGTAACAGAAAACGTAGCAGATGCAGTAACAATAAGAACAGATTACTTATCAAAAGCACAAGAAGAAGAGACAGGAAGAGACAACTTAATAGAAGCATTTGACCCAGAAACAATGACACAACCAGACTATAAAGACTTACAAATAGCATTTAGAGTAACAGAGCCAAATACTTCTGATAGAATATTAATAAACACAGCAGAAATTTCAGAGGATAGCGATGAAAACGGAGAACCAGTAGATGATGCAGACTCAACACCAGATAATGACCAAGACGGAGAAGACGATATAGACATAGAAAAAGTAAAAGTAACATATTTTGACTTAAGCTTAGAGAAAATAATAACAAAAGTAACAATGACATTAGATGGAGAAACAACAGTAGATGAAACAGGTCATAAATTTGGAGAAAGACCAGAAGAGGTAGTAAAAGTAGAGTTAGGAAATCATAAAATAGAAGATTCAGTGCTTAAGTTTACATACCAAATCAGAGTAACAAACGAAGGAAACAAAGCGGGATATGCATATGAAGTAAAAGACTATATACCAGAAGGGTTAGAGTTTGTAGCAGAAGATAATAACGAACACTGGAAATTATCAGAAGATGAAGAAACAGTTACAACAGACGAACTAGCAGACACGTTATTAGAGCCAGGAGAAAGTGCAGATGTAGAAATAACTTTAAGATGGATAAATGGACAAACAAACCTAGGTGTAAAAACAAACTGGGCAGAAATATCAGAAGATAGTGATGATGATATAGATTCAACACCAGATAACAACGAAAAAGGAGAAGACGATATAGATGATGCAGAAGTAGTATTATCAATAGTAACAGGTGTTGGAGAACATTATATGGGAGTTGTAACTGCAGTACTTGTATTGCTTGCAGGAGGAATAATTCTAATTAAGAAATTTGTATTGTAATAGAGGACTCTTCTAAAAAACAAAGAGTAAGTTTTATCTACTCTTTGTTTTTTGTGCAAAAAATAAAAATAAATGTTTACATTAAAAAATGCTTATGGTATAATTTTCAAAGTAATGGAGGAAAAGCAATGAACCAAATACTAGTTTTAGAGAACAAGACCAAAAAGAAAAAAGTTAAAACAAGAAGTTCAGGACCATCAGACATACAAAACATTCTAAGATTTTTTGCTGTTGTTATAATTATTTTTGGATTGGTTATGATAGGGCAAAGTTCGTATGCTATATATAGAGATGCAAAAGGAAATAATACCGAAGATTTAGCAACAATAGATATTACAAGAGTGAATGATACATTAGTAGTAGATGTTCAAAGCACATATATAATAAATAGATTTAAATATAGTTGGAGAAATTCACAACAGACCTCAGTCCCAGAGGAATCAACTAGTTTTGAAGAAGAAATAATATTACCTAGTGATAATAACATTTTAACGATAGTATTAGAGGACGAAACAGGAAGAGCTACAACATATACTAGAGAAATTATATTAGATGGAATAGATATAGTAGAGCCAACAATAGAAATAGAACAAGGACAAGGCTCAAGTGTAATTGTTACAGCTACAGACGAAACACAAATAGAATATATAACATATAGAATAGATGATGGAGAAGAAATAAGAATAGATAAAAATAATGTTGGAGATAGAACAATAAAATATGCAATTATGGAAATTCCAAGAGGGGAACATACAATATATGTTACAGCAATAGATAACTTTGGAAATACAGAAGATGTAGAACAAACAATAATAGTATCATCTGAAATGCCTACAATAGATAGCATAGATATAGATGAGGAAAATGGAAAAATATTAATACAAGCATCTGATGTTGATGGATTACAATCAATAGAAGTTAATTTAAATGGTGCTGTATACCAAATGAATGATATAAACAGAACAGAAGCAACATTCTCTTTGAATTTAAGACAAGGAACTAATACATTAAGTATAAAGTTAACAAATGTTAATGGATTATCGGCAGAAGGAGCAACAGAATTCGAGTATGCAGGATAAAATAATATTTTATTTTATAATATATTCTTTTTTAGGATGGTGTTTAGAGTCCATATATAAAACAATTATTTTTAGAAAGCCAACTAATAGTGGCTTTCTATATGGACCTTTATGTCCAATGTATGGAATAGGAGCCGTAATAATGATTATGGCTGGAACATTATCAAATAACATTTTAGTAATATTTTTAATGAGTATAGTAATATTTACAATATGGGAATACCTAGTAGCAGTAGTATTAGAAAAGTTATTTAAAACAAAATATTGGGATTATTCAGATATAAAGTTTAATTTTCAGGGCAGAATATGTTTAAAAAACTCTATATACTGGGGAATATTGGGAGTATTACTAATATTTATAATCCAGCCAAGTATTGAAAAACTAGTGGAACTAATACCAAATACTATATTAATGTACTTAGATGTTATCTTAAGCATTGCTATAATTGTAGATGTAGGGGTTACTTTGTTTAGAATAATGTTTATAGATAAGAAGATAAGACAAGTATTTGAAATTAGTGATGCAATAAAAGAAAAATTAGCAGAAATTAAAGAAACAGAAGGCGAATATAGAGAGAATCTCAGAATGGTAGTATCAGAACTAAAAACTAAACAAGAGATTCTAAAAATAAAAATATATAAGCGAATTATAAGATTAAAAAAATCATTCCCAGAAATGCATTCTGAGAATTTAACTAAATTTATGAAACAAAAAATTTCAATAGATAAAATCAAAGAAAAGTTAGAAAAAAGCAAAAAGCATAAAGAAGAATAAAATAATGGAGGGGAGTCGGTATGGCTCAAGATATTTATATAATTGATGATGGAGACGAGTTGAAAGACATTATTAGCAATTTATTAAAAAAAGAAAAGGAATACAAATTAAAAAAAGTTAGTACAGAAAATATAGATGTGGCACTAAAAAATATACCATCATTAATAATAATAAATGAAGATAATATACAAGAAAACATAATAGAAATATGCAAAAGAATACGATTAAATGAAGACAATAGCATAACACCAATAATAGTTATTTCATCTAATAAAGAAAAAGCACATAGAATAGAGGTCTTAAAAGAATGTGTAGAACATTATATAAAAGTACCAATCGATAAAGAATATTTATATTACACAATAAAAAATGTAATTAGACTATTAGACACAAACAGAAGAGTAAGCCCACTTACTGGACTTCCTGGAAATGTTCAAATACAAGCAGAAATGAAGAAAAGGTTACTAAACAAAGAAGAATTTGTAATGTTATACCTAGACTTAGATAATTTTAAGGCATATAATGATGTTTACGGATTTTTAAATGGAGATGAAATAATAAAATTTACTGCCAGAACAATAGTAGACAATATAGATAAACTATCTGTAAGTGGAAAAACTTTTGTAGGACACGTAGGAGGAGACGATTTTGTAGCAATAGTATCAACAGAAGATGATTATGAGTCAATTTGTCAATCTATAATAGCTGAATTTGATAAAGGAATAGAAAAGTTCTTTAATGAAGAAGATATACAAAAAGGATACTTAGAAGTACCAAATAGAAAATGCGTTATAGAGGAGTTTCCATTAACCTCAATATCTATAGGTGTGGTAGTTGCCACAAAGGGAAGATTCCACAACGCACTAGAAATAGGAGAAGTTGGAGCACAAGTAAAACATTTAGCCAAAACAGCAATGGGAAGTGCGTATTCAATAGATAGAAGAAAAGAAGAGGTTGTGTGTGAAATTAAAAAATAAATTTACAAAAGGGGACGGGCTTGTTTTGTAAATCTGTTTACATAACTTTTTGCTAAAGTACGGTTATATATTTTTTATTTTGGTCTTCGGCCCCCAACTTAAGCATTCAGACCAAAAGAAAAAATATATAACCGTACTTTGATAAGATTATGTAGATTGATTTACAAAACAAGCCCGTCCCCTTTTGCTAATTGTTAATTGTTAATTTAAAGTTTCTTGATTTCTTCAAATCTTTTGACTTTTTGAGTTGTGGTCTTAATCATTGGTTCATCAGTAATAATTAAATTTTTAATGTGCTTATAGTTAGAAAGTTCAGAATTTATTTTCTTTATATCTTTCCAAATAATATCTTTTAAATCGGATTCTGAAATATTTCCATATTTTTCTTTAATATAATCCTTGTTATACACAATTTTTGCACTTAGAACTAAATCATCACCTTTGGGAGCACCAAAAACCATATTTTCAGATACATAAGGCAAAGTGCTTATCAATAATTCAATTTCTTCTGGATATACATTTTTTCCATTTTTTAAAACAATTACATTTTTCTTTCTTCCTGTTATAAATAAAAATCCGTCTTTATCAATATAGCCTAAATCACCTGTATAAAACCATCCATCCTTAAGAACTTTTGCTGTCTCTTCTTCCATTTCATAGTAACCGAGCATTACATTAGGACCATTAGCCACAATTTCTCCTATACCTTCTTCGTTTGGATTATCTATTTTAATTTCGACCTCTGGCAAAGGCAAACCAACAGAACCAAATTTTATGCATTTAGCATTTTCGGCAGTAAGAACAGGCGAAGTTTCGGTTAAACCATAACCTTGAACTGCAAGAATACCAAAATCGTAAAATCCTCTTGCCACGTTTTTATCAATAGCAGAAGCACCACTAATTACAAAACGTATATTTCCACCTAGGTTATCTAAAATTTGTTTAAAAACTTTTCTGCGAATATCAATTTTAAACTTTAGCAAAAATCTACTTATAGTATTTGCAAATTTTAAAAGTTTTGTCTTTCCTTGCTTATCAACTTCGGCATAAATTTTTTTATACATCGCTTCCAACAAAAGTGGCACACAAACAAAAATTGACACTTTGTATTCTCTTAAGTTTTCCTGAATATGCCTTAGCCCATCACAAAATACATTCGTAACACCATCTGCTAAAAATAGAAGAAGTGCTGTTGAACCAAAAGTATGGTGAAGTGGCAAAAAGGCCATATTTATATCTGTATCATAAATCTTTTCTGCCATATTTATATTGTAAATATTTGATGCAATATTAACATTAGAAAGCATTACTGCTTTAGACATAGATGTTGTACCAGAAGTAAAAATTATAGAAGCAATTGCATTTGGGTCTATTTTATGATTATCATACTTGGTGTCTCCAGCTTTTAATAATTCTGTTCCCTCTTTTATAATGTCTGCAACAGTTTTAAATTTGCCATCACAATTTGAATCCATACAAATATATTCAGTAATACGTGTGTTAGACTTTTGCACATTCAAAATAATATTTTCATATTCAGACTCAAAAACAATAGCATCTGCCTTAGCTCTTTCAAGAGAAAGAATAATTTCCTGCTCTGGCAAGCCTTTATCTAACGGAACCGTTATACCAACACCACAAAGAGTGGATACAAAAGCAATAGCCCACTCATACCTATTTTTACCAATAATTGCAATACGTTTATTTTCTAAACCATGCTGAATAAGTGCAGTACCAAAAGCTTTTATGTCCTCGCCGAATTTGGTGTAAGTTATGTTAGTATAACTTACCTCTTTTCCATTTTTGTGCTTTAATATAAATGCGTTATTATTAGGATATTTTTTAATCCCACTGTTAATATATTCTCTTATAGTATCAAATTTTTTAGCTTCATATAATTTTCTATAAGCTTTCAAATACAAGACCTCTCTTTCTTTAACTTAACTTCAAGTCTAACACAATTTTTAGTAGGTATCAATTGAAGTGAACGCACAGTCAGAAATGGAATATTAGTGGAAAAAGGCTTTAGAAAAATAATTTGATATACCCCTAGGTAATATGTATATTTATCAAATTTTTTTGCTCCTTGGCGAAAGCAAACATATAACCAGAATTAAAAAATAAATTTTTTAATTCTGCTCGTTTGCTCCAAATCGCACT
>CALXWT010000043.1 GCA_944392445.1 uncultured Clostridia bacterium
TATTATATAAAATTTTAAAAGAAAGGAGAAATAATCCAATCATCTATATAATATTTTGATAATTGGATTATACGTGAATAGAATGAATTTAGGGAATAACTTATTTCAAGCAAGAAAAAAGGTGGGATTATCACAAGAAACAGTTGCCGAGAAATTAGGTGTAAGTAGACAAACAGTTTCAAAATGGGAAACAGATGAAACAGTACCAGATATTTATCAAGCTAAGAAATTAGCAAAACTATATAATTTAACTTTAGATGAGTTAATAGAATTTGATATTGATGTGAAAGAAATAGAAGAAGTAATAAAAAATACCAACGAAGAAAAAGAAGCTAAAATTAATTGGACAAATGCGTGGAGCAAAAAATATCCTGTACTTGCAACATATCAAAATAAAGTAGATATATTAAAGTATGCTATTGAAATTAGAAAAATGCTAGATAATTTAGGTGATGAATATGGATATAATACATTAGATAGTATGTTAATTTTGAAAGATATACTTTATCACGAATGGAAAGATAAAAAATAGAAATCTTTGCATTAAGGAGGTGATGCTATGACCCAATGGTTTAGAATGAAAACAATAATCGATGGGTTCTTCTACGAAAATTCATATTTGATTCAAAAAATAAAAAAGAAGGATTTTTAGATACAGAGACTAGAAGAAAAAACATATCTCTGTATCTAAACTTCCTGAGAAAAGGAAGGAATATAAATATGGACAATAGATTAGAAATAATAAAAAGAAAAGCAGTACAAATTTTTTCAGAGGAAGATTTAGATAGAAAAATAAATAGTGGAAAAAAATTAACAATTAAGCTTGGAGCAGACCCATCAAGACCAGATTTGCACATAGGCCATAGTGTAGTTTTAAGAGTATTAAAACTATTTCAAGATATGGGACACGAAGTAGTTTTTGTAGTGGGGGATTTTACAGGAATGATAGGAGACCCATCAGGCAAAAGTAAAACTAGACCTGCACTAACTTTTGAGCAAACTAGAAAGTCGGCAGAAACTTATTTAGAACAAGCAACCAAAATACTAGATAAGAATAAAACAAGAATAGCATTTAATTCAGAATGGCTATCAAAAATGAATCTTGAAGATGTAATAAAATTAACAAGTAAATACACAGTAGCAAGAATTATGGAAAGAGACGATTTCAAAAATAGATTTGAAAATAACTTGCCACTTTCTATGCATGAATTATTGTACCCTTTATTGCAAGGCTATGATTCAGTGGAATTAAAAGCAGATATAGAAATAGGTGGAACAGACCAAACATTTAATCTGTTGGTGGGAAGAGAACTACAAAAAGATTATGAGCAAGAAAGCCAAGTGGTAATGACATTCCCTCTTTTAGTGGGACTAGATGGAAAAGAAAAAATGAGTAAATCATTGGACAACTATATAGGGCTTACAGATTCGCCATTTGAAAAGTTTGAGAAAAGTATGAAAATACCAGATAATGTGTTAAGACAATACTTCGAACTTGCAACTGATTTGCCAACTGATGAAATTAATAAAATAATGAGTGGAGATATACGAGAAGCACACTTACAATTTGCAAAAGAATTACTAAAAATGTATGATGATGTAAATGAATTTGAAAGCATTAAGGAAAGATATATGAATATTGCAAAAGGAGAGATACCAGAAAATATAGAAGAAATAAAAATGGAGGAAAAAGAACTTAATATCTGCATATCTGCGAATTATTAGTAAAAACTGGATTTGCAAATTCAAAGAGTGAAGCAAAGAGAATGATTTTAGGTAATGGCATAAAAGTAGATGGAAAAGTTGTTGCAGACATAAATAAAGCAATAGAAATAGCAAATGGAAAAGTAATACAATTTGGAAAGAATAGATTTAAGAAAATAACAAAAATATAAACATGCCAACAATAACGGAGATTTTTTACAAGGTTAGAAATAACAAAAATTTAAGTGTAAAAAATCTCCATTTCTATTGACAAATAAAAACATCTGTTTTATAATGCAAGCAGATGGAAGGAGACAATTATGAAGTATGTTTATAACAAATTAGTAAGAGATAAAATACCGGAAGAAATAAACAAAAAAAGCGACAGAAAAGCAAACTATAGAATATTAGACGATAACGAGTATCTAAAAGAACTAGATAAAAAATTATTTGAAGAAGCTCACGAATTTGTTGAAGAACACTCTACCCAAGAACTTGCAGATTTAATGGAAGTTCTTGGGGCAATAATGAAAGTAAATAATATTTCGTTGGATGACGTTGAAGAAGCTAGAAATATAAAGAATGGAAAGAAAGGCAAATTTGAAAATAAAATCTATTTAATAGACGTAGAACAAGATTCGCTGATGATAGAGAAGAAAAAGAATTGAACAAGGAATGGAGAAAAAATGGAAACTAAGATTATATACTTTGTTCACGGAACAACAACAGATAATGCCTGTGGAAAGTGTAGTGGCTGGAAACAGTCAGAATTAACTGACATTGGGAAAGAAAGAGCAATTAAATTAGGCAAAATAAGAAAAGATACACATTTTGATGTCATTTTTACCTCAGACTTAGTAAGAGCAATAGACTCTGCAAAATTGGCTTTTCCAGATGTAGAACATATACAGGATGCTAGATTAAGGGAATGCAATTATGGAGATTTAGAAGGAAAAGACAAAAAAATGGTAATCTATGAAGAGCATATTGAAAAGCCTTTTCCTAATGGGGAATCTTTAAAAGAAGTAGAAAAGAGAATAAGAAATTTTATAGTATTTTTGAAAGACAATTATCAAGGAAAAACAATAGGAATAGTTGCACATAGAGCACCCCAACTAGCTATTGAAGTTATAACTAAAGGTATTTCTTGGGAAGAAGCTAATAAAAATGATTGGAGAAAAACAAAAGCTTGGCAACCTGGTTGGGAATATATAATAAAGTAAATAAATTTATTTTAAGGAGAAAATTATAATATGTATTTTTGTGAATATTTAGAAAACAAAGCAAAAAATGAGGGGATAAATAAATTAGTTGTTGGAGCAGTAATAACAAATGAAAATGGTGAAATTCTTTTAATGAAAAGAAAACAAGATGACTTTTTGGGAGGATTATTTGAAATACCAGGAGGAAATGCCGAAGAAGGTGAAGGTATATATGATATATTAAAACGAGAAATAAAGGAAGAGACTAATTTTGATTTAATAAAAGTTATATCATACATAAATTATTTCGACTACTTATCAAGAAGTGGAAAAAAGTGTAGACAATTTAATTTTAAAGTAGAAGTTACAGGTGGACCTATAGTGCTAACAGAACACGATACATATAAATGGGTTAAATTAGATGAAATAGAGGTACAAGATGTTTCGAATGAAATAAAGGAATGTTTAATGATTTATAAATTTAATGAAAGTAATAGATAATATAAATTAAAATGGAGTTATAAAAATGAAAGATACTATAATTTATTTAATTAGGCATGCTGAAACTGTTAATGAGAATGGAATTAGAAATACAAATGAAGATTCTCAAATGATAAATGAAAAAGAAATATTATCTGTATATGGAGAAGAACAATCTAGAAAATTAAGTGAAAATATTGAATTAAATAATATTGATGTAATTTGGTCAAGTAGTTATACAAGAGCAAAAGCTACTGCTAAATATATTGCTAATTCCAATAAAATACCTATTAATTTAGATAGTAATTTAAGCGAAAGAAAACTAGGAAATTTAAAAGAACTAGGAGAATTTATGAAAGACAAAAAAACAAGAGACCCTTCACAAGAACAGTTACTAGATAGAAAATTTAAAACTTCTGACGGGGAGAGCGCAGAAGAAACAAAGACAAGAATGACTAAATTTTTTGATAGAATACTGAAAGAATATGAAGGAAAGAAAATCGCTGTTGTTAGTCATCGGTGGTTCTATAAAATTTTTCTTACTTAATTGGTGTGAAGTTAATGAAGATGTTAAATTAGTATATAAAAACACAGTTTTAAATATAACATCACCTTGTTTATTAAAAATGACATTTATAAAAAATGATTTAGTAAATTTAGAGCAAATAAAATAGATGCAAAAAAGATTGTAATAATTGATAAGGAGGCATATTTTATGAGCTTAACAATAGAAAATATGCAAGAATACTTAAATGAAAAGTACAAGAGAACAAAGCCAGAAGAAATGAAAAATACACAAAGGTATTTTTTAAAATTAATAGAGGAAGTAGGCGAGTTAGCAGAGGTTATAAGGAAAGACAAGAGAATGGTAGACAATAATATTAAAGGAACTATAGAAGAAGAGCTATCAGATGTTTTATATTATGTTTTGATGATTGCAAATACATACAATATAGACTTAGAAGATTGTTTTAGAAAGAAAGAAGAACTTAATCGTATTAGATATGGACATACATTAAAAATTGATGATATATAAGAAGATGTTATCCTGTTGTTGTAACATCATATAGTTTCAATTCATAAAATATACAAATTATGAAAAAAAGTTTATTTTTTTGAGCAAAAGCTCGAAAGGAGTTATATTTATGGATTATGAAATAATGATGAATGGAAATGTAAGAATAGGGCAAAGAGCACCCGAATTTGAGGCAGTAACCACAATGGGAAATATTTCACTAAATGATTACAAAGGCAAATGGGTAGTACTTTTTTCTCACTCAGGAGATTTTACCCCAGTATGTACAACAGAAATGATATCGTTTGCAAGGGCAAATACATATTTTGAAAATATTAACACTTGCTTAATTGGCTTAAGTGTGGACTCAAATGCGTCACATCTTGCCTGGGTATATGATATTTATTGCAGAACAGGAATAAGAATTCCATTTCCAATTATTGCAGATAGAAACGGAGAAATTGCCAGAAAATATGGTATGATTTCAAATGATGTAAGCAATACAGAAACAGTAAGAAACGTATATGTAATAGATGACAAAGGAATAATAAGAACAATTTTAATATATCCACTTAATATTGGAAGATTTATACCAGAAATTGTAAGAATTGTTCAAGCATTGCAAATGTCTGATTGCACGAATGGAGCTACTCCAGCTAATTGGATTCCAAATCAGCCAGTTATTCTTCCACCACCAAATACTTTTGATGGATTGGTTAATAGAAATAATGAAATAGAGAATAATAGAAATGGAATTAGTTGGTATTTAAGTTTTAAAGAGCCAGAAGATAAATGTATTTCAAATTCAGGAAATTAACCTATATAATTGTATAGGTTAATTTTTTGGCTAAAGAAAAGAGGGTGTCCTGAAATAGGAGCCCAAGAAACAAAAAATCCAGCTCGATAAGAGTTGGATTTTTTGATATAAAAATCAGGGAAAATACTGACAAATCAGCACTTTAATGATATAATTCAATTGTAAAAAGTCTTGATTTTGGAGGTATAAAATGGGATTTAAATATTATGAGCAAAACCAGTTAATGATACCAATGGAATGGAAAACATTAATAGATAAAAATGATGTAGTATTCGTATTAAATGATTTAATAGATAATATGAATATAGATAAATTGTTAGAAACATATTCTCCATTAGGAAATAGATCATATTCTCCAAAAATGATGTTAAAAATATTAATGTATGGATATATAAGAAAAAGATATTCATCAAGACAAATAGCAGAAGCAGTACAATGCGATATAAAATTCATATGGTTAGCAGGAGGAAATAAACCAACAAGAAATGTAATAAATTCATTTAGAAAAGATAAAATGAAAATCATAATGGAAGATGTATTTGTAGAATTGCTTGTAGTGCTTGAAAAGAAAGGATACATCAATACAGAAGAGTATTTTGTAGATGGAACAAAAATAGAAACAAACGCAAATAAATATACATTTGTATGGAAGAAAGCAGTAGAGAAATATAGAGCAAAATTGCAAGAACAAGTACACGAATTAATGAAAGATATAGATGAATTAAATGAAGAAGAAGATAAATTGTATCCAGATAAAGAAATAGAGCCAGAAGAGATCACACCAGAAGAATTAGAAGAATTCTCAAAGAGATTATCAGATAAATTAAATGAAGGATTAGAGAAGCAAAAAAATAAAGAAGAAAAAAAGAAAGAACATAAGATAAAGAAAATAATAAAAAAAATTGATAATGATTTTAAGCCCAGGCTAGAAAAATATAATAAAGATTTAGAAATTATTGGAAAGAATAGAAATAGTTATTCAAAAACAGATACAGATGCTACCTTTATGCACATGAAAGAAGACCATATGAGAAACGGTCAATTAAAACCAGGATATAATATACAAGTAGGAAGTTGTAATGGATTTGTCGTAAACTGGAGTACACATCAAAATAGAAATGATAATGGAACATTGATACCACATCTTGAAAGATATGAAAGATTCTTTAATAAATTACCAGAAAGTGTAGGAGCAGATAGTGGATATGGAAATCAAGAAAATTATGAATATTTAAAGGAAAAACATATAAGAAATTACATTAAATATCCACTTTTTCATAAAGAGCAAACAAAGAAATTCAAATCAATGAGATACAATTGGCAAAATATGGAATATGATGAAATAAATGATAAATTTACTTGTCCAGAAGGAAAAAAAATAGAATACATTAAAACAAGATATGATAAAACAGAAACAGGATTTATACAAGAAAATAGAGTTTACGAATGTTCAGACTGTAGTAATTGCACACATAAAAGCGAATGTACGAAAGCACAAGGAAATCGCCAAATACGATTTAATAAAAAACTATGGCAATTAAAAAATGTAGCAAGAAGAAATTTAATGTCTGAAAAAGGACTAGAGATGCGAGGAAAAAGAGCAGAATACTCAGAAGGAATTTTTGGACAAATCAAATGGAATATGAGCTTCAAGCGATTTTTGCTTAGAGGTTTAGACAAAGTCGACCTTGAATGGGGACTTTTATGCTTTGCATTAAATATAAAGAGAATGAATAAAAAAGATATAGAAAAATTAAAAGAAATAGCGATGGCGAAAGCTATTTCTCTATCAAAAAATATAACAGAGTTTTTAAAACAAAAAATCCAACTCTTATCGAGCTGGATTTTTTGTTTCTTGAGCTCCTATTTCAGGACACCCTCTTATGATTGTTAATAGTCTTGAGCTTTCTGTTATATCTAAGAAAAGCCATAGTAGATATATTTATAAAAATGTAATTTAATTACATTAATCTAGAAAGCTAAATATAGCCGAACGTGCAAAAGTGTGATAAATTACAAAAAAATACTTGCAAAAGTGTGATTTATATTACGAAAATGCTTGCAAAAGTGTGATTTTAACTGTATAATTAGTATAAAGTAGAATATACTAATTATAGGAGATGTTTAGTTTGAAAAGGTTTATATTAGAACAATTAATAAAATGGAAAGAAAGTAAATATAGGAAACCACTAATTTTAAAAGGTGCAAGACAAATTGGAAAGACATATATTTTAAAACAATTTGGTGAAAAAAATTATGAAGGTGTAGCATACTTTAACTTTGACCACGATGAAGACTTATATAACTTATTTAGTAATACGAAAGACCCAAGTAGGATTTTAGAACAATTGTCATTTATATATGGAAAAGCTATAATTCCTGGCAAAACGTTAATAATTTTTGATGAGATTCAAGAATGTCCTAATGCATTAAATAGTTTAAAATATTTCCAAGAGGAAGCAAGTGAATATCATATTGCTTGTGCAGGTAGTTTATTAGGAATAAGACTGTCACATACATCTTTTCCAGTTGGCAAAGTTGATTTTTTAAATATGTACCCAATGACATTTACCGAATTTTTAATTGCAGATAATTGCGAAAACTTAGTGGAATATATGAAAAGTATAGAAAAAGTAGAAACAATTCCAGATATATTTTTTAATCAGCTAGAAGAAAAACTAAAGGCTTACTTTATAATTGGAGGTATGCCAGAAGCTGTAAAACTATGGACTGAAGAAAAAAATATTGAACTAGTAAATAATATTCAAGAAAATATTTTAAAAGCTTATGAAAGTGATTTTTCAAAACATACTAGTAATAATGAAGCAAATAAAATTTCTTTAATTTGGAACAATATACCCTCACAGCTTGCAAAAGAAAATAAAAAATTTCTTTATCAAACAATTAAAGAAGGTGCAAGAGCAAGAGAATATGAATCAGCTTTAAATTGGCTAAATGATGCTAATCTAATTTATAAAGTATATAATTTAACCAAAACAGATTTTCCGTTAAAAGCATACAATGATTTAAGTGCATTTAAAATTTATATTAACGATATAGGTTTACTTAGAAGAATGTCTAATTTAGATAGCAGAATAGTTGCAGAAGGTGATAGGCTATTTGAAGAATTTAAGGGAGCTTTTACTGAAAATTTTGTACTAAATATGTTATGTTATATATTTGATATGGTTCCAAATTATTATACATTTGATAGACATGAGATTGATTTTATTATTCAGCATAAAAATAAAGTAATTCCTATTGAAGTAAAATCAAATAAAGCAACTAATAATATTAGTCTAACACGATACAACGAAAAAAATAATAATGAATTGTCGATAAGATTTTCTATGAACAACCTAGCTAGAGATGGAAAAATCTTAAATATTCCGTTATTTTTAATAGAATTTATGAATAATTTTATATAATATATTTATAATTTAATTTGAGTGCAATAAAAATAATAATTAAAAAGTATAAAATTAAAGAAAAATAACCATAATAATATGTAAAGGAGGTTATTTTTCTATGCAAAAAAATCAAAAAATAAATTGTACAGTCACTAGCTGTAAATACAATGATGAAGGTTGTCAAGAATGCAAGCTTGAACAAATAATTGTAACTCCTATAGTTGGATGTAACACAAAACAATCAGATGAATCTATGTGCAGTAGTTATAGAAATAATAATAGTAAATAGGAAATAAAGTCGATGCACATCGTAAAAAACGGATAAAAAATTACTAAATATTAAAAAAATGCTTGTGCATGGTCTAATTATAATGTATAATGTACTCATATTTATAGTTCATCTATAAATAAATAATTTTATTATAGGAGTGAAATCTATGGGCTCAAAAGAACGGTTCTATGCTGACATAATGGCGTTGCAACCTGAGGTGACTGGCTCTTGCAATCTTGTTATTGTCAAATACCCTAGTGGTGAGAGTACGAAATTCATTGTGGATTGTGGTTTGTTCCAAGAACGGGAATATCAAAAGTATAATTGCTGTTTCCCGTTTGATTGTGACAATATTGATTTTGTATTGATTACTCACAATCATACAGACCATATTGGACGGTTGCCGTTGCTTGACAAAAAGGGATTTTGTGGAAAAATCTATATGTCTAAGCAGACAGAAACCCTCTTGCCTTTGGCGCTCTATGATTCTTATAAAGTGCTTCGGGATACAGCAAAGAGGAACCATTCACAACCCCTCTATGCAGAGGTAAATGTAGCATCTATCTTGAAGAAAGTGGTTGGATGTGAATATGAAGAAACTGTTTACGTTCATAAAAACATCAAAGTAACTTACTTCATTAACGGTCATTTGATTGGAGCTGCAATGATTCTGGTTCAAATCAGTTACCCAGGATGCGAGGATATAAACATTCTCTTCACAGGAGATTATAACAACAAAAATGTATTTTTTGATGTTCCTAGTCTTCCTGAGTGGGTATTAAACTTGCCTCTTACAGTTGTACAAGAATCTACCTATGGTTATATGAATTCTACGGAAATTGTACCAGTTGTACAGGACAATCTTATATCTTGTATATCCAAAGAAAAAACAGCTATATTTTTGGTCTTTTCTTTAGGAAGATGCCAAGAAATTCTGTATATGCTTAAGTGTATGCAAATAGAGGGAAAAATTGATATTGATATACCTATTTTTCTTGATGGAAAGCTTGCAATAAGATACACAGAACTGTATCGGCGAGCAGAACTTGGTATAAAAGAAGAAATGAAAGATTTTTTACCTACTAATTTAAAGTATGTAGATAAAGAATCTAGACCGAGCATACTTAGTGATAATGGTTGCAAAATCATTGTTACTACTTCTGGTATGGGAACATATGGACCTTCTCAGGTTTATATTCCCTCTTATATCAATAGAGTTGGCTGTTTAATTCAATTTACTGGTTATACGGCAGAAGGAACTTTAGGTCGTGAACTTAAAGACACTGCTATGGGTGAATCTGTAACAATAGGAGGAATAGTTAAGAGAAAATATGCTGATGTAGCATATACCAATGAATTGTCAGCACATGCAAAAGCAGATGAAATGCTGGAATTCTTGCGTAAGTTTAAGCATCTTAAACTTGTCTTAGTAAACCATGGAGAAATAGAATCTAAACAGATTTTCTCCAACAGAATTGCTGATGAAATTAATCCAAAAGATACTGCAATTCTCGGAAGAGATTATTTGTATAGAATCTGTCCTTACGGACTTGTAAGGTCGTTCTCCACGTCTTATAGGTAGCTCAATTTAATCCCCACCTTCTGATAGAAGGTGGGGAAATCTTTAACTAATATACGTTTTTTAGTTGTATGTTTTTATGTAAAGCATAAATAATTCTACAAAAACGTAGAATTATGTAAAATAATGTGGTATAATATAAATATCTTTTAACACATAATTTGAAAGGGGTTTAACATCCTATGAGAAAAAAGCAATACGAAAACTCCAAGTTCAAGAAGATGGTCCTTTCGGAGAAACGGAAAGGAACCCAAGAGAAAATCTGCTCGGTTGACTCTTTGGAAAAGAAACTCTTCCTTGAGAAGATGGGTTATCCGTCTATTCCTTGGACTTATGGTGTAAAAACTAGAACGTTCAAAAAGCCAGGAAACTTGCCACCAATTGTTAAGGACGTACACTACGCTGCAAAGCGTGGCAAAAAGGAAGTGTATATCCATCTGATTCCAGAACAAGTTAGCACACTCCGTGAGTTTGGAGTCGACGTAAGGGTGGTTAAGTACAAGGTTCGTCTTGCCTAACTATTTGAAGGAGGATTCCTAAAAAGAATTCTCCAAAACCAAATCCCCTTTAGCCCTGTCGAAGCAATTTCGGCAGGGCTTTGCTATGCTTTAAAATCTTGTGAATAAAATACTAAATATTTGATAGAATTATTGTTAATAGCAAATAATTTAACGAGCATTAAAAACAGTATATTGGTAAAAGATCACAAAACTCTTGCTAAAAATTTGAAAGTAATATATAATAACTTTGAAATTTAAAGGTATATATAAAGGAGGAATTTTTTATGCCATTAGTAACAACTAAAGATATGTTTGAAAAATCTATGAAGGAGAAATTTGCAATAGGTGCATTTAATGTAAATAATATGGAAATTATACAAGGAATAGTAGATGCAGCAGCAGCACAAAACTCACCAGTTATTCTACAAGCCTCTTCTAGTGCAATAAAATATGCAAGAATTGGATACTTAAGAAAAATGGTGGAAGCAGCATTAGACGAATATGATATTCCAGTTGCTTTACATTTAGACCATGGACCAGATTTTGAAACTTGCAAAATGTGTATAGACAACGGATTTTCATCTGTAATGATAGATGGCTCTAAATATGATTTTGAAGAAAACGTTGCACTAACAAAGAAAGTTGTAGATTACGCTCATTCTAAAGGAGTAGTAGTTGAGGCAGAGCTTGGAAAACTAGCAGGAATAGAAGATGAAGTAAATGTTTCAGCATCAGATGCAATGTATACAGACCCAGACCAAGCTAAAGAATTTGTTGAAAGAACTGGTTGTGACTCTTTAGCAATAGCTATAGGTACGAGCCATGGTGCATATAAATTCAAAGGAGAAGCGAAACTTAGATTTGACATATTGGCTAAAGTTAAAGAAAGAATACCAAATACTCCAATAGTATTACACGGAGCATCAACAGTTATACCAGAACTTGTAGAAATGTGTAATAAATATGGTGGAGACATACCAGGTGCAAAAGGTGTGCCAGATGAAATACTACACGAGGCTAGTTTATCTGGAGTATCAAAAATAAATGTAGACACAGATTTAAGATTAGCTATGACAGCAGCTATAAGAAAGGTATTTGCAGAAGAACCATCAAAGTTTGACCCAAGAGCATATTTACTTCCAGCAAGAGAGCTAATTAAACAAACGGTAGAGCATAAAATAAGAGATGTATTCGGTTCAAGCAATAAAGCATAATAAATTTGCAAAAGGGGAATCAAAAGGGGACGGGCTTAAATTGTAAATATCATATAAAATAAATCCAAACAAAAAGATTTAATCTTTATTGCTGTAGATAGGCAAAATTAGTGTCAATGATTTTTGAATATTTCACTAAAAAATAGCTTTATTTTATTAGCGAATATTTCACCATATGTATAATCTTG
>CALXWT010000044.1 GCA_944392445.1 uncultured Clostridia bacterium
AGGTGCAAGAAATTGAACGAGAGCTTAGAAAATGAAATAATGAAAGAATTTAAGCCGTATAAATTGGAAGAACTAACAAAGGAATCTATATTAGACAAACAAAATATAGACTATGTACTAGCATTAAGTAATAGTGTTGATAGAGAAGAAGAATTAGCTAAATTGCAAATTAGAGCTAAAGAATTAAAAGTATATAGGCAATTTATGACTTTATTTAAGCAATACCGAGAAATGTATATAAAAGATTTAAAGTCCAAGACTTCAAACGAAATAAATTTTACTAATTGCCCTCTTCAAAATATAAAATGTGGTAAATGGATAGCAGATGATACAGGTGTTTATAGATTAGACTATGGTCCGACTTTAGAACCTATGAAAATTAAAGCTAGTTCGATTCCAATTTTGCCAATTCAAAGATTAGTAAATAAGGAAGAGCAAATTGAAAAGGTAAAGATAATATTTCTAAAAGATGGAGATTGGAAACAAATTATAGTTAACAGAAATACTATAGCAAGTAAGGCAAAAATATTACAACTTGCAGATTTAGGTATAGAAGTAAATGAAGATAACGCAAAATATTTAATTTCATATTTAGCCGATGTAATTGAGTTAAACAAATTAGAAGTAAAAGAAAGTACTACTCATCTTGGCTGGCTAAATGATGAATTTGCACCTTATACGACGAATTTAGTTTATGATGGCGAAAGTAATTTTAGAGACGTTTATTGTTCTGTATGTGAAAAAGGTAATTACAACGAATGGAAAAACTTTATAAGGAATTTACGAGCTAATAGTAAAGTATTGCATTTTATTATTGCAGCTAGTTTTGCTAGTCCTCTTATAAAACTATTAGGTATAAATTCATATATTGTGCATTTATGGGGAGGAACTGGAGTCGGTAAAACTGTAGGTCTAATGGTAGCAATGTCTGTATGGGGAAATCCAGCTATGGGAAAACTTACTAGAAGTTTAAATTCTACACAAGTTGCTCTGGCAAGATATGCAAGCTTCATACATTCTATTCCATTTGCAGGAGATGAGCTACAGACGATAAAGAATAAATGGGATAGTTTTGATAATCTTATTATGTATCTTACAGAGGGAATTGATAGAGGTAGAGGACAACAATTTGGAGGAATCGAGCAACTTGATACTTGGAATTGCAATTTTATATTTACAGGAGAAGAACCAATCACTAAATCTAATAGTGGTGGGGGTGCTAAAAATAGATGTATTGAAATCAAGACGGAACAAAAGTTAATACAAGATGGAAATATAGTAAGTAACTATGTAAGAGAAAATTATGGATTTGCTGGAAAGGATTTTATAAATCTTATAAAAGAAATACCAAATCTACAAGAACAATATAAGCAAATTTTTGATGAAGTTTTAAAAGCAACAAATACAACCGATAAACAAGCAATGGCAATTTCTTCTATATTGCTAGCCGATAAAATATCAAGTGGACATATATTTAATGATAATCCTCTAAAGGTAGAAGAAATAAAAGATTGGATTACTAAGACTAAAGATGTAGACATTTCAACAAGAGCATATTTATGGACTGTAGATTGGGTAGTTCAAAACGAAAATAAATTTAAAGGAGATTATATTACAGAGAATTGGGGAAAATTTACAGATACAGAAGATGGGGAAAGCTATGTATACATTAATAGAAAAGTATATGTTAATGAATTAGAAAAAGCTGGTTTTGATTTTGATGCTATAAAAGAAAATCTAGCTACAAGAGGCTGGCTTATAAAGGGAAAACAAGAATATGCAAAAGCAACAAGAATTGGCACAAGAATTGCTAAGTGTGTCCAAATTATGTTACCTAATGAAGAGGAAATCGAAGAGGAGACACCTACAATTTTACCTTTTTAGCCGTTATCAAAACGGTTTTGTACGACAAAGAAACGCATTACCCGTTATCGCTTATAAACTTAGAGTATCAAGGCTTATATATATATATAATATTTATGTAACGTATATATAATATTTATATATATTATATAGGGACAATAGAATAGAACAATATTATGTTAACTACGTATATATTATATATATATAATATTTTTCTGTTCGCCCAAAATACCCGTTATCACGTTACGACTTAGAGTCTCAACGGATATAGCTTGTTACATAGTCGTTAACTCTATCGTTACTTTTTTTAATTTATAAAATAGGAGGATTTATATATGGAGAACAAAGAAAAAGATATGGAAGAAGAAATAAAAGAATTAAAGAATATTATCAAGGAATTTATTATAAAGCATACTTTGAAATCTTTTAAAGTCAAGGCTGATATAGATTATCATAGCAAATTGAATGCAAGTAATCCACAAAGGTGGGTTGTAGAATATTATTCTACAGTAAGTAATGTTGATGTGGAAATAAAACAGTAGGAGGAAAGCAATGAGAATAAAGATATCAAAAGCAATAATAGTTAATTTTATATATACTTTCATTTGTATTCTATCATTATGTATAATAGCAGGCTCGGAAAATCTTTTGCTAATAGCCTTTAGTTATTTAATAGGTGATATAGGAGCTTTTGTATATATATTGTTAAGGGAGGTAGAAAAAATAGAAAATGAAACAAAAAGCTAACTTTGATACAACTTATTGTAATTCTATTACCTGTAAAAACAAATGTTGGAGGCACGTTTCAAATTTCGAGTTTGAAGAGGGAAATAATTATTGGTTAATAAGAAAATGTATTGAACGAGTTGATAAAGATGGATAAATATAAAGAATTATATAATCACTATCTTAGAAGATATTATACAGGTGTAAATTACATAGAGCAGCATTTAGATGAAGCAGATAAGTATATGCCAGCAATACTTGATTTATTAGATAGGCTTAATTGGCTAATACAAAAGATAGGTAATATGACAGATGAAGAAATATTAGGAGGATTTTAGAATGGGAAAATTTATTGATTTAATTGGTCAGAAGTTTAATAAATTAACTGTAATAAGTAGAGCAGAAAGTAGACAACAACCATCTGGAAAATTAGTCACATATTGGAATTGTGTATGCGATTGTGGAAATAAAGCACAAGTAAGAGGTTGTGACTTAAAAGATGGGCATGTTTCCAGTTGTGGTTGTTCACATATAAAACATGGATATTCACACAAAGAAAAATTATATAGTGTTTGGCAAAATATGAAAAGAAGATGTTATGAAACAACAAATAAAAGATATAAAAACTATGGTGGTAGAGGAATAAAAGTATGTGATAAGTGGTTACATAATTACATTGATTTTAGAAATTGGGCAATAGGTAATGGTTATAAAGATGGTTTGACAATAGATAGAATAAATGTTGATGGAAACTATGAACCTAGTAATTGCAGATGGGTAACTTTAAAAGAGCAACAAAATAATACTACTAGAAATAGAATCCTAGAGTATAAAGGTTTAAAAATGTCTATGGCTCAATTTGCAGATAAATATAATATTTCATATTCTAAATTTAATAAAAGAATACAAATGGGTTGGAATATTGAAAAAATTATAAAGGAATTAGGTAATGAAGTACAATCTTAGACCATACCAACAAGAAGCAGTAGATATAGTAAATAGTTTAGAGAGTGGCTCATATCTCTTAAATCTTGCTACTGGTCTTGGAAAAACAGTTATTTTTACATCTTTCAAGAGAAAAGGCAGGGTTCTAGTTTTAGTACATAGGGAAGAGTTAGCATATCAAGCTAAAAGTAAATATGATTGTCCAGTTGGATTGGAAATGGCAGAACATAAAAGTAATGGAGAAGAAGTGATAATTGCTAGTGTACAATCGTTAGTCAGAAGATTAAATAAATTTTCTAAAGATTACTTTGACATGATAATTATTGACGAACGGTCATCATGCTGCAGCACCTACATATAAAAAGATATTGGAATATTTTAATAACAGATTAACAATAGGTGTAACTGCTTCGCCCAATAGAGGAGATAATGTCCGTTTAGATGATGTATTTCAAAAAATCATATACCAAAAAGATTTGAGATGGGCTATAGAAAATAAATATCTAACAGATATACATTGTTTAAGAGTAAATATCGGATATGACATATCTAAAGTAGCTAGACGTATGGGAGATTTTGCAGTTGGGGAACTTGAAGAAGCCTTGAATACAGATGCATTAAATGGAGCTATAGCTGAAGCTTATAAGAAATATGCTAAAGGTGCAACACTTATTTTTGCAACATCTGTAAAACATGCACAAGATATAGCTAAAATGATACCTGGAGCAGTTGCAGTAACAGCTGATACAAAAAATAGACAAGAGCTAATAAACAAATTTACCTGCAGAGAAATTTCTTGTTTAGTAAATTGCATGATATTTACTGAAGGCACAGATATGCCACTTGTTGAAACAATAATGATAGCAAGACCAACTCAAAACAGTAGTTTATATACGCAAATGGTAGGTAGGGGATTAAGATTATACCCAGGAAAAGACAAGCTTACACTAATAGACCTTGTAGGTGTAACAGGTAAAGCTAATTTATGCACAGCACCATCTCTAATAGGAATTGACTTAAATACTGTACCTAAGTCAAAACAAGACGAAATAGAAGGAGATTTATTTGATTTACCAGATTTAATAAATCAGAAATCAGATTGTGTGGAAAGTTGGATAAGAAACATTGAAATAGTAGATTTATGGGCTAAAGGACAACAATATAATTTGCACAACGTAAACTGGTTTATGATGCCTAATGGAGATTTCATTCTCAACTTAAAAGGTAAAAAGCTTAGAATACCAGCACAAAACGAACTAGGCGAAACAATACTAGATAGACCAATGAAAATGCAAGAGGCTTTTGATTTTGCATATCAATATCTGTTAGAAAATTGTGTAGACCAGAAATATTTATGGGATCTAAGTATAGTAAAGAAATGGGGAAAATCAGAGGCAACAGAAAAACAAAAGGCACAAGTAAAAAGGTTTTTTAAAGATTTTGATACAAGTAATTTGACAAAATTAGAAGCTAGTCAGATATTGAATAGAATGTTTGCAAGGAGGTAAGTATGGAAAATATATGGACAACTCAAAATGGAACAAAAATAAACGTAAAGGACATGACGACACAGCATATTCTAAATACTTTAAAATGTATAGAATCAGGAAAGATTTTATTTGTTGTTAGCTTAGGCTATGAAGAGGATAATGATTATGAAACTTTTGATGAAAACATAGGAGCAAAAGAACGTTGGATAAAAATTTTCAAGGAAGAATTAGATAGACGAAAGGAACTATAAATGCAAAACGGAAGAAGCTTTGAAAAACAAGTAGAAAAAGTAATTGAATATATAGAAAGCTTAGGATTTCATGGACACAAAAATTATCCTAAAAGGTTAGAAGACGGTACATATATTAGTCGGGGAAAGTTTTGATTATGAAATATTTTTACCTGGACGACATGATTGCTTCGATGCTAAACAATGCAAAACTAATACTTGGAAAATTGTAGAAAAAGACATAAAACAAGCTAATGAGTTAAAGAAATGTAAAAATGCAGGCTTAAATGCTTACTTTCTTATATGTTTTGAAAACAAAGATGTACGAATGGTTGATGTAGATGATGTAATAGATGTACTTAAACAAAACAAGAAAAGTATTAAAAATATAAATTTGAATAAATGGGATTTATTGGAGGAAATAAAGAAATATGAAAAATAAAATAGAAGAATATAGAGAGTGTGAATTTAGAATTGAAATAAAAAAAGAAAGAGGTAGATTAAATTCATTGCAAACTTATGAGTTTAGCAATCCATTAGAATTACTAACAGGTATTGCTAGTATGACAGAACAATTAATAAGTAAAGGGATAGCTGATGAAAATGAAATAAAAATGGCTGTAGAAATGGGGGTTAAAAAATCAAGATGGAAGTCTTTAGATTTATGAGCTTAGAAGAATTTGCTAAATTTAATAATGGAGAAATCTTACACAATGACAGAGTACATAATGCAAAAACTACTTCTAAAGGATTCTGTTTCTTTGATTTAAAAGATTACAACCCTCATGAAGCAGTTCACTTTTTATCAGGTCTTGTAAGTTTTGATGTTTGTGCAGTATTTGAAGCAGATAAAAGTAAATTAAAAGAAAGATGGGGAGTATATGCTAAGCCAACACAAAGGACAGGAAACTTTTTGTTTGACTTGATGGATTTATATAATCATTATGATAGACGATTTACAGCTACAGAATATTGTACTACTGAATACAGTAATAAAGATTTTAAACTTATAAAGTTTAGCGAATGCATCTGGGACCAATACGATATTTTAGAAGAACAAAAAGAATTAAAATGGATTGAGGTTGATAAAAATGAATAAAGATAAATACGGAGAAATTATAAATGGTAATAAAACTTATTTAGAAATTGCTGATGCATTAAAAGCAGGAACAAGTGTAATAATTGGCTGGACTGACGAAAGATATACGCATTTAGATTTACTGTTTAACTATATGGCTTATAGAGAAGGTATGCTTCAAAGAGGACTAAGAGGTAATGAATTATATGTATCAATTATTAGCTTAGGAGCGTTTGGATTTGATGTAAAAGACAGAGAAATACACGAAGGCTATATATCAGAAAAATTAAATATACATGGAGAGCCTACAGTAAGTAAACTGGCAGAACTTATAAATAACATTATAAAGGAGCTGATATAGATGATAAAAGTAACAGATAGATTTTATATAGATGCAAATATGAATTGTTATACATTAAGAGAAAAAACAATAATACAAAGTGAGGAAAGCAAAAATTGTGGGCAAATAATTTTTAAAGATATAGGTTATTATTCAAACTTAGAAAGTTGTTTGCAAGGAATGTTAAAGATAACTACAAGAGAATATATTTCTAGAGATGAAGAAAGAAATATTAAGGAACTAATGGAAGAAATTAAACGAGCAGAAGAATATTTAAAAGATTTAAATTTAAAAGTATAGGAGCTGATATAGATGAGTGAATATAGATATATGATATGGAACGATATGAAAAAAGAATATCAGTTTCCGAGAATATGCGAAACTACAGAAAAAGGTGCTAATACATTGCTATTTAAACTGATTGGAAATGATGCAAGAAAAGATAGATTTAAGATTGTAAAGGTAGAAAAAGAAAAGGCTAAAACAATTGTAAAAGAGTTAAAACAAAAATATAAAGCAGAAAGAATACATAGAGAAATACCTAATATAAACTATGAGGAAATACTAGAACTAGTAAAAAGAAATGAGGCTGATATAGATGAGTGAAGCGGATAAGATGTTACACGGAATAGGATACATGAAAGAATACGAAGATAGCAGTGTAGAAGTTTGGAACTATGAAGAAAGATTTTGTATTAGATTTAATAAAATATGCAAAAGTGTAGACTTTAGAAGAAAAGAAAAAAGACAATTTTTAGGACTAAAGTATCATAGAATTTCTATTGATATGCAAGAACTACAAGCAATAAATAAAAAGGTTGAGGAACTGGGATGGGTAAAATAGAAGAAACAAGAAAAAATATTGAATATTGGGAAAATGAAGTTAAAAAAGCTTTAGGAGAAAAAGATATGAATAGAGCAGTAGGTTGTAGAATTTTAGCAAATAATTTAAGAAAAGATATAGGAGAAAGTGAGATATGAGTAATAAAACAAGTGACAAAAATGTCGCAAATATAGAAGAGAAAAAACAAATAAATACATCACTAGGATTCCCTATTGATTTAGAAAGAATATTAAATCATTTAGTAGAACACGAGACATACATGGCAATGATTAGTAATATAAGGATTAGATACATTGGAGAGAAAGAAGATACTGCGAATGGTAAAAGACAGGTTTTTGAAATAGAAAGGCAGGTAGACTGATGAGTAATATAGAAGATGATGTAAGGATATTATTTAATTTAAAATGCTATTTGGAAAGTTTACTTGCAAGTGGGCAAGATAAAATCTATTACAATGATTTGTTATATGATGAAAAAACTATTGACTGCATAAATGCAATCGAAGATTTATTAAAAGAGAGAAAAAAATATACTATAAGATTAACAGATGAAGAATATGGAAGAGTAATAGATATTGCACAAAAAGACATAGCCGAGCAAAAAGACAAGCGAATAAAAGAGCTAGAAAAGGCATTATTAAAAGTTAAAGATAAGAATACAACTTTATTTATAACTTGTAGAAACAGCATACCAAAGCAAGCTGTAATAGATACGATAAATGAAAATGGATTTGAAGTATATACAAGGGAGTACGGAAACATTGAAGTAGTAAGTATAGACGTTTTACAAGAACTTTTAGAAGGAGAAAAATAGAAATGTGTATGTATTGTGAAGAAAATGAAATATTAAAAAGTGCTAATTTTTGTGGAAGTGCAAAAGCTCAAATTATAGGATACTATTTAGATATATATGGAGACGAAAAAAAGTTTAATATATTCAAGAGAATATACAGACCTAGTTTTAAAATAAACTATTGCCCAATATGTCGGAAGGAGGTTGGGAGAGTGAACGAAGACGAAATAAGAAAAAGAATAGAAATATTAGAAATAAGAAAAAATGGCTATTTAGAAGTTGGCAATACAAATCAAGTAAGAAAAATAGAAAACGAAATACATAAATGGGAAGATTTGTTAGAACGAATAAATGGAAGTTTAGAAAAGAAAGTAGAAAAACTAGAAAATTTTATAAAATCTAAAGATTTATGGGAAAGTTACTTACATTTTTAGTAAAGGAGGAGTCATATGACAAATGAGCAAAGAGAAGCAATAGAAGACGTAGAAGAATTTAATAATAAATTCGATTGTGGAAAATATAGAAAATCAATAAACACAGTCTTATCTCTAATAAAAGAACAGCAAGAAAGAGAAGAATTGATAAAAGAATATGTACATCAAGAAATAGTACATTATACAGAAACCATAGAAGATTATGAAGATGATGATAAAAAAGAAAACAAACATTACATAGAAGAGTTAAAAGAAGAAAGAGAGCATTGGAAAGATATTGAGAAAATTTTACAAAATAAATCAAAAGAAGAGCTATATATGAATTGGTGGAAGTATGGATTGTATGAATAAAACAATATTTTGAAAGGAAGGCTGAAGATGTTAAGAATTAAAGATAGTGTAGATTTTGAAAAGGTAAAAGAAATTGTACCAGACAAAAAATTTTATATAAGAAAAGACATAATTTGATATAATATACGACTTAATCCAAACAAGATTAGTAGAAAAGGAGTAAATATGCGAATAATAACCAAAAAAGAAGAACAAGAAATTGAAAGTATAAAGAAACAAAATGAATTTTTATCTAAGGGCTATAGAGCATTAAACATTGCATTAGATTATCAAAGTGCGATAGTTGCAATACTTAAAACTGTAGATATGAAAGAGATAGAGATTGATGATAAGTTATTTCTAAGTAAAGATGAAATAAGGGTTGGACATACTATAAATCATACAACAATAATTAAATTAGTAGAAAAGGAGTAGAGAAAAATGGAAGATTATAAATTTTTTAATACAGTTGAAATATTTGATTTCCTAGGAATTAAATACAATTTTGAAAATAATGAAGGAAGGCAATATCCTTTTAAGGACAAGCCTAGCGACATACTTTTTAATGATGGCTATATAACAATACCAAGAGGAGGAATAGAAAAAATAATACAAAATAAAATATCAGATAAAGATTATAGTAGCATTTTAAAAGAAATAAAAATGTTAGTACATATACCATTTTATTGTAAAAGAACAAAGAATACAGGAACAATAATTGTAGATGTAACAGTCGGTTTTAGATATGATAAAGAATATAAATATGGAGATGTTAAAAAATCATTGCCAGAAGTATGTTATGCAATAGAAAAATATGGACGAAAAACAAATGACTTTTACATAATATATGATGAATTTAATTACTTTATGAGCAACTATGTTATGGAAAATCAATGGGGAATTGGTGCTATGGAAGTAGTATCAAGCCCACAAATAGAAATTGACGATAATTTTAAAGAAATAAGAAATGACGAAATGTTTTAGAAAGGAAAGAAGTAGTTATGGAAATTAAAGTAGGAGAAATATGGAAAGACATACGAGGTTATGAAAGTTTATATCAAGTAAGCAATTTAGGAAGAGTAAAATCTATTCCAAGAGAGGGAACGAAAGGTGGTTTCTTAAAACCATCAATAAGCAAATCTGGATATTTATGTGTAACTTTATCTAAAAATAACAAGACAAAGAGATTTCCAATACATAGATTAGTCGCAAACAACTTCTTAGAGGTAAATCATAAAGACGGGAATAAATTAAATAATAAATTAAATAATTTAGAGTTTGTTACGAAAAGCCAGAATATATTACATAGATTTAGAGTATTAAAACAAAAACCATATAGAAAGTACAATGGTATAAAATGGGATACTAAACAAGGAATTAATGAGTATCACAGAATGTATTATAAGTTAAACAAAGAGAAGATATTGAAATATCAAAAAGAACGCAGAAAGACAATTCTAACGCACGAAGTATTTGAAGCTAACGCGTATAAAGTGAAAGGAGAAGGAGAATGGTAATGATTGAAGTATGGAGAGATATTATAGGATACAATGGAAAATATCAAGTATCAAATACTGGGAAAATCAGAAGCACCAATTACAATAATACAGGAAAAACTAAAGAATTAAAACTTAAATTAAATAAATATGGCTATTATGAAGTAAAACTATCAAAAAATAATATTGCAAAAGATTATATGGTTAGTCGAGTAGTTGCAGAAACATTTATTCCAAATCCTAATTTTAAACCTAAAGTAATACATAAAAATGATGTTAAAAATAATTCTATACAAAACTTAAAATGGGCTTATGAAAGTGAAGCAATGCATAATCAATATAATAATTCTCACAGACAAGGCAAATCTAGTAACACAATAATTACATACAATAATAAGAATTATAAAAGATATATCGATATTGCTAAAGATTTAGGGATTAACAGAAGAACATTTTATAAGAGAATATATGAATTAAATTGGAATTTATATGAAGCATTAGAAATTCCAGTAGGAAGGAGTAAAAATGAATAAATCATTTCAAATTGATGAGGTAGAAAAATATATAAAGCAAAAGAATTTTGGAGATACAATAACTTTTGAAGAGCTACAGACATTAACGAAATATAATTTAAAAGATAAATTTGAAAATTATAAGTTCAAAGCTAATGTAATAAGACCAGTAAAAAACAGATTGATACATTCTGGTATAGTTATAAGGTCCATAAGAAATATTGGATATTATATTTTAAAACCAAATCAAGTACAAAGTTATACATACAGAACGTATATTGTAAAGCCTCTGAAACATTTTGAAAAAGCTGCTACTATTCTAATCAAATCAAAAACTACAGAATTAAATGAAGCAGAACTTGAAAAACATAATTTAACTTTAAATTTAGATACAGAGCTAATGGAAGTAACAGATAAACTACTAAAAAATAAAAAATATAGTAATTTAGTTTAATAGGAGTTTAAAATGGGAAAAATTATAAGATTAAAAAGCAAACAAGAAAATGTAATTGAATTTTTGGAAGATGCAATTGTGCAGGCAAGAAAATATAATGCAGACAATGTAATGATAGCTTTTAAATTAAAACAAGAAGACGCATATATTATGACAGGTTATTGTAATTTAGATATGGGAGAAAAGCAAGAATTGCTAGGCCATATTTAAGTAGATATTGTAAACGATATGATTAGGAGGAATTATTTATGAATTTAACAAAAAGGCAAGAAATTCAACTAAATAAAGTATTTGATGATCCTAAAAAATTACGTAAATGGGTAGATAATGTATATAATGATATGATAAATGCATGTGAATTAAAGACAAAAAAAATGATAAATGAATATTTAGACATCTACAGTATTGCTGTAGCTTATACTTTAAGATATGTATGTGGGTTTGGTAAGAAGAGGTTACCGGAAGTAATGAGCAGAATCTGGAACAATGTAGATTCATTTAAAGAAGGATACATCTCTTTTGAAGACTGTATAAAAGATTTAAAAGACAATGGAATTGAATTTGAAACTATTGTAAATGAAGAAAATAAAGTAAAATGGAAGGAACAATAGATATGTCTAAATTATCAAAAGAAACTAAAAATTTTTTAGAAAGAGAACTTAGGCAGTATAAAGAAAACAAACGATTATT
>CALXWT010000045.1 GCA_944392445.1 uncultured Clostridia bacterium
GATGGATGCATAACTACTAAACCGTGGAGCGAATACAAATTTCAGGAATAGGAGGGGACTTGCTATGCAAGTCTCCTCTCTTAAATATGTATGTAAAATACTATCAGAAATAATGGCAATCTAAATGGGAAATATATAATTAAAATATATTTTCTTTCTATATTAAAATAATAGCTATAACTACATTTAAATTTTAATTGACATCTACAAACCAATGTTTTATAATAAATATGGTGATATTATGCAAGAAAAGCAAAGACAAATCTTACATGTTGATGTAAATAATGCTTTTTTAAGTTGGACAGCATTAGATAGATTAAGTCAGGGAGAAAAAATAGATATAAGAGAAATTGAAGCTGTAATTGGTGGAGACGAGACAAAAAGATCTGGTATAGTCCTAGCAAAAAGTATGAAAGCAAAAAGAAAAGGAGTATACACAGGTGAAACTTTGTATCAAGCTCGCTTAAAATGCTCAAACTTACAGGTTTTTAAAGGAGATTATAATAGCTATAAAAAACACTCAAATGATTTATATAAAATACTATTGCAATATACAGAAAAAATAGAAAGATTTAGTATAGATGAGTGTTTCTTAGATATGACAAATTATTTGGGAAACGACACACTATTAAATAAAGCTTATGAAATAAATAAAAGAGTAAAAAATGAACTAGGATTTACAGTAAACGTAGGAGTAGCACATAATAAATTGTTGGCTAAAATGGCATCAGATTTCATAAAGCCAGACAAAGTCCATACTCTTTTTGAAGAAGAAATACCAACTAAGATGTGGACACTGCCAGTATCAGAGTTATTTATGTTGGGCAAAAAAACATTACCAAAACTTTATAATATGAACATAAAAACAATAGGAGACTTAGCAAAACAAGATAAAATGCTAATGATAAAAAAGTTTGGTAAGCACGGCCTAATGATGTGGGAATATTCAAATGGAATTGATAATACTGAAGTAAATTACTTAGAGGAAAAACCGAAGGGAATAGGAAATTCTGTAACACTTCCACAAGATATTTGTTCAGAGGAGGAAATACAGCGAGTGCTTTTAACTCTTGCAGAGCAAGTAACATATAGGTTACGCAGGTACAATATGTATGCAAATGTAGTAAATGTACAATTACGTACAAAAGAATTCAAGGATTTTTCACATCAGAAGAGACTTATGAATCCTGCTTCAAATACTAAAGAAATATATGGTCTAGCAAAAGAATTATTAAATGAGATGTATAAAAAAGGTATATTTATACGTTTAGTAGGGCTAAGAGTGGACAACTTGGTAGGAAAAGATGAAATGCAGTTATCGTTATTTAATAACGAAGAGGAAGAAAAACAAGAAAAATTAGATAAAGTAGTGGACGAATTAAAAAATAAATACGGCTACAGTAGTATAACAAGAGCAGGCAAGTTAAATGCTGAAGAGATTATTAGACTAAAAGATGTCTAGTAATCAAGTCATAGGTTAGGTGTGTTTTTATAAAAATAGTCTGTAATATAAAAGTTTAGGCTAAGTACAAAATGAGACTTTTATAACCAAAATGTTTATAAAAAATACAGTAAAACTATTTACAAAAAAACTATTTATGATATAATCCGTTATATAGCAAAAGAAAAAACATTATAGTAATAAAGCAGTAGAAATACTTTAGAATCAAAAATTCTACAAATAATTTAAGAAAGGATGATAATTATAATGGGTGAGAACGAAGAGGAGAAAAAGTTAAATATTGAAAATCAATCAAGTACTAAAGAGGAAAATAATGAAATTAAAGAGCTAGAAACCAAAAAAGAGCTGGTAGAAAGTAAGCCAATAAGTGAAAAGAAAGAAGAGGCAAATTTCAAAAAAGTAGAAACTAAAACCAAAAAGAAAAAACATAGTTTATTAAAGGCAATACTGATATTAATAGGATTACTGATTGTAATATATTTTATATTTGTAATGAGAAATTTATACATTTTAAATGACATATATCAAAAAGCAAGTATATATAAGGATATAACAAATTATACTTATCGAGCAAGAGCAAAATTAGGTGAATATACCGCTACTCGTAAAGATAATATTATAAGAATTGAACAAAAAAGTCTAGATGCAGAAGATGTAGAAGTTATAATGTGGGACGATTTAGAAAATAATGAAGGAATAATTTCATATCCAAGCCAAAAGACGGCAATTAGAAGAGAAGCGGATGAAATTATAGATGCGATTCCTTTTGCCTATTCAAATGAAAATGAACAAATAGTTGGTACAGCATTGTATACACTAATTTATAGTGATGAATATGATGGAAAGAATTGTTATGTAATTTGCATATCTTCTGACTATAAAAAGTGGGTAGAAAAAGATACTGGACTTGTTTTAAAAATAGAGTCAGGTGGCAGTACTTCTTTAGAAATTCTAAGTGTAGAAACTAATAATGTGGATGAAATATATAAACCAGATTTAACAGGATATCAAATAACTGATGAGACTACAAATACAGTAGTAGGAGACTAAGTATATGTAAAGATTGGACAAAATGATAATATCACTTGTCCAATTTTTTTCTTGCTTACAAATGATGTATATGCTATACTCTTACAGAAAAATAAATCAAAAATTAACTAAAACTTAAGAAAAAATAAATAGTATTTTATAAATTTTGGTGCTATACTAATAACAGTTTAAAACAAAGAAGGAAATAATATGAGTAAAAGAGTAAAAGCATTTAAATATGTTTTAATGATTATGGTAATTACACTATTAATAGGACTAATTGTGTACTTGTTCCCAGTAATAAAAAATTTAAGTACACCAAAAGGACAGATAGAATTCAAGAACCTAGTAAGTGATTTGGGATTTGTAGGACTTCTAGTATTATTTGGATTACAATTTGCACAAATATTTCTAATAATCCTTCCAGGGGAGCCAATAGAAATATTAGCAGGTATGTGTTATGGTGGAATAGGTGGTACACTATTTATAACAATTTCAGCATTTATAATTTCCTCAATAATATTTTTTGCGGTAAGAAAACTAGGAAGAAAATTTGTATATAGTTTCTGTAGTAAAGAACGAATTGAAAAAATAGAAAATAGTAAATTATTTAAAAATCCAAAAAAAATAGAGTGGATTATGCTTTTGTTATTTTTAATTCCGGGAACTCCAAAAGACTTATTAGTATATATAGCAGGGCTTCTTCCATTAAAACCTCTAAGATTTATACTAATATCAACATTTGCAAGACTTCCATCTGTTATTTCTTCTACCTTTGCAGGAAGTAGTATAGTAGCAGGAAATTGGAAATATAGTTTAGTAATTTATGCAGTTACATTTGCATTAGTAGGAATATTTATATTTGTAGTTAACAAATTCGATAAAGACAAAACTGCAGAAGAAGCTATGAAAATTATGAAGTGAGTTTTAGCAATTCAACAATAAAGTAGACAGAGTATAAAATTAAAAATTTTAATCTGCCTACTTTTTATTGCATAAAAATATAAATCTAGGTAATACTGTAAATATATTAATAAGAAAGAGGGAAGGAAATATGATTATAGAAGACCTAAATTTATTTTTAGCTAATTTAAATGTGGTTTATAGAAAACTACAAAATTATCATTGGAATGTAAAAGGAGAAGATTTTTTTACTGTTCATGCAAAATTAGAGGAACTGTATGATGATGTAAATGAGCAAATAGATGAAATTGCAGAGCATATACTAATAATAGATGGAGAGCCTTTAGGAACAATGCATGACTACTTAGAAATAGCACAAATACAAGAGGCTCAAAACGAAAAAATATGCTCTAAAAAAATATTTGAAACAATCTTAAAAGACTATAATATACTAATAGAAAATGCTACCAAAGTAAAAGAAGATGCGGATAATGAAAAGAAATATGCAACATCAGCCCTAATGGATGAGTATTTGCAAGACTTTAAAAAGAAAGTATGGATGATTAGACAAATGTTAATGCAATAAAAAAGAATTTAACCCGGCTTAGCAAGCTTAAATTACTAAGTCGGGTTAAACTATGTGCACAAAATAAATGCAATAATAACTGAAAAATCTTACTATTAAATAAAATTAAGAATAATTTAAGAAGAAATAAAAAGATATTTAATAAATGCCGGATATATTATTCTCAGGGTGGTAATATGAACAAAAAGGAAGAAAAAAGTAAACTAAATGAAGTTATAAAAATCTTCATGATTTTTATGATAGGAAGCATATTAGGCTATATAGTAGAAATGATAGTTGCACTTGTACAAAATGGTCACTTTGTATCAAGACAGGGGTTAATATATGGACCATTTACTCCAGTATACGGAATTGGCATATTAGTATATTATTTCTTCTTTAATATTGTTAAAACAAAAAATAAAGGAGTAATATTTGTATCTTCAATGATTTTAGGAGGAATAACAGAATACTTGTGTTCATATATACAAGAAAAAGTATTTGGAACAGTATCATGGGATTATTCAGACTGGCTATTTAATATAAATGGTAGAACTACATTAATTCACTGCAGTTATTGGGGATTTGCTGGGCTTTTATATACATCATATATAAAGCCATTAATTCCTAAGATAGAAGAATTTGTGAAAAGCCATAAGGTTAAAGTAATGGCCAGTAGTGTAGCGGTATTCATGGCGTTTAATATAACAATATCATCCATGGCAGCAATAAGACAAAATGAAAGAATAAACAATGTACCTGCAAATGGAAGTATAGATGTATTTTTAGACAATGTATATCCAGATGAATATATGGACCAAGTTTTTGAAAATAAAAAACACATATAAATAAAAAAATAAAAAAATAACATATTTCTCTTTTAATTAAAAATATTTATGGTATAATACAAATGAGTCAAAGTGGAAATGTACCACTAACTCATAAATAAACATAAAAGGAGAAAAATATGGAAGAAAAAGTAAAAAATAGATATGTTATTGGAACTTTAGGAGCTTTAATAGGAGCATTTATTGGAACTATTCCATGGATACTCGCATATATTTTTGGAGATGTAATTTATGCTCTTTTATCAATAGTTATAGTAATTGGTGCATTTTATGGCTATAAATTGACTAAAGCTAAAATAAACAAAAAGCTACCAATAATTCTTTCTATTGTGTCATTTATAGCTATCACGGTAACTATGCTAATTATAATACCAATAATTCTAATGAATAAATCAGAAATACCATTAAATTTTGAATACTTTACAGCTTTATATCAAACGGAAGAAATTGGTTCAGCAATATTACAAGACTATATAGTGTCATTACTATTTTGCCTTATAGTAATAGGTGGAATTATTGTTAACTTAAATAAACAAATAAAACACGGTGTGGCAGATAAGGATATAAAAATTGTTACACAAAGTGTGGAAAATGAAAGATTTTCAAAAGAAGACATAGAAACAGCAAGGGATATTTTCGAAAAAAATGATGCATTAAGTAAGAAGCATTCTATTACAAAAGAGTTGATAATAGAAGAGTTACAACGAGAATTTGGAACAGAAAAAGGAAAGCAAATTTTTGAATACCTAAAAATAGAAGGTGTTATAAAGAAAAGTGCTAATAAATATTATTTCTCTGAAAGAGCTCAAAAAAGTCCGTATTATAGATATGGATTTACAAGTATTAAAGTTTTTATAATTGTACTTATTGTGTGCATAGTATTAGGCATCACAATTGTATTGTATCAAGCAAATGTGAATAATAATTCTTCTTCAAACGAAATAGACTTAAATAACTTAGAATCTGGTACAGTTGTAAATTCATATAGTATAGCAAATACAGATTTAACTTTAGAATTTGATGAAGAAATGATGCAATTTTCTAAGGAGCAAATTGCAGTATATATTGGTGAAATATATGCAGAAATGTATGATACAATCATAACGGACGAAAACTTTGAAAAGATGGTTTTGATTTTACAAAATAGCAAAGAAAATTTTGAAGTAGGTTATACAGCAAAACAGTATTTAGAAGATGCTCTTGCATTAGAAGAAAATTCAACAATTGGAAGTGTAGAAGAAAAAGAAATTGCTGGACATAAGTTTTATTGTGCAGAAATGCAATATGAAGTTGATGAAGAAAACACTTATTATATGAAAGATTATGTATATGATAATGGAGATAATTTTGTTTGCATTATATTTCAAACTCTAAATAATGAAAAAACAGGATTGGAGGATATGCTTGTTACAGAATAGAAATGTGAAAAAATTGTGAAAATTATAGTAAGGTACTTGACTAATAAAATACAAAGTGTTATATTAGTACAGTTCCTTACTAATTTTTTGACCTAAAATCAAGAAAAATATACTAAATTTAATGATGTTAAACAAGCAAAGTGGTAGCAATTCTCCCTTTGTTTGTATTATGTTTAACTAGGTTATAATATAGTAATGAGAAAGGGTTGGTGATATGGAAAGGTACGTTGCAAATGAACTTAAAAAGTTAGATGTAGAAATAGGAAAAAGAATTTTTGCTATTACAAAAGAGAAGAAAATTAAGTTTCATCCTAGTCCGTTACAAGCTAAAATTATTAAATATCTAGTAGAAAATGAGGGAAAAGAAATATACCAAAAGGACTTAGAAGAAGTATTTGGAGTGAGTAAAGCAACTATTTCAGGAGTTCTACTTACTATGGAGAAAAACAAAACAATAAAAAGGATAGCATCAAAAAGTGACGCAAGACAAAAAAGAATAGTATTGCCAGAACGAAGTAAAGAAATATACAAGGAAGTAAAAGAAACTTTTAAAACTTTAAATGAAGATTTAATTAAAAACATATCAAAAGATGAACTAGAGAAATTTTATAAAACAATAGAAAAAATGAGGAATAATATTAGAAATAATGAAGGAGGAATAAAAACTTTATGATAAAAAAATTGATGAAATCAATAAGAGAATATAAAAAAGACAGTATACTTACACCAATTTGTGTTGCAGTAGAAGTTATTTTAGAAACTATTATACCACTTCTTATGGCTAATCTTATTGATGATGGTGTATATGGTGGAGAAATGAATTTAGTATATAAAATAGGATTAGAACTAATTTTATGTGCTGTACTATCTTTAGTTTTTGGTGTATTGTCTGGAAATTTTGCAGCAAAAGCCTCATCAGGTTTTGCCAAAAACCTAAGAAAAGATTTGTACTATAAGGTACAAGATTTTTCTTTTATAAATATAGATAAATTTTCTACAAGTAGTTTGGTAACAAGACTTACCACAGATGTAACTAATGTTCAAAATGCTTTCCAAATGATTATAAGAATTGCAGTAAGAACACCACTTATGCTTATTATATCATTATTCTTTGCTATATCTATAAGTCCTAAATTATCTTTAGTATTTTTAATAATTATACCAATTCTTGCAGTAGGATTATTTTTTATACTAACAAGAGTACATCCTATTATGAAAAGAGTATTTAGAACTTATGATGACTTAAACAATGTTGTAGAAGAAAATGTTTCTGCAATTAGAGTAGTTAAATCATTTGTAATAGAAGAAAAAGAAAAGAAAAAATTTGGTAAAGTATCAAAGAGCATATTTGATGACTTTAGCAAAGCTGAAAAAATATTAGCTTTTAACAGTCCACTAATGCAATTTGCAATTTACTCATGTATTTTAGCTATATCATGGTTCGGAGCTCAAATAATAATACAAACAGGAATGACAGAACTTACAACAGGTGAGCTTATGACAATGTTTACATATTCTATCCAAATCCTATCAAGCTTAATGTTGCTTTCTATGGTAATGGTTATGATTGCAATTTCAAAATCATCTGCAGAAAGAATTGTAGAGGTACTAGACACACAATCAGATATACATGATCCTAAGAAACCTATTATGGAAGTAAAAGACGGAAGCATTGAATTTAGAAATGTAAGCTTTAGCTATGTAAAAGATAAGAAAAAAGAATGCTTAAAGAACATTAACCTAAAAATAAAATCAGGAGAGACCATAGGAATAATTGGTGGAACTGGTAGTGGAAAATCAAGTTTAGTAAACTTAATTCCAAGATTGTATGATGTAACAGAGGGAGAACTTTTTGTAGGTGGAAAAAATGTAAAAAAATATCACCTAGAATCACTTAGAAACCAAGTTTCTTGCGTGCTTCAAAAAAATGTATTATTCTCTGGAACTATTACAGAAAACATCAAATGGGGAGACGAAAATGCTACAGAAGAAGATGTTAAAAGAGTATGTAAATTAGCACAAGCAGACGAGTTTGTATCTCAATTCCCTGATGGGTATAACACATACATAGAAGAGGGTGGAACGAACGTATCTGGTGGTCAAAAACAAAGACTATGTATTGCAAGAGCACTTTTAAAGCATCCAAAAATTTTAATATTAGATGACTCTACAAGTGCAGTGGATACAAAAACAGATAGCTTAATTAGAAAGGCTTTTAGAGAAGAAATACCAGACACAACTAAAATAATTATTGCACAAAGAATTTCATCAGTAGAAGATTGTGACAAAATAATTGTTATGGACAAAGGTAGAATAGATGGAATTGGTACACATGAGGAACTTTTAAAGAAAAATAAAATTTATAAAGAAGTGTATGATTCTCAAACGAAAGGAGGAGATGCAGATGAAGAATAAAATACAAATAAGAAAAGGAACAATAAGAAGATTATTAGGATACATAACAAAAAAATATAAAAAACAATTTGTAATAGTGTTAATTTGTATTATATTTAGTAGTATTGCACAAGTCGCTGGTTCATTATTTTTACAAATACTAATAGATGACTATATAACTCCTCTACTTGGAGAACCAAATCCAGTATATACAGGATTACTTGGAGCCATAGGAATTATGGTAATTATATATCTAGGTGGTATGCTAACCTCATATTTATATAATAGACTAATGGCTCTAGTAGCTCAAGGAGTGCTTAAAGATATAAGAGACGAAATGTTTGATAAAATGGAAGCACTTCCAATTAGATATTTCGACACACATACACATGGAGACATAATGAGCCATTATACAAACGATACAGATACCCTAAGACAAACGATTTCACAAAGTCTGCCATTCTGTATTCAATCAGTAATAAGTATAGTTGCTATACTATGTGCAATGATTTATTTAAGCCCTGTATTAACAATATTTGTACTAATATTTTCGGCTTTAACAATATTTATAACTAGAAAAGTAGCTTCAAAAAGTTCTAAAAACTTTATAAACCAACAAGCATCTTTAGGAAAAGTAAATGGATATATAGAAGAAATGTTAAATGGACAAAAAGTTATAAAAGTATTTACACATGAAGAAAAAGCAAAAGAGGCATTTGATAAATTAAATGAACAATTAAATGAAGACATGTATAAAGCACATAAATACTCTAATATACTAATGCCTATTGCAAACAATTTAGGAAATTTACAATATGTGCTAATAGCAATAGTAGGAACAGTATTAGCATTAAATGGTAATTTAGTACTTTCTGTTGGTACTATAGTATCTTTCCTACAACTTACAAGAAACATAACTCAACCTGTAAACCAAGTAATGAACCAAATGAATGCTATAATAATGGCTTTAGCTGGTGCAGGAAGAATTTTTGAAATGATGGACGAAGAACCAGAACAAGATAATGGTTATGTAACATTAGTTAATGTTAAAAAAGAAGGAGACAAACTAGTAGAAGTAAAAGAGAGAACTGGTATATGGGCATGGAAACATCCACATCACGATGGTACACTAGACTATGTAGAACTTAAAGGACATATAGAACTTGACCATGTAGACTTTGGATATGTTCCAGAAAAAATTGTACTTCACGATATAAGTTTATATGCAAAACCAGGACAAAAAATAGCTTTTGTTGGAGCAACAGGTGCTGGAAAAACTACTATTACAAACTTAATAAACAGATTCTATGATATAGAAGATGGAAAAATTAGATATGACGGAATCAACATAAATAAAATTAAGAAAGCAGACTTAAGAAGGTCTTTAGGTATGGTTTTACAAGACACAAACCTATTTACTGGTACAATAAAGGAAAACATAAAATACGGTAAAGAAGATGCAACAGATGAAGAAGTTATAGCAGCAGCAAAACTTGCAAATGCACATGACTTTATAGAAAGATTACCAAAAGGATATGACACAAAACTTACAGGCAATGGTTCAGAATTATCACAAGGACAAAGACAACTTCTATCTATAGCCAGAGTTGCAGTAAATAATCCACCAGTAATGATACTAGACGAAGCAACAAGCTCAATAGATACAAGAACAGAAAAGATTGTTCAAGATGGTATGGATAAATTAATGGAAGGAAGAACCGTTTTTGTAATAGCACATAGACTTTCAACTGTAAGAAATGCAAAAGCAATTATGGTTATGGACCATGGTAGAATTATAGAAAGAGGAGAACACGACTACTTAATTGGATTAAAAGGTATGTATTATCAATTATATACTGGTGCATTTGAGTTGGAGTAAAAATATGCTAATGTAATAGTTTATTATATTTAAAGTGAACATATAAATGTAAAGAAATAACTATAATGAATGTTAGACGTTGGGCTATAATTTGTTATAGTTATTTCTTTATGAAAAAATATTACAATTCACAGTTATAAATAAGAAACGTTTAAAAAAATATTCTGAGAGTATATTACAAAAATATTACAGAAATATTAAAAATATATTACAAATAATAAAAATAATTGAAAAAGCAATACAATTAGTATAAAATAAAAATAATTGAACACTAAAAGACAGAGCGAATAAGAGAGACAAAAGATAATAAGAAGAGGAGGAAAATGTGAATGAGTAAAACACATAATGCTTTAAAACAAGAGAAAAAGAGGGGAAAAAAGCTAAGTCTTATTAACTGTACAAAAAGCGAAAAAGAAATGGGTATAACCCTAATCGCTCTAATAATCACTGTAGTAATCCTAATCATATTAGCAGTAATATCGCTAAATGCAGTATTTGGGTCAGATGGAATAATAGAAAGTGC
>CALXWT010000046.1 GCA_944392445.1 uncultured Clostridia bacterium
CTCGAACACAGAAGTCAAGCTCTATTGTGCCGAAGATATTTGTGGGTTACCCTGCTGAGAAAATAGGTTGTCGCCAGTTTTTTTTGTTTATAAAATTAATTTTAAATATAAATAAGACTTTAATTATGTTCTAAAATTTTATCTAGTTAGTATATAATTAAAGTCTTTATTTAATTTTCACAAATTTAAAAGTTAATAATTAACAAATAATTAATGTCAAATTAGACTTTTATTTAAAAGTATGTTATAATTTTTATATTATTTATTTTAAACTTTAAAGTTACTATTAAAAAGTAATATGAAATCGAAAAAATAAAAGGAGAAAAAAATGGATAACTTATTTAAACAAGAAAATGAAAACATTCAAAAACAAAAAAGCAAAGGTAGTACAGTTGAAAGTTTAGTTAGTCTATTAGTAACTACTTGTTATTCAAGAATTAATTTATCTGATGCAAGTAAATTAGATAATTTAAGACAACAATTTAAAGAAATGCTTTCAATGGAAGAAAATAAATATCCAGATGAAAAGCAAAAATATGATTACTTACGTAATATAATAGATTTATTTTTTGATTATATTACAGATGAGAAAGTTGTGGATAAGATAAAAAATGGTAAACTTAGTAAGAAAAATATCGAAAGTGATTTTTTAGCTAATTTAACAAATGTGCCTAAAAGAAAATTTGATATGAAAGACTTGTATAGATCAGACTTAATAGCTTCTGTTGAAAAAAACAGTAATGTAAAAAATGTTAAAATGAGTTTTAAAAATAGTGGGCAAGAACATATATATACTGATGCTAATGGAAAACATTTTAAATTAACAGATATAGGTAGTATTTTATATGAAGAATGGGGAGGAATTAGATCAGATTTAACTATTTATCAACTAGAAAAAGAACAATCTAGAGGAAAATTTTTAAAAGAGTTAATCTGTACAAGAATTATTATTGCAGAAATGGGAAATCCTAAATATAAGAGAGCTGTTTTAGAAGAGTTATTAAGTGATGATAACATACATAAGTCAAATGCTGGTATATATATTGGTCAAATTTTAAGGCGCAAACAATCTGGAAATAATGATTTACCACATACAGAAACTCAAACAACAAATGAATATACATATAGAATAGATGATGAATATGTCTTAGAATACGATGCCACTGAATTATCTGCAGTAGTAGAAGCAATAAAACAATTTATAAGTTACGGTAGCAAAGATAAAAGTGGTAGAAACTCTTATAATAGTTTTGAGCATCATGATGAACAAGGTGATAGGTAAAAAGTCTTGTAAAAAAGTATTTTTACCAAAAGAACTTACTCAAATAGTTGACAATATGGAAAAAATGTGATAAAATAATCAAGCGTATGTAGGATACATACGCTTATAAAAATAGCAAAAATAATAAGCATAAAATCTGGAGGTGTATAAAATGGCTGCAAAAGGAGCAAGAGAACCAATAACTTTAGAGTGTACAGAATGTAAAAGAAGGAATTATATGACAGAAAAGAACAAGAGAAACAATACAGAAAGACTAGAAGTTGTTAAATATTGTAAATATTGCAAAAAACGTACTACACACAAAGAAACAAAATAGAAGAGACCTTTAAGGGGGAGTAATGAATGCCTAAAGAAGCAAATAAAAAGCAAGATAGTAAAAAGCAAAGCAAGGATAAAAAGCAATTTGGAAAAGATTTTAAGGCAGAACTTAAAAGAGTAATTTGGCCAACACCAAAACAATTATTCAATAATACAGTTGCTGTAATAACAGTTGTACTTATAACAGCTGCTATTGTATTTGTGTTAGATTTCGCATTTGAAAGTATGAATACATATGGAATCAACAGATTAAAAGATATGGTAGAAAGCCAAAATTCAGTAACTACTAATACTGTTGAAGAGAACGAAGTTAGCGACGAAACAAATACTTTAAATGAAATAAGCGACAATACTAATGAAATAACAAATAGTACTGATGAGACTTCAACAAATGAAGAGTAATCAGATAAAGAATGCAACTAGTGAAAATAAAAATAGCTTAGAATAAAATAAAGGAGGCCAAACCATGTCTCAAGAAGAAAAAGAATTAGTGCCAAGATGGTATGTTATACACACTTATTCAGGTTATGAAAACAAAGTAAAAACTGACCTTGAGAAAACAATTAAGAATAGAGAACTTGAAGACTATTTCTTTAATATAATTGTTCCTATGGAGGAACAAATAGAAATTAAAGATGGAAAAAGAAAAACTAATTTAAAAAAAGTTTTTCCTGGTTATGTTTTAATAAAGATGATTGTAACTGAAAAAACATGGTACATAGTTAGAAATACAAGAGGAGTTACTGGCTTTGTTGGTTCTGGTACGGACCCTATTCCGCTTACGGAAGATGAAATAAGAGCAATGGGATTTGAGATAACAGAAGTCAATGTAGATTACGAAGTTAATGATTCTGTAAAAGTATTAGATGGACCATTGACAGACTTTATAGGAGTTGTAACAGAAATTAACAAAGAAAAACGTAAAGTTAAAGTATTAGTGTCAATGTTTGGAAGAGAAACTCCAGTGGAGTTAGATTTTTCACAGGTACAAAAAATTTAGATAATAATCTATTTAGATTAATATACATATTTAATTTTAAAGGAGGTGCTTAAGATAATGGCAGAGAAGGAAATTGGTAATGTTATAAAATTACAAATACCTGCAGGTAAAGCTACACCAGCTCCACCAGTTGGACCAGCTTTAGGTGCTAGTGGTGTAAACATTATGCAATTTGTAAAAGAATTCAATGATAGAACAGCTAATTTAAACGGAATGATAATTCCAGTTGTTATTACTGTATATAAAGACAAATCATTTGAATTTATTACAAAAGAACCACCAATGGCTGTTTTAATTAAGAAGGCTGCTAAAATTGAAAAAGCTTCAGGAAAGCCTAATAAAGAAAAAGTAGCTAAATTAACTAAAGCACAAGTGGAAGAAATTGCAAAACAAAAAATGCCAGACTTAAATGCAGCATCATTAGAAGCAGCTATGAGTATGGTAGCAGGTACTGCAAGATCTATGGGTGTTGTAGTAGAAGAATAATTTTAATTATGGGAGAGCATAATGCTCGTTTGAACCAAAGGAGGTAAAAATGAAAAGAGGAAAGAGATATCAAGAAGCTGAAAAGTTAATTGATAAAACAAAAGTATATAGTGCACAAGAAGCATTAGATACAATTCAAAAAATGCCAAAACCAAAATTTGATGAAACAGTTGAACTACATGTAAAATTAGGTGTAGACTCAAAACAAGCTGATCAACAAGTTAGAGGTACAACAGTACTTCCAAACGGTACAGGTAAAACACAAAGAGTATTAGTTTTTGCTAAAGGACCAAAAGCTGAAGAAGCTAAAAAAGCAGGAGCAGATTTTGTTGGAGCAGAAGAATTAATACCAAAAATTCAAAACGAAAACTGGTTTGATTACGATGTTATCGTTGCAACTCCAGATATGATGGGCGTTGTAGGTAGACTAGGAAAAGTATTAGGACCAAAAGGTTTAATGCCTAACCCAAAATCAGGAACAGTAACAATGGATGTTACAAAAGCAATAAATGATATTAAATCTGGTAAAGTTGAATATAGACTAGACAAAACAAATATTATTCACTTAGGATTTGGTAAAGTTTCATTTGGTACAGCTAAATTATTAGAGAACTATGAAACAATAATAAATGCTATTATAAAAGCAAAACCAGCAGCAGCTAAGGGACAATATATTAAGAGTGTAGCTATATCTACAACTATGGGACCAAGTATGTATATTGATCAAAAATAAGGTAAATTAACCTTGTTATTTTGTAGAATATTATACAAAATAATAATCAAATAGAAATAGCCAAAGACAGTAAGCAAAAAAGTAAGTCTTACCTAGGCATATTATAGTACGGAGAAAATCTGTATATATATGCCTGTGGCTATATATACAGATTTTAATTTGTTTTTATATCATTTATAAAGAAAGAGGTGAATAAATTGGCTAGTGAAAAAGTTTTAAAACAAAAAGAAGAAGCCGTAAACAGTTTAGCAGCTGAATTAAAAGATGCATCTTTAGTTCTATTAGTAGATTATAGAGGCATTACTGTTGAAGATGTTACTAAATTAAGAAAAGAAGTTAGAGAAGCAAATGCAGAATACAAAGTTATAAAAAACAATATAATAAAAAGAGCTTTAAATGCAAATGGAGAGAGTGGATTAGATAATCTATTGGAAGGACCAACAGCTTTAATAACAAGTAAAGAAGATTATTTAGCACCTGCAAAGGCAATATATAACTTTACAAAGAAAAATGACTTCTACAAAATAAAAGGTGGAATCATTGAAGGAAAAGTTATGACAGCAGAAGAAATAATTACTATAGCAAAATTACCATCAAGACAAGAACTTCTTGCAAAACTTGCTGGAGCTTTACTTGGAAACATTACAAAACTTGCTGTTGCACTTGATCAAGTTAAGGCACAAAAAGAAAACGCATAGGCAAAAATTAATTCTAAACTTCGTCTTGCAGTGTCGAGCATCGCTAAAAAGTTTTCAATCTACACAACGTACAATTTCAAACTTTTTAACTTGCTCTCCTAGCAATACTCGTTTATAATTAATTTTACGAATAGTGAAACTAAAAAAGTAATCACAATTACTTAAAACAAAATCTAGCAAACAGCCATGTTTGCAAAGTTTAAAATTTAATGGAATTTAGAATTCATTAAGTTCAAAACAATAAAATAAAAATTTTAAGGAGGATATATAAAATGGCAAAAATAGATGAATTATTAGAAACAATCGACAGCCTAACAGTTGTTGAATTATCAGAATTAGTAAAAGGAATAGAAGAAAAATATGGAGTATCTGCAGCTGCAGTTGCAGCACCAGTAGCTGGTGGAGCAGCAGCAGGAGCAGCTGAAGAAAAAACAGAATTTAATGTAGTATTAAAAGAAGCTGGAGCAAACAAAATCCAAGTTATAAAAGTAGTTAGAGATGCTACAGGATTAGGATTAAAAGAAGCTAAAGATTTAGTTGATGGAGCTCCAAAAACAATTAAAGAAAATGTAAAGAAAGAAGAAGCTGAAGAATTAAAAGCTAAATTTACAGAAGTAGGAGCAGTTGTTGAACTTGCTTAGTTAAAATAAAGAATTTGACCAGACATAGCAATCAAAGATTGCAGTCGGGGACCAAAACCTTGTTGTCTCAGACAACAAGCAAAAAAGAGAAATGATTAATATATAATTATTTCTCTTTTTTTGGCTAAATAAAAGCAACTGTGTTTTACTACAGTTGCTCTTTGAAAATAAAAGGGGATGTTTTACTTATATATAGTTGATAATGGAGTAACTTTCTTATCAACTATAAGCATATTATACAGGAGAAATTTGAACATTGTGTGAACAAAAAGTGATTATATTGAAAATACTTGGCAAAATTTGAAGTGCACTAAATATTAAATTTTGTTCTAATATTTAGTGCACTTTAGAAATTTATTTAATAGGTTAGATAGTTAAGGTTGCTCTTGTAATGTTACTTCTATATCTTCTGTCTTACCATCTCTCCAAATTGTTAATGTTATTTTATCACCAATTTCTTTTGAATTTTTAATTTCATTTAATTCATCCATATTTTGTATTTCTTGGCCATCTACTTTAGTAATTACATCTCCAACTTTAATTCCTGCTCTTTCTGCTGCACCAAAGTTTTCTAAAGTTTTTACATAAACTCCAACAGTTAAGTTGTATTGTTTTGCCATATCTTCGTCTACATCAATTCCACCAATACCCAAATATGGTCTTTTAACTTTTTGATATTCAATTAGCTGATCAGTTATATCTTTAGTTGAATTGATTGGAATAGCAAAACCTACACCTTCAACACCATCACCAGAAACTTTTAAAGTGTTAATTCCTATAACTTGCCCTTGGCTATTTACTAAAGCTCCACCACTATTACCAGAGTTAATAGCTGCATTTGTTTGAATTGCCACGTAGCTATTACCATCTTCGTCAGTAACAGTCCTATTTACAGCACTTACAATACCATCAGTAACAGTTGTTCCTAAACCTAAGTTATTACCAATTGCCATACAAAATTCTCCAACTTGTACAGAATCAGAATCTCCAAGTTCGGCAGCAGTTAAGCCATCTTTTTCAATCTTAATAACTGCCAAATCTGTTTGCTCATCAGTTCCAATTATTTTTGCTTCGTATTCGGTATCATCATCATTTAATGTTACGGTGATTTTGCTTGCCTTACCTAGTTCATAATATGAAGAAGATGATGAAGAATTAACTACGTGATTATTTGTTAATATATATCCATCCTCACTAATTATAACACCAGAACCTTGTGCTTGAGCAGTACCACCACTATAAAATATGGAATTAACAGAGTAGGTTACGTTAATACCTACAATAGAAGGAAGAACTTTTTGTGCAACTCCGACTGCTGTATCTGAGTAATCTAGTAAAGAGATTTGTTCTGTATTTGGATTGCTAACACTTCCTTCGTCAGTAACAGTATATCCTGCCAATAAATTGTTTCTAATATCTGGAATACCAAAACAAGTACCTACAACTAGTCCTGCACCAAGAATACCACAAGCAAAAGGTAAAAGTACCGTTTTAGTAAAACCAGCACCTTCACTTTTTTTCTTCCTTTTGCTAGTGCTATATGAACTATATGTAGTACCATTGGCTGTACTAGGCTTATAACTACTATTTATGTTTGAACTTGAATTTACATTTGCGTATGAATTTGCATTTGAGCTTTCCTGATTCACTGGTTTAGCCTCAATAAATTGACTTGTTCCCTGATTTGGATTTTGAAAATTGCTACTTTGATTTGAAGTAGCTGAGTTATTAATATTATTTGTTTCATTTGAATTATTTAGATTATTTTCATCCATTTTATACCATTCCTTTCTTTTTCGTTGTAGAATTTTTTTGGTTAATTGTATGTAAATTCTACAAAAAAATACATATATATATAATAACCTAATTTAAATATATAATACAAGATGTTTGTGAACAAAATGTGAAAAAAATGTTACAGGATAATGGTTTTGTATAAATTTAGGTCTTAACGCTAGGTAATATGTATATTTCAAAAAGCATTATTCAGCAACAAAAGAGCCGAATAATTAAATTAAATAGTTGAAAAATGTAAAATAAAAATATATAATATAATGCGTAATTATAGCATCAAGAAAGGAATGATATAAGAACTATGAAAAAGCGAAAAAGTTTAGTAGTAACATATATAAAAATCTTTATAGTAATAGCAATAATTGTAGTTGGAATAATATTAGCATTAAAATTCTTAAATAAAGAATATAATAGTCAAGAATATGAAACAATAAAAACAGATATGCTATTAATTCAAGGGCAAACAGAGGTATTAGCTCAAAAAGTTGCTATAGAAGAAGATGATGCAGAGTATATTGGTACCAAGCTTGAAGATAAAGAAATAGATGAAACAATACAAAATTTAATAGATAAAGAAATAGTGGATTTAGATTCAGAGGATAGTAATTATTATTGTTTAGATAATTCAAATTTAGAAGAATTAGGATTAGAAGATGTAAGAACTGATAATTTTTTTATTGTTGATTACAAGCAAAATGACATTATATATATAGATGGAATTGAAGATGCAGAAGGAAATATTGTATACAAATTATCAGATATGAAATAGATAATTAGAAATTAATAAATACAGATGGTTTTATAGCAAAGAAAGGGAAAATTTAATGAAAGAAAAAGAATTAGAAAGATTAAAAGAAATAAAAAAGATAGAAGAGGAGCTATATTCACAAGGAACAATTAGCATAGCCGGAATAGATGAAGCAGGAAGAGGACCTTTAGCAGGGCCTGTAGTAGTTGCTTGTGTAGTTATGCCAAGGGACTCTATGATAGAAGGAGTAAATGACTCTAAAAAGGTATCTGAGAAAAAAAGAGAAAAATTGTACGAAGAGATTATTAAAGAAGCTATTGGCTATGGGGTAGGTATTATATCGCAAGAGGAAATAGATAGGATAAATATATTAAATGCAACAAAGGAAGGCTTAACTACGGCAATAAAAGAGCTGGAAAAAGATTTAAAAGAAAAACAAAGAGAATTCGATAAACCAGAAATAATTTTAGTAGATGCACTAACAAAAATAGATACTGACCACATACCTTACAGATCAATTATAAAAGGGGATGCCAAAAGCTACTCTATTGCAGCTGCATCTATTATTGCTAAAGTTACAAGGGATAGAATAATGAGACAGTGGGATGAAGTATATCCAATGTATGGATTTGAAAAGCATAAGGGCTATGGAACAGCAGCACATATTAATGCTATTAAAGAATATGGACTCTGCCCACTACACCGTAGAAGTTTTGTAAAAAATATAGTGTGATAAATTTATATGCCTTAAAAGGAAGAAAAACATAGAAAAGGCGATACCTAGAAGTGACTTATAAAAAGATTTAAAGTAAATTTTAAGAAAGAGGGAATTTAATTTGAACATACAAGAGATAATTGCTAAAAAGAGAGATAAGCAAGAACTTACAAAAGAAGAGATAAATTTTTTTATTAAAGAATATACAAATAATAATATTGCAGACTATCAAGCTTCTGCTTTAATTATGGCAATATATTTAAATGGTATGAGTAAAGAAGAGACAGTAAATCTTACTTTAGCTATGGCAAACTCAGGAGATATATTAGACCTGTCAGAACTAGGTATAGTAGTGGACAAGCATAGCACAGGAGGAGTTGGAGACAAGGTAACTTTAATTTTAGCTCCAATTATTGCATCACTTGGAGTGCCAGTAGCAAAAATGTCTGGAAGAGGACTAGGTTATACTGGGGGAACAATAGATAAGCTAGAAAGCATACCTGGGTACAAAGTAAATATTTCAGAAGAGGAATTTATAAAAAATGTAAAGAAAATAGGAATAAGCTTAATAGGACAAACAATGAACTTAGCACCAGCAGACAAAAAAATATATGCATTAAGAGATGCAACAAGCACAACAGAAAGTATACCACTTATAGCATCTAGCATAATGAGCAAAAAAATAGCAGCAGGGGCTAATAAAATAGTACTTGATGTTACATATGGCAGTGGGGCTTTTATGAAAACAAAAGAAAGAGCAAAAGAGCTTGCAGATGAAATGATAGAAATAGGTAGATTAGCAGGCAGAGAAACAGTAGCAGTAATAACTCCAATGGAAGAACCACTAGGAAAAAATGTTGGAAATACTTTAGAGGTAATTGAGGCAATAGAGGCTCTAAAAGGAAAAATGGCAGAGGATGTAAAAAATATAGTATTAGAATTAGGGAGCAATATGCTTAAACTTGCAGGAAGAGGCAATAACTTAGAAGAAAATAAATGCAAAATGATGGAAAACATATTAAATGGAAAAGCCTTAGAAAAATTTAAAGAATTAGTTGTAAACCAAGGAGGAGATGTAGGCTACATAGAAGATACAAATAAATTTGAAAAAGCAAAGTATATATTGCCTGTGGTACTAGAAAAGAAAACCGAACAAGATAGTAGAATTACTGAAGTAAAAAATATAGATAGTGCCGAAGAAGAGGCAAATATTAATAAAAGAATAGGTATAGTAAAAGAACTTAAAGCAGAAGAAATAGGAAAGCTATCTGTATTTTTAGGTGGAGGAAGAATAAAAAAAGAAGATAAAATAGATCAAGCAGTAGGAATTACTTTTAATAAAAAAATAGGTGATGTAGTAGAAGAGGGAGATATAGTAGCATACATTCACGCAAATAATGAAGAAAAGGCAAGAGTAGCAGTAGAAAAATTAAAAAAAATATATGTGTTAAATTAAAAACCTTGGACAAAAGGGACACTCCAATTTGTCCACACCTTTTGTCCAAGGTTAAAATATAAAAATCTAATGCTCTAATTTGTAAAAACTTGGACAAATTGAAGTGTCCCTTTTGTCTAAGGTTTCACAAATTATAATTTAAAATTTGGCTTATAATCTACAAAGCTATCATTAGAAAAATATCTATTTAAGTTTTTCATACTAATACCTGTATCGTATGAAATAGTTTCCATAGTACAGTTCATATCAGAATCCTCTAAAAAATTTTTTAATTTATTCATTTCAAAAGTGTCCTTTGGTGCGCAATTAGGACATACATCACCACTATTTACAAAAAAACAACCACATCTACTACATTTATTAAATTGCATATAAAATCACAATCCTTTCTAAAAATATTTGTTATAAAAAATTTTTAAGTATCTCTTATTAATATTTTAAATTTTCTAAACATATTCTATCATATATTTTTACAAAAAGAAACAAGAATATGCTAAATTCTAAAAAAATTGTTACTGGATAATGATTTTGAAAAGATTTCAAGCAAAAAATATAACATAAACCATTATCCAGTAACAAAATTCTAATCACGCAAAACGAAAAAAACTCAAAATGTCAATGATTTTTGAATATTTCACTAAAAAATAGCTTTATTTTATTAGCGAATATTTCACCATATGTATAATCTT
>CALXWT010000047.1 GCA_944392445.1 uncultured Clostridia bacterium
AAGAAAAAATTAATAATTTATGCTAACTGTATAATAATATTCAAATATGTACAATATTATTCCAAACTAATCTTGTGGTTCTGGAGCAGACATAGGGCATACATTAGCACATGTTCCGCAACCTATACATACAGATTCATCAATTACATATCTTTCATCACCTTGAGAAATACATTGCATAGGGCAAGCACCTGCACAAGCACCACAACTAATACACTTATCACTTATTCTATATACCATAAAATCACCTCCTTAAAATATATCATCATTTGTTTGTTTATCTTGTTTTTCTAAATCCTCAAGCTTTTGAAGTTCTGCCATATTTTCTTTTTCTTCATCATCTATTACTTCAGAATCAGCATTTTTTATAATTTTCAAATCCTTAGAATTATACTTTTTATAGTAAGTTTCGTTATTGTCATCCTTTAGTTTTACTTTTACAATTTCCTTTAATGTTTCAATAGAGTCTACTACACCTTCACCATCAGCAGTTTGGACAACTGCTCCTATTTTAGGCAAATGATTTAATTTGTCTTCATATACTTCCTGCTCATATTTAAGGCAACACATAAGCCTACCACAGTTTCCAGAAATTTTAGAAGGATTTAAAGACATATTTTGTTCTTTTGCCATTTTAATAGAAACTGCTTCAAAGTTGTTTAAGAATGAACAACAACAAAGCTCTCTACCACAGACTCCATTTCCACCAATTCGCTTTACTTCATCTCTTACACCTATTTGTCTAAGTTCAATTCTAGTTTTAAAGATTGCAGCTAATTCTTTTACTAATTCTCTAAAATCTATTCTTCCATCTGCAGTAAAGCAAAATAATAATTTACTATTATCAAAAGTATATTGAGCATCTGTAAGGTGCATATCTAACTTTAATTTTTTAATTTTATCTTCACAAATCTTGAAAGCTTCTTTTTCTTTTTTCTTGTTTTCTTCATCATGCTTTATGTCTTTATAGTTGGCAATACGAATAACATCTTTTAATGGAGTACTTAACTCAGTGTTAGGTAAAAGTTTTTTCTTTGCAACTACTTCACCTAGTTCCTCTCCAAGGGCAGTTTCAACTATAACTTTAGCTTTTAAATTTATATGTAAATTTCCAGGATTAAAGAAATAAATTTTTCCTGTTTTTCTAAATCTAACCCCTATTATAATTTTCATTAAAATCCTCCCATATTTGTAATAATAAATTATCTATACACATATCATAATTTGCATTACTAGACAATTTGTTCTTAGTATTTTCTATAATTTTAATTGATTGAATATATTTGCTCTCTTTGGTACTTTTTAATCTTTCTAGGAACACAGTATTAAGGTATTCAAGTAAAGTGTTAATATTATCTTTTGATTTATATAATATATCTGCGTTATTCCAAATGTCCACTATATTATCTTTAGAAAAAGCATTTATAATATTGTCCAATTGTTTATAAGCTTCGAGATTATTTTGTAAATTCAGTAATTTAGAGATACTTCCATCAGAAGCTGATAATAAAGAAGAATTAATTTCTAAATTATTTTCGTTTGCATATTGTGTTAAATCAGAATTTCTTAGCTTTTGAAAAGCAATTTTAGTACATCTAGATTTAATGGTGCTTAAACATTTATTTTCATTAGATAAAACTAATATAATAATAGCATACTCAGGAGGCTCTTCTAAAGTTTTTAATAAGCAATTTTGTGCTTCTACCGTCATTAAATCACTATTATTAATAATGTATACTTTCTTGCTAGAGACTATAGGCTTTTCTGATATTCGTTCTTGTAAAAATCTAATTTGATTTATTTTTATACTTTTACCATCTTCCGAATTTATTATCATAAAATCTGGATGATTGTCACTATTAAATTTTATGCAAGATGAACAATGATTGCATGCTTTATTAGAATCTTGGCACAAAATCATTTTTGCAAATTCCTTTGCAAAAAGAACTTTACCTATGCCATCAGGGCCAATAAACATATAACTGTGTACAACATTATTGGTTTTTATTAAATTATCTAAAAAAATTTTAATTTCTTCATTTCCGATAATATTACTAAAATTCAAAATACTTCTCCTAACATTATTCTACTTTGCCAAATAAATTAAAAGGCCAAAATCTAATCCAAACTGTGCCTTCGACTTTATCTAAAGGAACACATCCGAATGCTCTACTATCTGTAGAGCCAGCTCTGTTATCTCCCATAACGAATATACAATTCTCTGGAACAACTAAATCATAGAAAGGGTTATTAACATCACCAGCAGTTGTAATTACATTATCCTGAAGGTATGGTTCATCTAATTCTTCGCCATTTATATAAACTTTTCCGTCTTTTATTTCTAAATGTTCACCTGGTAATGCAATAACTCGTTTAATATAACTTTCTTTGCCTATTTCTAAGAAATAATACGTAAATTTACTAAACCAATTTGTTGGTTCGTTATCATATCGTGCAACCACATTGTCTGTATCATCAATATCAACTAGTTTATCAGATGGAGCTTCTAAAGTAATAATATCACCTCTCTCAGGCATTTGATGAGTGGTTCTAGTCCATCTATTTAATATAAGACGTTGATTTTCTATTAAAGTAGGTTTCATTGAAGACATTTTAACTACAGTTGGAGTACCAATAAAATATCTAATTAGTAATGCTAATACTAGAGCAACTAATATACATATAATCCATTCTATAATATCTTTTGTTCTTTCACTTAATTTCATAAATTAATCAAGTCCTTTCAAAAAGTTAATAAATTACTTAAATATTATATAATTTTTTGAACAACTTATCAATGGTTTTTAAAAAAATACTAGAAAAACGTTACTCGATAATAGTTTGGTAGAGGTTTAGGTCCTAAACCTTATGTAATATGTATATTTACCAAACTAAGATAAAGTATAAATTTTCAAATTTAGGAAAAGCTAAAAAAAGATTGACAATAAAAAAAAGTTGAATTATCATATAGTTGTGAAAAATGAGATTTTTTAAATCTAACAAAGGAGGACAATATGAGGAGAATAAAACAAGAAAAAGGCTCAATGGCTGCTTATACAGCAATAGTACTTGTAAGTATGCTTTTTATATTACTTGCAGTGTTTTTAACTTCAAGTTCAAGAAGAAGAAGTCAGCTAGATACTACTAGGGCAATAAGAGAATCGTATGAATATGATGTAGGAGAAGTAGCTAAAATTTATAATAATGTAGTTTCAAATCAACAAGGAGCTCAAGCACCAGAACAAACAGAATATGAGTTTGACTATACAGGAGCAGAACAAGTATTTACTGCGCCGGCAGATGGAGTATATAAATTGCAAGTATGGGGAGCACAAGGTGGAAGCTATGATACAACTTTTGCAATAGGTGGTAAACGGAGGATATTCTGAAGGAGAAATTGAATTAACTGAAGGCACTACACTATATGTATATGTTGGTGGTCAAGGAGGTTATGGAGAATCTACAACTAGTACTGCACATTCAGGAGGAGGATACAACGGAGGCGGAAATGCAGGATATAGGGGTGGAGGTGGCCGGAGGTGCCACGGATATTAGAATTGGTGGAAACACACTATACTATAGAGTAATTGTAGCCGGAGGTGGCCGGAGGTGCCTTTGCCCATGATTCAATTTATAGAGCAAATGGTGGTGCTGGAGGTGGAACCACAGGCGTATCTGGAAGTTGTATAGATGAACAAACTCTAACGGCACAATTAATAGGCACAGGTGCTACACAAACGGAAGGTGGAGCAGGAGGAACAAGTACGAATTCTTATTATAGCGGAGAAACAGGTACCTTTGGAATAGGTGGAAATACTGGATACAAATATAATAATTCAGATTATTATTCAAATGGAGCTGGAGGTCGGTGGCTGGTATGGTGGAGGAGCAGCAGGAAATTTCGGAAGAAGAAGTAATGCGTACTCTGCCGGTGGAGGTCGGAGGTTCAGGTTTTGTGTGGACCACTGATACAGCCTCAAGTGTACCAAGTGGATATAGTGTTTCTACATCATATTATCTAAGCAATGCCTCAACTGTATCTGGAGATACAGAATTTGAAAGTATAACAGGTGGAACAGAAACAGGACATACAGGAAATGGATATGCAAAAATAACTTGGGTTAGCCCTTAATTATATAAGTTTGGTCATAATAAAAATTACTTATAATTATATGGAGTAGTCTTTTAAAAAGTTTGAAAATATGGAATAGAGAGCATCTTATAACATATTTTATAACTTTTTATAAGACTACTCTAATTTATTGCAAAAAAATTAGTTAAGAGAAAACTAAAATGCAATTCTGTAAAATAAAAATAATTTTTAATTTAAATTTTACATAAACATTGACCTTTTGCCTATTTCCGTATATAATATATGTGTTTAAAATTATGCATTTTTATTGAAACAAAATATGGCAAAAAAGTTGCTTTAATTTTATGAGGAGGAAAATATATGGGAGAGGTTATTGTTATAACATCCGGAAAAGGCGGAGTAGGTAAGACAACAACAACAGCTAATCTTGGCGTGGCTTTAGCACTAAGAAACAAAAAAGTTGCTTTAGTAGACACAGATATTGGTTTAAGAAATCTAGATGTTGTAATGGGCTTAGAAAACAGAATAGTTTATGACATTGTTGATGTAGTAGAAGGAAAATGTAAATTAAGACAAGCCCTTATAAAGGACAAAAGATTTAACGAATTATTTTTATTACCAGCAGCCCAAACAAGAGATAAAAGTGCAGTTAATGAAGAACAAATGAAAGAACTAATAGGAAAACTAAAAGAAGAATTTGATTATATACTAATAGACTGTCCGGCAGGAATTGAACAAGGATTTAAAAATGCTATTGCTGGAGCAGATAGAGCAATAATAGTAACAACAGCAGAAATATCAGCAATAAGAGATGCAGATAGAATAATTGGACTACTAGAGGCATCAGAAATAAAAAATCCTGAACTAATTATAAATAGAATTAGACCTGCTATGATAAAAAAAGGAGAAATGATGGATGTGGACGACATCGTGGACTTACTTTCTATTGATTTAATAGGTGTAGTTCCAGATGATGAATACATAATAACTCAAACAAATAAAGGAGAACCAGTTGTAATAAAAGACAAATCACCATCAGGAAAAGCATATTTGGAAATAGCAAGAAGAATATTAGGAGAAAATGTAGATGTAACGGTTCCAGGAAGAAAAGAAGGTCTATTTAGTAAAATGAAAGGTTTTTTCGCAAAGGGTAAACATTAATACTATTGGAGGTAAAATATGTTCAAGAGCATAACACAGTTTTTTCAGAAATTTAGAAAAAGCGAAAAAGAGGAATCAAAAAGCACTGCAAAAGAGAGATTACACTTAGTATTAGCACAAGATAGAGCAAATATTTCTGCAGACTTTTTAGAAATGATGAAGCAGGAAATTTTAGAAGTTATAAAAAAATATATAGATATAGATGAAAAAGCAATAGATGTAAGGCTAACAAATAAAGAAGGAGAAGATGGAAAAATAGGAGCTCCAGCTTTATATGCTAACATACCAATTATTACAATAAAAAATGAGGCAAGAAAACTAGAAGGCACATTGAAAAAAGAGAATAATAATGAAATAAAAGATGAAAATAATAATAAAGTAGACGAAAATACTGAGCCAGAAAATATAAAAGAAAATGAACAAGAACAAACAAACAAAGAAGAAAATTCAGAAAGTAAAAATAATGAGCCTGAAAAAAAGGTTAAGAATGATGAAACAAATATAGTAGATAGTACACCAAAAGTTGAGCCAAAAAAAACAATCAAAACGAAGAAAACACAAAAAATTAAAAGAGGTTGATAATGAAAAGAAAAATTCTTAAAAATATAGAGTGGGGGATACTAATTTGTACTATACTGCTTGTGGCTATTGGACTTGTGGCATTAACATCTGCAACGCAAAATTCAGATTACGATGAATTAAAAAAGCAGATTATGTGGCTAGTTATAAGCTTACCTATAATGATAGTGGTAATATTTGTAGACTATAACTTTATAGCAAAGATATCACCAATATTGTATGGAATAATAATAGCATTATTGATTGGCGTATTATTTACAGAACCAATAAATGGAGCTACAAGTTGGTTTAATATAGGTTCGGCATCTATTCAACCAGCAGAGTTTGCAAAAATCATATGTATATTAACCCTTGCATTAGTCATAACCAAAATACAAAAAAACGGAAGAGATGAAATTAGCAGAATAAGTAAGCTAGCATTGGTAATTCTAGTATTTCTAGTACCAACACTGTTAATAATTAAACAACCTGATTATGGAACAGCACTAGCTTTTGTTATGGCACTAGTCTTTATGCTATTTGTTGCAGGAATAAAAAAGAGATATATTATAATAAGTATATTATTAATAGTTATTGCAGTGCCACTTTTATACTTTTTTGTATTGCCAGAGCATGCAAAAACAAGAATAGATGTATTTTTAAACCCAGACATAGACCCAAGAGGGGCAGGATATAACATAATTCAATCAAAGCTTGCAATAGGAGCAGGAGAACTATTTGGTATGGGCTTATTTAAAGGGAACCAAACCCAATTAGGTTTTTTGTATCCAAAAACTACCGACTTTATTTTTGCACTTATTGCAGAAGAAATGGGCTTTATAGTAGCAGCTGGTGTTATAATACTATATGTAATACTTATTACAAAAGCTATTTATGTGGCAAAAACAGCCAAAGACGACTTAGGGTCATATATAGCAACAGGTATAGCAGGAGTATTTTTCTTCCACATGTTAGAAAATATAGGAATGACTATGGGATTATTACCTATAACTGGTATACCATTGCCATTTGTAAGTTATGGAGGAAGCTCACTTCTAAGTAACTTTATAATGATTGGTTTGCTTTTAAATATTTCTGGCAGAAGGCAAAAGGCAATTTTTATAGACTAAAGTTTGGAGTTACTAGATAATGGTTTTTACAAAATAATATAATACAAACCTAAATTTCTACAAAACCACTATCTAGTAACGGGCTTATAGTAAGGTATAGATAAAAACGAAAAATACAAGGAGTTGCAATGTTTTTAAAAAAGTTAAAAATAGGAAATGTAGAATTAAGAAATAATATACTTTTAGCTCCAATGGCAGGTATAACAGACCTGCCATTTAGATTGATATGCGAAAAATATGGAGCAGGGCTAACTTGTACAGAAATGGTTAGCAGTAAGGGCTTATATTATAATGATGCAAAAACAAAGTTATTACTAAATACAAAAAATGAGCAAAGGCCAGTAGCAGGGCAAATATTTGGAAGCGATATTGAGGCAATGAAGTATGCGGTAGAATATGTGGGAGATTTTGTGGATATTGTAGATATAAACTTCGGCTGTCCTGCACCTAAAATTGTAAAAAATGGAGATGGAAGTAAACTATTACAAAATCTTGAATTATTAGAGAAAATAGCAACTGAAGTAGTTAAAGCTTCAAAAGTACCTGTAACTGCCAAAATAAGAAAAGGCTGGGATAAAAATAACATAGTCGCAGTAGAAGTTGCAAAAATATTAGAAAATGCAGGAATATCGGCAATTACAATTCACGGTAGAACTAGAGAAGAATATTATTCCGGAGTAGCAGATTGGGAAATTATAAAAAAGGTAAAGCAATCTGTAAATATACCAGTAATAGGAAATGGAGATATAAAAAGCAAAGAAGATGCAGAAAAAATGTTTAAAGAAACTGGTGTAGATGGAATAATGATAGGGAGAGCTTCAATTGGTAATCCGTGGTTCTTTGAGGAGATTATAAACTATTTAAGTGGAAAAGAGCAAAGAAAAGTTACAAGCGAGGAAAAGCTAAAAGTAATATTAGAGCATATAAACTTAGCTATAGAAGAAAAAGGAGAAAATATAGCTATAAAAGAAATGCGAAAACATTTAGCATACTATGTAAGAAATGGAAAGGATGCAAGCAAATTAAGAGAAAGAATAAATAAAATAGACAAAAAACAGGAATTATTAGATTGTCTAAATGAATACTTTAAAAAAATTTAAAATAAAATGAAATAGGTTAGTAGTTAACCTATTTTTTTTAAGTTGAAAAATAATTACAATTTTGGCTATGTCAAACTTCATTTAAAATATACTCAATGTACACAAAGTACACCTCGTATATTTTAAACTCGTTTTCCCTGCCAAAATTTAATTCTTTTCCAACCTGATTTATGGTTTTAGAAAGGGATGTGATTAAAATTGAAATTAAAAAATAGAACCAAAATAATTTTATTTGTTTTAATTTTGGTAATAATTTTTTTAGCTTTTTTTCTAAAAAATAATTATAAAAATTTAAAAGCTGGTAATAATATGAGTAACAAAAGTATTGAGGAATTTGAACAATATATTTTAAATATCAGTTCGTACGAAGCAAAAATTGAAATGGTAGTAAACAGTAACAAAAATACTAACAAATATATAATTTTACAAACTTACGAGGAGCCAAACAAAACAAAGCAAACAGTATTAGAACCAAGTAATATTGAAGGATTAGAGACAGAATATGATGGTCAAAATCTTATAATAAGAAACACAAAATTAAATTCAACTACAGTCTATGAAAACTATGAATATTTAGTAAACAATTATATAACATTAGAAGCATTTATAACAAGTTACAAGACATTAAAAGAGGCAAGTAAAGCATACATATATGAAGAAAATAATAATGTAATAATGGAGATAGAGGAACAAGCTAATAATTATATTTATAAAAAAACGTTATATATATCTAAAGAAACAGGTACTCCTTTAAAATTATTAATACAAGGCATTAACGGAGAAGATACAGTTTACATATTATATAATGAGATAAAAATAAATTAATTTTAAATTATCTCAAACTGATGTTGGAATATATCAAAAAATAGACCTTAAATATACAAACTAATAGGAGTGAAGAATATGGTAATAAAAAGAGGAGATATGTTTTATGCAGATTTAAGTCCAGTCGTTGGCTCAGAACAGGGGGGAATTAGACCTGTTTTGATAATACAAAATGATATGGGAAATAAACATAGTCCAACAGTTATAGCAGCAGCGATTACTTCACAAACAGGAAAAACAAAATTACCAACACATATAGAGATAGGCTCACAAAACAATGGATTAAAGGCAGATTCAGTTGTCCTAGCAGAACAGATTAGAACGATAGATAAAAGTAGATTAAAAGAGAAAATAGGTCATATAGATGATGAAAATATAATTTCAAAAGTAAACAATGCTCTAGGAGTAAGCTTTGGACTAGAATAAAGAAAGATGGAGTTCTTAATTTATGCACGTCTTTTATATAAAGTATTGTGTATAAATTAAGAAACCATCTCTTTTTCTAAATTTCTAGTTTCTTTATAATCTTAATTTCATCATATAACTTTTTAACTCTATCGCTACGCATCTCTAGAGCATTTTTATAATCCTCATACACTTGTTTAAAATTATCAAAATTTTCATCTGTTAAGAAAAGCATTCTCATACCTTCCTTATAGTATTGCTTCTTCTTGTCAGTTTTAGCATCATTCATTTTGTCATTATATTTCATTATTAATTCTAGTCTTTTAATATTTTCTTTTAAATAATCCAAATAATCATATAAACAGCCAATCTCGTATAAAATATCATCTATAACAACCTTAAATAATGTTTTTAAAACACGTTTGTTAATTTTTCCAACTTTATAATTTTGTGACAAATGGTCTAACGCAGCAAGTTTAGGGTCTGGCTGAGCATCTTTAATTAAATCCTTTAAAGTTTCAGAAATATTAACGTGAGTTGTATACTGTCTTTTAGTAACTATAGCATCATACTCATCAGCAACACGAATTATTTGCGCTTCAAATGGTATTTTTGTTATACCATTTGGATAGCCAGAACCATTTAAAGCTTCGTGGTGGTCTAAAGGACCAATAGCATAAGGACGTAATTTTGGATCCTTCATACACATTTCATAGCCTTTTGTAGTATGAGTTTTTATTATTTCAAATTCTTCATCAGTTAATCTATCAGGCTTATTTAAAATTGCTGATGGAATAAATAATTTACCTATATCGTGCAAATATGCACAGATTGTGCAGTAAACTGTAAATTTTTGATTAAAATGAAAATATTCGCAAATTCTACAAACCAAATTCGCAACATTTTCACTATGTCTCCTAGTAAAGAAATCTAAACTACCTAGAATATCTAATTGGTATCTCATAGTTTTATCTAGGTTATATGACTTTAAATTGACTGGACTATAAAAATCAAATTTTTCGTTTTTCATAAGCTTTCTCCTATGTTTAATAA
>CALXWT010000048.1 GCA_944392445.1 uncultured Clostridia bacterium
TTCTCAAAAATTACTTTTTTGATTTTTAAGTTTTATATAAATTAGCAATGGTTAAATATGCTATTTATTGCATAAAATTGAGGGGACTGTCCCCGAATTGTCCCCACTTTTAGAATTTATATTAAATTTTATTTAAATCAAATTACTTTTAATCCATTGATATTGTAAGATTACGTCACTTTAGTATTTACTTATTTACAGTAGATTTCAACGGGTTATGAGCTAGAGCCCAGATTACTCTGCCTAATTTTCTAGTCTATCTTCCACTTTTCTACCATTTCTTTCAATTCTTTTATATTCAGTTCTTCGTAAGCTGCAACTTTATCCTGTTGTAATATTTTAGCTATTTCCTTTAATTTTTCGTCTTTTAAGCCTTCTAGTTTTTTTAATCTTTTTTCACTAAGTATGACATTCGATTTATTTTTTTATATGTTTTTTCGTCAAATCCAACCAATGTTATATTATTTCTAAATCTTTGTTTTAGCTTATCAGCTATTTGCATCCCTTCTGGATCTATGTCTCCCGAATAGTATAGTTGCATTCCAGCTTCAACTAGCTTGCTTAATAGTATTAGGCCTGCTAATTTTACTTGTCCGTATGTACACACAATTGGTATGGTCTTCAATCTACCGTCTTGTATTATATCTGTAAATACTCCTGGATTTTCTACAATCAAGCATTTATCTAAATTCTGTATCTTAATATTTGTTTCATCTACCTTATTCGATTTAAAATTTTTATATTTATCAATTTTAGTACTTATTTCATCTATTTGGCTTAAATTATATAATGTTACCTGCATTGCTTCGTGCCTATTATAGAATGCTTGCCAACCTTCATGTACCTGTCCGTTTTTTAGTGCAACTAAATTTCTGACTAATACCATATTTGACATTTCGTCTATCAATACATTGTTGTTATAATAGATTTCTGCAATTTCTTCTGTTGTTTTTGTTTTCCTTTTATTCACTATTTCCAAACGTTTTTTAGCACCATTTTCATTTTCACTTTTTTCAATATCATTTTTATCTACTTTATTAGTTTTATTTTGAATACAATTATTCTCTTTACAAATGTTCTGCTCCTCTATTTTTTGTCCATTCTTTTTTAAAATCAAAAATTTTAGAAAAAACTGTCCTGCTAATTTATTTCTATCCAATGAGTGTGGATCTCCATTTACTTTTGCTGCAAATATTGGTAAACTTTCTTGGTTCTCTGGCAAATTTTCTATTGCCCTTATTGCCTTTATTAGTTCCCCTTTCAAATTTTCTTTGTCCTTATAATATTCTTTTTTTATCTTCACAATTTCATCTGCATTTTTGTTTAGAATTTCATCTATAGTTTCTACAGTTTCTACATAATTGCAATATTTTTTTATATTTTTAATGAACACTTCAAATTCTTGTCTTTTTCTTATTTTTTGCTCTTTGTTTGATACAATCTCTTCTCCAAAGTATTCTTCTAATATTTGTTTTATAGTTACTCCTGAAAATCTAGTTTCATCAAGTCTTGTTTGAAATTTCTTTAAACTAATAGAGATGTTTTTATTTTTACTATAATCTTTTTTCATAAAACCCGATAATGCTTCTCTTTCCATCTTAGTTGGCTTTTCTATTATAATTGTACCTGGTGTTTCTCGTTCAAAAGACTGGTACTTGCTTTTCATTTTTTTTATTATTCTGTCGAATCCTTGATTCTGTTTAAAATATGAAACTGCTTCTTCAAGAGTTTTTGTATTCATTTTGTTTTCTTCCTTTCTTTACTTTGTAGAGAGAATTACTTTATAGCGTAAATTAACTTTTTTCTTGACATTTTTAATTTTTAATTTAATCCCTTAAAGCATACTCTTTATTATTCCATACACAAATTTCAAGTTTATAACCATACTATAAAACATCATAGTCAATCTTTTTGATACATTTCTATGATGTTTTATTTATTATAGATATTCTCATTTTATTGTTACAAATTTCATTAGTTTACAAGTTCTCTTACTTTTCCATTCCACAAATATCTTATTACAGATACTACTTTCGCCCTAGGGTCACTAATTAGTTCATTTATTGCTAGGCTTGGAATTGTGTCATATTCCCCCCATAATACTTGCGAATTTATAATATATTCTAAGTCCAATTTTGTAAGTATTCTAAACATATCCCTTATATTACTATCGTCTACTCCTGCAAATGCCTCATCTAATGAAATTATTCTTGGAGTATCTTTTCCCGCTGATTCATATTTTGCTACGACTGCTGCAAATAGTGGAATATACATTGCTAAAGCTTTTTCTCCGCCACTTAATTTGAAGAATGCATTATTAGTAAGTTCTTTTTTAGTTTCATTGCCCTTTTTGTAATTAAATTGAAATTCAAACCAAGTTCTATAATCTAATACTTCTTTCATAATATTATGGAATGATTTCATTTCTTCTTTTTGTCTTTGCTCTGCCTTTGCAAACTTACTTCTAAAATGATTTGCTATTTTTGATATTTCATCTTGCCTTAATATATTTGTGTCCGAATTTAGTATATCTACTAATTCTCTTGTATCTACTTCCGTTTCATCTGTTGCAACCTTTGGTTTCCAGTTTAGACTAAATGATAATTTACTTGTAGTGTCAATGCTTTCCATTAAATCGTTCATTGCTTTTACCCACTGTTTTGCATGATAAATTCTATCTCTTATCTTTCTTCCTACTGTGTTAGTCAAAATTTCTTCAAATAATATTCTATCATCTTCTTCTATTAGCATTTCTGTCTCATGAATATTTTCTTCTACTTCACTTTGTAATTTTATCAGATTTACTTTTTGTCCATTTATAAAACATTTAATATCTTTTCTTGTACGACTTGCATATAATTCTATTATTCGTGGTTCTTCTTGAATGTCTTCTGTATTAACTCTTTGAATGTCTTCTATTGTTAAATTATAGTCTACTAAGTGCTCCATATTTTCTCTTACTTTAATTAACAAATTATTCAAATAATAGCTTATTTCATAGCCTTCTTTTTCGAATTTTTGATATTCTCTTACAATTCTATTTGCTTCTTTTGCAATATCCTCATAATTTTCTACTACATATTTTAATTCAAGTTCTTGTTTGAAATTTTCTTCTAATATTTTTGACGTTTTACTTGCAAACTGTACTTTTTCTTCTACTTCAATGTATTTTTGTGTATTATTTTGTATATCTTTATTTAAACTAATACGTCTATCTCTTAGGTTGTCACGCATTACTGGAAGTTCTTTCTTCGCCTTTAAACATTCGTCCATTTGTTTTTTTATTTCATATATATCACTTGTCATCATTTCTTCTATTGCTCTAATTTTTTCTTCTGTAATGCTTTTTTCTCTATTTAGTTTGTTTATATCATATAGAATATCGTCCAATGCACCTAATCCTTGCTCCAAATTGTCTTTTATCATTTCTATAGTTTTGTATGTGTTTATTATATTGTTATGAACTGTTTCTAATTCATATATTTTATCTTTTAGTTCGTTGGTATTATTTAAGGCTTCTGCATAAGCTTCTTTTGTTTTTTTGAATTGCAATCTTGCTGTTTTTTCTTCTAACTGTATTTTTCTCTCTTTTATTTCTTCAAACTTTACTGTAATCTCATTTTGTTTTTCGTCTATTTCCTTTTCTATTGCCGTTAGGGCATTTATTGATATACGTAAATTATTGAATTTTTCTTCTAATGCATCCTTTGGCATAAATCCATCTAATTCTTCTTTTAGCTTTGATTTTTCGTTTTCTATTTTTTGAAGTTCATTGCTTATTTCCTCAATTTCTGCTTTTATTTGTTTTTTCAATTCTGTTAATTCTTGTATTTTATTTTCTTGATATCTCTTTCTTGCTATTACTCCAATGTATTGAGCCACTTTGTTTGTGTCCGCTTTACCTTTTAGCATACCTATTTTGTACACACCTTTTTCGTCTATATAGTTTTCATCGTCGACATTGTCCAATAAAATGGTTTTTAGTACATTTACTACTTCTTCTGGTTTTACCTGTGTATCTTCTGGCAATTCTACTTTAAGTATTTCACATAAATCATGTCTAAATTCTTTTGGTTTTCCTATTAAATATTTGTCTACAAAATTCGGATCTACTTCTTGTATTTTTTCCTAATATTGTTTTGGAATAATTAGTGCATCCAATATTCCCATATCTTCTAATGCTGATTCAATGTTGTTTCTAGTAGCTTCATCAATTTCATCTTTAAATTCTACTGCTTTATATAATGGAATAAATGGAATTTGTTTTTCTTGTAGCCTTATCCTGTTTTGAATTACTGCCTCTTCTTTTACAGGCTCTGGCTCTTTTTTATTCTTCCATTCTTCTAGTTCTCCTCTTATTTTTTCTAGTTCAGTTTCTTTTTCACTTTTTGCTTGCTTTTGAATAAGTTCTTTTTCAAGCAACTTTCCATTTGCTTTATTGTATGCATTGCTTACTTCTAATTTAATATCATTATAACTCGTTTTTTCTCCATAATTTCTGACTTTTTGTGCAATTTTCACTTTATCTTCTTGTTCTATCTTTAAAAGGCTATTTGTTTCTTCCCACATGTACATTTCTTCTATAAAATTTTCTTTGGCATCTTCGAGTTCTTTTCTGTTTTTAGTAACTTCATTATCTTGTCTTATTCTATTGTTTCTAACTACTTCTAAATTTCTTTGCATCTCATCATATGTCTGTTCTAGCCTAATAACTTGCTCCAATATTGTTTTTGCTTGTTCTATTCTATCTATATACTTTTTCAAGTCATTTCGTAAAACTGGATAGTTGTATTGTGTATTTATATCTTTCTTAATGTCATCTATTGCAAAGAAATATTCATCATAATAACAATCAGAAGCAATAGTTTCTATTTCGTTATTTAATTCTTCAAACTCGCTTTTATATGTTTCATATGTTCCATTATTTTCTTTTATATCATCTTCTTTTTTTCTGTTTTCTGTTTCTTGTTGTTCTTTCTTTCTATTCTTATCTTCTAAATTTTTTTCTGTCTCTTCTTCTTTTTGTTTTAGTTCCTGTAGATTTTTTTCTTGATTCCAGGCCTCACTTTTTCTTAATTCTTCTTCCTTAAATTCTACTGCCTTTATTTTTGCATCTGTTTCTTCAATTTGTTTTGCTACTTGTTCCTCTTCTTCTTTATCTTTACTTATTCTATCTTGTAAGTTCGTTTGTTTATTTAAAAGCTCTTTATACTTTTTACTTTCCTCCATATATTTATTTGCTTTATTAAATAGCACACTTTCGTTATACTTTTGGTAATCTCCCATTATATTACTAATTGCTTTTTGACTATCTTTTAAAAATTTTAATTGTTCCTTTGTTTTATTCATATTCTCAATAGATTCTGAAACAGGTCTTAGATCGTCGTCTGATAAGCCTTGAAGTGAATTGGACATAATTTCAAGCACGGTGGATGGTCTAAATCCTTCTCCTTTAGAAAGTTTAGGTGTTCTTATTTCAATTAAAAGTTTTATAAATTCATCATATTCTTCTATAGTTTCAAAATGAAAAATATTATCATTTACCATTTCCATATATTCTTTCTGTGTTTCTACTAGTTTGCCACCTAGTCCAATTCTATTTCTTAATTCAAGCTTAGTAAGTGGTATTTTATTATCAATATCTTTGTATAAGAAAAAATCTTTTCCTATTCGTCTTCCATCATTTATCAAAAAGCCCCAGAAGGTTATAGGTTGACCTCTTTTCCCACGTAAGCCCATCCCTATTGTAATGTATTGGTTTATTTCTTTTTTGCAAAATTCCATATACAAATAGCTTGTGTTTTCTTCTTTGATGTCATCTCCATATCCTAATACATAGTCTTCTATCTTCCTAGCTTTATTTCCAAATGGATCAAGTCTTTCTGGTGTTTTCTTGCCATCAAGCAAAAGTGGAATAAAACTCTGCATTGTAACACTTTTTCCAGAACCATTTGTTCCTCTTAATATCATTCTTCCATCTGAAAATTCAAATTCTTCTTCATCATACCACCAATAATTTAGTAACCCAATCTTATTAATTTTCCATCTATTCTCCATTTTTTACTCCATTTCCTTTTTTGTTACAAATCTATTTAAATAAATTACTGTTTCTACTTGTTTTTAATAAAAGCTTCAATTTTTCTACCTTAAAAATTTTTATCTAAATTTATTCAATAAATTCTTTTGGGTATCTACCTTTCACTTTAAAAGCAATTGGCATTATTCTAAACTGTTTTTCTTCTTTTCTCATCATATCATATTCTTCCATAAAATCGTAAATTTGTGTCTCTAAATCCTGTTCATTCATCTCTCTATATTCTTTGCTAAAGCCTTGACTATATTTTTGTTTCAATAGTTTTACTATCTGTGAAAATTCTATTTCTGAAATTACAATAGTATCATTCTGCTCTTTACTTAACTTATTTTCTTCTAACATATCTATTAATATTGTATTAAAAAACAATACCACATCTGAAATTGCCCTATTAGTTGCAGGATATACATTTTTAAAAGGCTCGTGTTCTGCTAACAAAATGTATGCTCCATTTTTATGTATTTCTAAACTAGAGTCCAACATTTGATCCACATCCTGTGCAATAACATTTTTATACTGTTTTATATATAAATAGTCTTGATCTTCTTGTTTTTCATTATATACTACATTTTCTGTAAATAATCTTCTGTATACTCTTTGCCTTCTTTCAATTCCTTTGTCTTGGTCTAGGCCTAATTGTTCTTGTTCATAAATATCTGTATATAGATTACAGTCTGTAATATTACTTGTGAAGTTTCTTACAAAATATTTAGATACTCCTGTTACTTCGTAGAGTACATCATTATCAATATTTTCTGCAAATTTGCTTTCGTCTCCATCATATAATTTTATAAAACCTAAATCTCGTATGTATTTTAATACCCTTACCATAGCTTGTCTTTGCTTAAATAAATTAAAATCTATTACAACTTCTCCTAAATCGATTTCCGTGCTTCCACTTTGAATATAATCAATTAATTGTGATAATATAAACTGTTCTTTTCTCGACTTTTCTTCTAAAAATATAAGTATTAAGCACAAAAATACATATTCTAATTTACTAGAGAATTCTTTAATCCCCATAAATGCTTTAGGAATTCCTGGTATTTTTTCAAGCTTTATTAAATATGGATTTATAATTAGTTTGTATCCTAACTTTTGCTTTATAAAATTTACAGTTTTGTCATCTAATTCTTGTCTAATTTGCTCGTATTTTTCATTATCTTGATCATTTAAAATCCAATAATTTTCCAGTAATTCTTCTAAAACTTTCATTACTACCTCCTCACTACTTTCGTTGTATCTAAAGTATATTTTAATTATTTAAATTTAAGTAAATTCAGTCTTGTACTGTAAGAAGAAAATAATCTTTTTATTATGCAATAAATAATAGTTCATATGCAGGCATATTTAAAACCCCATCCGTACATTTTAATGTACATCTCTCTCCATTTTTTGGAATTACTAATTGCACCTTTTCTCCATATTCTGTTATTGTTGTTTTTGTTTCTGTTTGATTAGCTTGGCTAACCCATTTTAGTACACTTTTCCTTACAACTGGTTCAATCTCTGGTAGGTCTTTAATGACAATTTTTCCATTTATTATATATCGCCTAATTAGTTTTCTTTCCTCTTCTCGCTGTTTTAAATATTCTTCTATTTTTAGTCTTTTTATTTCAGATTTATCTTCTATAATTGTTCTATCCTTTCTTTCTTTAAAGGCTCTAATTCTTGGTTTTACTTCTATCTCTATCTTTTTCTCATCCAGAATACTACTGTTAATGTTATCAGTTTCTCTTTCAAAGTTTCCTTTCATATGTCTTGTATTTTCCATACCAAATACCAAACTTGATAATTTATGTGCTTCTTCCATATTATTAGTATTACAAAACATCTCACAAATTTTTTTATATTCAGCTTTTCTGCTATTTATATTACCTCTGGATTCTGCAATTTGATTTGCTATTCTAGTAATTTTTCTTATAATTTCACTAGTCTTTTCTTCTATATTATGTACTTCACTATCGCGTTTTTCGTCTCCTATAAACCATCGTTTTATGTTTTTCCATTTTCCACTATTTCTATCACGCATTTCTTGTTCTGGAAGTTCTTCATCTAATCTATCAATTCTTATAACTTTACTTTGTGCTTGCCATACTTTCTCTAAAATTTTATTTTCTATTTCTGGTTTTACTTCTCTTAAAATTTTTTCAATATGATAAGAATTATCTTGTAAAGCTTTTATAAATTCTCGTAAGTATAATACTAAATCGTTTTTTCTAGCAATAAATTTTGAACTTTGAGCAATCTCTTCCATTCTTATATTATAAAAAGATTTAATATATCCTTGATAATTGTCATTTAATCTTTTGAAGTCTGCATTTAGATTCTCCCACCAACCATTAACTTTAGTTTCGTTTTCATTTACTATAGAGTTTATTTGGGCAATTCCTTCTTTAATTCTTTCTATTAGAGTTGGTTCTAGCGATGCACCTTCTATATGTAAATTTTCAAGTTCTATAACTAAACTTTCTATCTTTACTGCAAAATCTGATAATTGATATCTATATTTTTTATTTTTAAACTCTTCTAATGTATATGCTACAGATGTATCTTGAATTGCGATTAAATTTTTCCATTCTGTAAGAGTTGTTAAATCACTATCGCACTGTTCTAATGTATAATCTTCAAATCCTTGCTTCCCTGCAAATTCATTAAACACATCTTCTTTATATAGCATAAAATTCATTTTTTGATTTTGTAAGTAAAAAAAACGCAAAATAGGTCTATACCTTTTTGTGTTTTCTTTAGTTAAATATGCTGTCTCTGAAATTGATTTTGTTAGTTTGTCTGTTATTTCCATTTTTATTCCTCTTATTTATTATATCTCAACTTTACATAAATATCATAATATATATTTACCTATTATGCAAGCATATAATAAATTTTTTTCTTTCTAAACTATCTCCTGTATAATTTTATCAAATCTATTCTTATCTATTATCATTTATTGTAATTTTTTCCATTACCCTTACTATTTCTTTTATTTCTTGTTCGCTTTCTCCTTTTTCATAAACAAAACTAACATTACAATCTTTAT
>CALXWT010000049.1 GCA_944392445.1 uncultured Clostridia bacterium
TGGAAATTCTTAAGCGTCCCAACTGATTTTCCAATTTGCTCCAGCATCCCCTGCCTTTAATTAGGTAGGGGATGCTTTTCCTATACAACAAGGTTAAGTTTCCTTGAGCCGTGCGTATTTCGAAGCAAAACGCACATCTGGCGAAGCCACTTTTCTTATTGTATTTGCTTTAACTGCACCACTTTTGTAGCAATTTTGTTTATAAATGTTTCATCATGCTCTACAAAAATAATAGTAGGCTTGTACTTTAATATAGCCTCTTCTATTTGTATTCTTGTTAAAATATCAATATAATTTAATGGCTCGTCCCAGATATAAAGGTTTGCTTGTTCTGATATGCTTTTTGCAATTAGAATTTTCTTTTTTTGTCCTTCGCTCATTTGCTTTATATCTTTATCAAACTCTGAATTTGAAAATCCCATTTTTATTAGCATTGCTTTAAAAATACTTTCTTCTACTTCGTACTGTTTTGCAAACTCTTTAAGATTTCCTTTTATATATTCTGTACTTTGTGACACATACGATATTTTTAAATCATTTGCTACTTTTAGAGTACCTGTATATTCTGCTTTTTCTACTAATACAAAATCATTAGTATTCTTACTATCTATATTGCTCTTCTTTAAAATTAATTTTAAAATACTAGATTTCCCAGCACCATTTTTACCAACTATTGCAACTCTATCTCCATTATTCACTTCAAAAGAAACTTGATTAAATATAGCTTTATTATTGTAGTTTATTTGTAATTTTTCTGCCAAAACTAATGGATTTTTTCTACTTTCTAGTGGAACTATTTTTAGGCTATCATTTCTATCCACATTATTTAATAAACTAGATTTTTCTTCAATGGCTTTATCAATTCGTCTTTCTAATACTTTCGAACGCTTCATCATCTTAGCCGACTGATGCCCTATATATCCTCTATCTACACTAGAGCCAGAATTTGTAGTATTGTATTTTGTTTTTTCTATCTTGTCAGACCAGTTTGCAGTATTTTTTGATGCTATTTCTAGGCGACTAATATCTTTTCTTAACTTTTCGTTTTGTGTTAGTTCGAAATTATCTTGCCTATCTTTATTTTCTTGCCATGATGAGAAATTTCCTTTTTGAATATCAATATTTGTATTATTGATAGAAATGATATGGTCTACTACTTTATCTAAGAAATTTCTATCGTGTGACACTAAAATAAATCCTTTTTTCTTATTCAAATATTCTACTAAATTATTTCTTGTCTCCATATCTAAGTGGTTTGTTGGCTCATCAATAAGTAAAAAGTTATTTCCTTTTAAGAATAAACTTATTAAAAGAATTTTTATTTGCTCTCCACCACTTAACAGATTAAAATTTCGATAAAGAATTTCTGCATCTGTATTTAATAAATTTAATTCCTTAATAATCTGCCAGTCTTCAACACTTGGTGCGATTTCATTTACAATTTCTATTGCCATTCTTTCCTTATTTTTTACTTCAAATGGAAAATAATCAAATTCTACACTTTTTGTTATTGTTCCTTTATATTCATATTCTTCCAGTAGTAGCTTTAAAAATGTAGTTTTTCCCTTGCCATTTCTTCCAATTAAACCTAATTTCCAGTCTGTATCAATGTTAAATGACACATCTTCAAATACATTATTTAAGCTTCCATCATATCGGAAGGTTAAATTTTTTACATTTATTATTGACATTGTTCCTCCTGTATTATATTGTCTCATCATAATTTGGTACTTTATCTTTTACTCTTGCTCTTATACTAACACAAACGAGAGTAATTAGCAATAACTACCCTCGTGTTATTTATATACAAAATTATCATATACAAAATACTGCATACAATGGTACAGATTTTATATTGTTCTCAAATCCAAAATTTTTCTCTGAAATTCTAATAGCATATTTTGGACTATATGTCTTCATATAAATATCTAAACTTCTAGCTTTAGTATGTGTACTAGTTTTTACTTCTATTGGAATAATGTCCATCTCTTTTTGAATAATAAAATCTAGTTCTGCTTTCCCATCTGATTCCCAATAATACGATTCATAACCTTTTTGCCTTAACTCATTTGCCACATAATGTTCTGTAAGAGGTCCCATCGCTATCATCGTTGGAGTAGTATCTAAATCTATTTGATATAATGGGTATCTTGCTTTATTTACAAATAATCCCACATCACTCATATATAATTTGAATGAAGCTAAATCTTTATGCATTTCTAATGGCAATTCAGGAATTGCTTTGTATATTTGATTTACTATTCCACTATTTTTTAGCCATAATATAGCTTCGCCGAATATACTAGATGTTCCTCCCCTTGAAATAACTTTATATTGAAATTTTTGATTATCTTTTGCTAGTTGTACTGGTATTGAATCAAATGTTGATATTATTCTATTAGATAGGCTATTGTCTGCATATTTCGTCATATCTCTTTCATAAGAAGCTAGTATTTCTGCCTGAACATCTATTGTTGCTATTACTTTTTGTTCATCTAAATATGTGTGTACAACCTCTGGCATTCCTCCAACAACTAAGTATGTTCTATATAATTTTAAACATAATTCATGGATGTCTTTATCCATTCTTTCGTTGCTCTCAAAATGTTTTTGAATTTCATCTATTAATTGTTCTCTGCCTAGTGCTACTAAAAACTCTTTAAATGATAATGGATACATGTTTATCATTTGAACTTTTCCTACTGGAAATGAATAATTTTCTCTATTTATTGCTATTCCAAGTAAGGAACCAGCTGCAATAATATGATATTCATTGGCATCCTCACAAAAGTATTTCAATGATGTTAATGCTCTTTCATTTGCTTGTATTTCGTCAAAGAAAATTAATGTTTTCTCTGGAACTATTTTCTCACCATAAAATAGTTCCAACTTATTTATTATATATTGTGCATCTATATTTTCTTCTATTTGAGAACTAAATTCTTTATTCGTTTCAAAGTTCACATATATTAGATTATCATAATATTTTTTTCCAAATTCTTTCACAATGTATGTTTTTCCAACTTGTCTAGCTCCATGAATTATGAGTGGTTTTCTATTTTCTGAACTTTTCCATTTTATTAAATCATTTATTATCTCTCTATACATAAATGCCCTCCATTAATTTTATTTTTAATCAATTATACCATATAAGTTCAAAAAAATCAATTTTATCTTGTATTTTTTAGAACTTATATGGTATAATATGCATTATTTTAATTTTTATACGTTTTATTAATATATAATTATTTTATAGTATTTTTTGTATGTTTATGTATTTCCAAACTTCTTTGTATTGTTGTAATTGTGTTTCTTTACTAATTTGTGCTGTTGGATGATATAGTGGAATTGAGAGTAATTAGCAATATAATCACTCCCGTTTTTCTTATCAAACCGTAATTCCTACTAAATCTATAAATAATCCTGATAACAATGCAAATAATATAACGTAAATTAAATAGTAAACAAAATGTTTTATTCCAAGTACAATTTTTAATGCTCCTAAATTGGTTATTTTTGTTGCAGGTCCTGTAACCATAAAGGCTGTTCCTGCTCCCATACTCATACCCCTATGTAGCCATTCCTGTAATAGTGGTATAGTACCTCCTCCACATACATAAACAGGTACTCCAAGTGTTGCTGCCATTAAAACACCAAATCCTCTGTTACTGAATAAACTTACAAATGCATCTTGTGGTACGTACATTTGAAATAATACTGTAATTACAATTCCTATTATCCAATAGATGAAAATCTGCCTAATTTGTATATCGAAATAATACCAAAAATAGATTAGCTGTTCTCTAATTATTTCCATCATCAATGTCCACCAATCTATAATGTAAATTTCCAAGTCCTATTTGTTCACCATAATCTGCTTGTGCTATTTTCTTGACTGTTATCTGTTTCTTCTACTACTCTTGTATTCTCAAAAGATGCTTGGTTTGAAATTTCATCTTCTCCTAATACATTTGCAATAATAACATTTGCAATTACAATTATTGCAACAATAGCAACTACCGTTACAATACCCCAAATAATTTTCTTGTTTTTTTCCATACAAGACCTCCTCTTTTATTTATGTGATTTTTTCTTTTTATTCTCTGTTCCTAAAGCATTTTCTGCATTATTTATTTCATTTGTAATTTCTGTGTTATCTGAAGCTTCTACATTGCTTACTATGTTAGAGTTGTTTCCTTCTGCACCTGAATTATTTTGACTTAAAACATATACCGTAACTAGAATTGCTATTAAAATAATGATTACTAAAATTGTTATTATCCATTTTTTCATAGTCTCGTCATCTCCTAAAACATGTTCTTTATCTTGGTTATTAAAGCATTTTAGTAACTATAATTAACCATATTTATTATAGCAATCCTAATAATTATATGGAATATCCAATATGTTATCACTGTATTAACTAAAAGTTTAAGCTTACAAAAGAGCTTACCTTTATTGATAAGCTCTTTTTTGTATTTCTTATAACTTTTCTACCCACTCATCTACTTCTGTTTACGAAGTTAGCATTTTATCTCTTTCTCCTGCATTTGCTGAAAATTCCAAATTAAGTTCACCTTTAATATTAGAATTTGGTAATAATGTTTTATAATCATTAAAGCAATGACCTATCCATCCTGCATTGGAAGCTGCTACAATAATGTCTTTTCCCGACAAATCATAATCTTTTAAAAACTTTTTCATTACAGGGCTTATTCCATACCACCAAGTGCAAGTAATTAGTACTCTTCACTTTCTACCATCTCAGTACCATTTTCTTCATTATTACCAGCCTCTTCATCTATCTGTCCATCACCTGTCGGCGTATTATTTATTTCTTCATTTCCATCATTCTCTGGACTATCTATTATTTCATTTTCATCCACCACATCATTTTCTGGTAAAGTATCATTGGCTACTGTATTGTTTTGTGCTGGTGGCACACCTACTTCATTTTGAATATCCTCATTTTGAGTATTTTCATTCTGAATATTCTCGTTTGTTACATTGTTTCCATTCTGAACTTCAGTATTTGTTTCTTCTTCCTCATCTGGGTTTAATTCTAAGTCATTATTGTCGTCCGTATATATTATATTTTCCTCTTCTTTTTCATTATCTTCTCTAGCCTTTACTCTACTTCCACTATGCTTTGTACATTGACTTGGCTCAGTTCCTTGTAAAAAATATTCTATATATGTATTTGTACAACCAGTTCTTGCAATTTTACCTGTATCTTCACATATTTCTGCAGTTACTATTCTGCTAGGTTGATAAAATCTTGCTCCAGAAAAGCCGTCATGTATACTTCTCATTACATTTGCCCACATTATTCCTGCTGGATTTTGACTGTTATATTTTATCGTTTCGTTTTGGTCAAATCCAAACCACGCAACTGCTGTATAGTATGGTGTAAAACCACATAACCACTTGTCGTAATTTTCGTCAGTAGTTCCAGTTTTCGCTGCTACATCTATACCCGGAATTGCACAATATGTAGCTGTACCGTAAGTTCCGTCTACTGGTTGTTGTAATAATTTTTTTAGCACATAAGCCACTTGTTCTGAAAATACTGTCCTTTTTTCCTGATTTGAATTCATAACAGTTCTTCCTCTGCTATCCACTATAGATGAATAAAATGTTGGCTCTATATAAATTCCGTCATTTGCTATAGTTGCATAAGCTGATGCCATTTCTAGCGGTGTAACTCCATTTTGTAGTCCTCCTAATGCCAAAGCTAAGCTTTCGTCTTCGTCCGTTAATGAAGTTATTCCCATCTTTTCAAGGTACGAAATAGCTTTTTTAGGAGTTATTTGTTCCATCATTTCTACAAATGGAATATTTTGCGAAGACTCTAGTGCTCTTCTAACAGTTATTTCTCCCAAATATCCACCATCACTGTTTCCTGGTGAATATTCTCCTTCAAAAGTAGTTTTTTCATCATTATATATCGTAGCACCAGTAAATATTTTTTCGTTGATGCCTGGTACTAATACTGCAAGTGGCTTAATAGCCGAACCAGTTTGTCTTTGGCTTTGTGTTGCTCGGTTTAAACCTCTGAAAGTTTCTTTTTCTCCGAAGTCCACCCGTACAAGCTAAAACTTGACCAGTTTGATGATTTAGTATAACCATTGCCGCTTGTGAAGTATCTTCTCCATTTGCTGAGTAAAGAATGTATTGACTCTTTAAAGATTCTGCTTCTACTTTATCTTGCATACTTGAATCTTGTGTGCTATATATAGTTGAACCTGATAAATATAAATAGTTTTTTGCAAATGCTTCTGATATATTTTTTTCATCTGCTAAGTCTTCTATAACTTCATTTATTAGTGCATCTGTATGGTATGAATAAATACAATCTCCTATTTCTATGTCTCCTTGGTCAAAATCTAGTCCATTATTTACTTCTTTTTCTGCCTCTTCATATTCACTATCATCTATTTTGCCTAATTCTAACATTTTTTGTAATACTGTTAAAGTTCTATTTGTAATATCTTCTTCGTTGTCATACCCTTCAAATGGATTATAGTAATTTGGCGAATTGTTTATTCCTGCCAAATACGCACATTCTGCCAATGTTAGGTCTTCTACATCTTTGTTAAAGTAGTATTCTGCCCCTGTTTGAACACCATAAACATTTGGTCCTACATATATTACATTTAGGTACATTTCTAAAATATCATCTTTTGAAAAATAACATTCAAGTAGAAATGCTTTCCACCACTCTTTCACCTTACGTGTTATAGAGTCTGTGGTATCTCCTGTTAAATTTTTAACTAGCTGTTGTGTAATTGTACTACCACCATAAGAAGAATAGCCAAAACTAGTTATATAACTTAGTATTGCTCCACCAGTTCTTTTTATATCAACTCCGTGATGAGAATAAAACCTTTCGTCCTCTATTGAAACATAGGCATCCACTAATTTTTTTGGTATATCATCTATGTCAACTGGAGTTAGCTTTTTTTGCTCATTTCCTAATTCTGCAATGACTTCGCCATCTTTATCTAAGACTACAGACATTTTATTTGTAAACATCGCCTCGCTAAGCACTTTCCAATTATGTGCCGATATTCCTAGAGCAATCCCTCCTGCTATTAGCAATATTAGTATTAAAATTAGTATAATTTTTCTTAAAAATCTATTTTTGTGCTTATCTTTTTTATTCTTTGATTTTGCACCTTTTTTATTACTGCTTTTATTACTATGCTTACCTTGCTCTCCTTTATTTTTCAGTTCTTCTCTTCTTTCTTTGTCTTGCTTCATCTTAAGTACAGACTTAGGAATCTCTTCTTCCTCATTTCTTACTTTTCTCAAAATATCTCTCCTATATAAAAATATTTCCCCATATTTTCGCTTTCATCAAGATATCTCATCTACATTCATTTTAACTTATCATTTATGTATCTTTCTGCACTTTCAATCATTAATTTTGCAGTTTCTATTTGCTCTTTACATTCTTCTTTAGTTATTATATAGAAGTCTACATAGTCACTTTTCTCTCTAAAGAATCTTGCTTCATTAACTCTTTTCCCTAATTCTCTAGAAAATATATTTTTGCTCACATATTCCTTGTTAAAATATGCTATTACTGATGAATGTTTTTTAAAATCAGCTTGTTCCAATGCTAAGATTGCTTTTATTGCATGAAAAATTGAGTAATATGCTCTATTACTTGCGCCTTTATATTTGTTTATATTAAATAAGGCCTCTGCTTCTTCGAAATTTTCTTTAGATTGTTCTAATCTATATCGAACTAATGACTCCACTTCTTTATTATCCATTTAATAAAACTCCCTCATTTTCAATATTTTTATAAAAAACCATATATTTAGCTCTTCTTTTATAATTTTTTATGTTCTCTATAATTGGAGATAATAAAATGTCATACTTTAAATCTAAATCATAGCTATAATCAATTACTTTTTTCTCTATTTCTTTTATTTTTTCTTCACTTAAGTCAACTAGTATCATAATGTCTATATCGCTTATTTCTCCGTTCTTTTCTTGTTCTCCTCTGGCATAAGACCCATATAAAATAACTTGTTTTAAGTCTTTTCCAATTATTTTGTACAATCCTGTTACATATTCCTTTAATATATTTGTTATATTATTTGACATTTTTTCCTCCTATCCTTTAATTTTATATAAATATTATAACATTATGATTATGTTCATTCAAGTTTACAAGAATAAATTTTTTCAGCTTTTATAAATTTTCTTCAATTAACCTATATCTCGCTTCAAAGCTTTCTGTAGTTGAAGTATCAAATTCGTTTCCATCTAATATGTATTTTATCCATTCTAAAGCATACTTTTTATTGCTGGTTTTATTTAAGAGTTTAAGAAATCTAAACAAAACCAAAAAAATTCTTTATGACTTTCAGAAAACTCATTTTTTTCTATAAGACTTTTTATTTCTTCTATTGACCTTAAGTCAATTATAGTATTCATTCCCATTTTATTTAAAAAATGTATATCATCATTTGACAAATATCTTGGAAGATTACTTCTAATTAATCTTCCAAATTTTACTCTGTTTCCTAAGACACTTCTATATCCACCAATATCTCTCATGTTCTCAAGTGAGTTTTCTAAATATCTAATCATTATATTTACCCTTTCCTAATAATATAAAACACATTTTCAAAATTACTTTATTCTTTTTTATATAATAAAACCTATATATTATAGCTCATGCTGAAGCTTTTCAAATTATTTTATCATAATTCTTTTATTTTTCAACTAAGTTTTTTGATAATTTTCCCTTGTTTTTTCTTTTTTATATATACACTAAAATGACCCGTCACATTTTTACGTAACGGGCTAGTATATTCAAGTTAGTGTTTCTACTCTATCTTTATAGTATGTCTACATTTACACTCTGAATGCCTATGCATACTTATATAAAATCTACAAAAACAGTAGACTCTCTATATCTATACGTGCATTTGTATACTCTACATCTTCCAAAGACAATCCACCAAGTTG
>CALXWT010000050.1 GCA_944392445.1 uncultured Clostridia bacterium
AATGAAAATAATGAATTAAGGTTAAATATAAACAATTATATAGGAAGACAAGAGATAAATAAAAAACACACAGACACATCTAATGTAACAATAACAGTACTAAGAAGCGACACATATATGGATTATGAGACTTATACATATAGTATAACAAATAATACAAATAATACTATTTTGCTTGATGATAAAGGTAGCACAGATAATATGTACATAGAAGATGAAAATGGAAACCAATATACAGCATATATACATGAGCTAAGTGAATCACAACTAACTATAACACCAGGTGAAACTAAGGAAGTTACTATTAAATATTATAGCAGATATGGCTCAACTAAAAATATAACTCAAGTTGTATTTAACAAAATTATATTAAATTATAATGAAGTTGCAGTAAGACAGACTACTAGAATAGAAATAGAGTTATAATAGGAGTAAAATATGGAGAAATTTAATTTCGAAGAAATAAAAAATTTTATAAAAAAAGTAGGAAAAAGAATACTTAAGGTAATAAAATCTTTTGTTCTACCCATAGTTCTAATAATCGCAATAATAACAGTTCTATTAGCAGGATTTGTGTATTTAATAACATTAGACGATGGCTCAAGAAAAGAGGGCGACATATCAAATGCACCTTATGCAGCTTCTACATATACACAAAGTGTTACAATAGATGAAAATGGAAATATAACAACAAATATGACGGCTCAAGCGTTATGGGATGAAATGATTAAAAACAATAGTAGAGTAAACGTATATTTAGAAGGACCAGAAGATTTACTTAAACTAATGAATGCTGAGCTTGTAACTAATTATCCAGATACAAGACCAAATCCTGATGAAGAAATTGATTGGGAGACATTAAACAAAGATGTTACTTCTAATAAAGTACAAGGTATAATAAAGTTTAGAAGAGCAAGAGACGATGGTAGTACAATTACATTAACATTCGTAAATGCAGATACTTTTTATGAATGGGTAGAAGAGTATAACATATCTGGCGATGAAAGTGTAAGAGAACAAATACTTACACACTTTACAATAGTAGAAGGAACAGGGACAGGTATTGGTGGAAGTAATGTACAACTCAACTATAACGGAAAAGATATTATTACAGACATATCAGAAGCTATTGTTAGAGCTGCTCAAACAACACCATCACCAGGAGCAGGTTTATGCCAAGCTTGGGTTAGACAAGTATATGCAAATGCAGGACTTCCAAATGTGTACTATACAGGAGCATACCAAGCATTTCAACAAACTTGTGTATCTACAGATGTAAACAACATTCCAATAGGTGCAGCTGTATATGGTACAGGTAGTGCAAACAACCCTTATGGACATGTTGGAATATATGTAGGAGATATTAACGGAGACGGTAAAGGCGAAGTAATGGACAATGTTAGTAGTGGTATACGAACACAATCACTAGAAGATTGGATTGCTTGGCAGGTAGCAGCAGGTAACACTCAATGTGGAGGAACACCTGGATGGCTTGGTTGGGGATGGCAATCTGGCTCACCTAGTCAAATATTATCTGGTGGAGATAGTAGTACAGATAATAATTCAAGTGCAACAGGAGAAAGCAATTTAGATGATTTAGTAAATTCAGGAACTAGTACAGAAGACGAAGATGCAGGAACAACTACAAATGGACAAGTAGCTTCTTTAGATAATGTACTATTTATAGGAGATTCAATTACAGCAGGTTTAGATAATTCAGGGCTAATACCTAATGCACCTTTTTATGCAGAAGCATCTACTACACCAGCAGACTGGCTAGGAAGAGTAGATTCATTACCACAAAATTCCGATGAAATAAGTGCAGTATGTGTTATGTTAGGAGTAAATGCTACAAATCAAACTTCAGAAATGAAACAACTAATTGATGCACTTGCAACTAGATATAACGGTAAAACAATATATGTACAAAAAGTTTTACCAGTAGCAAATACATATACATCAATAGATTATCAAACTATGAATCAAAATATAGAGGCATATAATACAGAAATTTCAAATTATTGTAGTGGAAAAACAAATATAAGATTTATAGATACTTCAAGTGGATACGTAGACGAAACAGGAGCAGCTAAAGCAGATTTATTTGACTCACAAGGTTTACACCCAAAAGATTATGAGCAACTAAAAGAAAACATAGAAAGAGCAATATTAGGTGGGCTTAGCCAAACATATAGTGCTTCAAAATATAGTGTAGTAGTAGGCACTTGGAGTGAGAGATATGAAGAGAGAAAGGCTTTAGGAGAAACAGATCCAGAAGAACAATATGTAGAGCCATACACAACCTATACAATGACTACTCAAAGTATAGATTACCAAAGAATGGTAAGTGGTTATACTATGCCATTTGATTATTTATGGGCTTTCTTAGTAACAGGAAGAGAAAGAGGGTTTGTATTAGATGTAGCAGATTTAGTATATGATAGTGAAATAGAAATAACAATACATGATAATTATACAAAAACTACAGATGTAGATACATATAATTATACAAGAAAAACAAAAGTACATACACACGATATAAGTACAACTATATCATATTCAACTGGAGAAGAAAATGCTATAGAACGACAAGCAACCGAAAGATGGAAAGAGGGAGATACAGAGGAAATACTAAAAGAATATTCTACACAGCATACAGTAATTACAACATCAAATACCTTAGATATTAGTTTAACTAAAGCAGACGTATGGATAGTAGAATATACTAAAGAATATACGTATGAACCAGAAGAAACAAATGTGGCAGACCCAGCAACCTCGGATTTAGAGCCAGTAGAATACCCAGAAGAGCCAGATAAAACGGATAATGAAGACCCTTGTGATATAGCAGATGATTTCGCACAAGAAAAGCTTCAAGAATATATAGCAAATTATGGAACTGCTGAAATTATAAGAACATTGTGTACATCAGACTACTATTACGGATATGAGGGAACGGTTACAAATAACAACACATCAGTAACAAGAAAGTATACTTCATCACCAGCAGAAATAATAGAAAAAACAGATCCACTATCTGAAGAGCCAAACTTTGTAACAATATTGCAAGACTATTATCAAACGAGAAGCAATATTTTAAGTGCTCCAGATTGGCTATATGAAATTTTGGAGTCAAGTAGTAGAACAGTAGATATGATAGACTTAACTAAATACTTATTATATAAAGCAACAGGACAAGACTTAGGTGTAACAGAATATGACTTTTCTGTATTTGACCCAAAGAACTTTACAAGTGTATCTTTAAGCATAACAGGTGGAAATGTACAAGAAAAGGTATGGAACGCATTAAGAAGTGCTGGATTTAGTGAATATGCAACTGCAGGTGCGATGGGAAATATACAAGCAGAATCAGGATTTAATCCTGGAGTTGAAGAGCATGCGAATGGAGTAGGTTTTGGACTTTGCCAATGGTCGTATGGTAGAAGAACACAACTTGAAAATTATGCAGCTTCTAAGGGAGTTAGTGCTAGTGATGTAGATACACAAATAGAATTCTTAATTTCAGAATTAACACCTGGTGGAGCAGGTCCTGCACAGGGGTATGCAACATATCAGCTATTAAGTTATAATGGATATAATGGTGATATGTGGAAAAATGCAACAAGCCCAGAAGAAGCAGCTACAGCATTTTGCTGGTCATTTGAAAGACCAGGAACACCAAACCTTACTACAAGGCAAGAAAGTGCTAGACAATATTATAATATGTATGCAAGTGGAGGAGCAAGTAGTGTTAACTAGAACATAAACTAAAAGTGACTCTAACTATAACAGAAAAATTAGTCAGAAAATTGTAAAATTTTCTAACTAACTCTAATTTATAGAAAGGAAATTTGTAAAATGTCTAAAATAAAGAATATTATTATAATACTAATATCTATTTTAGTAATGGCAATCATAGCTTTAGTTATAGTATTGGGAATAGGAAATAGAAATGAAGAGAACACACCAATATCAAATGAAGTAGAAACATCAAATCTGGAACAAACGCAAGGACTTACTCCGGTTGAAAGTAGAGAAGATTTTTATGTTGTAAAAGATAATGTAGGAAAATATTATTCGTATTATTCAATTTTATTTAATGCAGGTAGCTACTACGCAACAGAAGACGAACAAATAATTAGCCAAGCAGAAACCGATAATGCACAAATATTGTATAATATGTTAGATACAGAATATATTACAGCAAAAGGTATAACTGCTGATAATCTTAAAACAAATTTAACTGAAATAGGGCAAGTAACAGCATATATAAATAATATGTATGTTATTCCAGAAACAAACAATATAGACGTATATGTAGTAAACGGAAAATTAAAACAAAATGTAGAAGATTCTGGAACAGACTTTGAACTTATTGTAAAACTAGATAAAACAAATAAAACTTTTAGTGTAATTCCACAAGAATATGTTACAGAAAAATATGGAAATATAGTAGAGGGTCAGAATTTAGATATAAATGCAGAACAAAACATGGCACAAAATACAAATAACACATATTCAGAAAGAGAAATTACAGATGAAACATATTTAAAAGATTTATTTGCAGAGATAAGAAATGAGTTATTAAATGATTATGAGGAAGCATATAACCACTTAGATGAAGAATATAGAACACAAAAATTTGCTACATTAGAAGAATTTAGCAATTTTGCAAGTGGAAAAGCAGAGGAATATAGAACAATGGCTATAGCACAATACCAAGTAACAGAAGAAGATGGATATACACAATATTTGTTGGTAGACCAAAACGGAAAATACTATATTGTAAATGAAACAGCAGTAATGAAATATACTACATTACTTGACACATATACTGTAGATTTACCACAATTTACAGAAAGCTACAACTCAGCAAATGATTCTAGAAAAGCAGGATTAAATCTACAAAAAGTTGTAGACGCAATAAATAATAATGATTATGAATATGTATATAATAAATTAGACGAAACATTTAGAGCAAATAATTTCCCTACACTAGAGAGTTTTGAACAGTATATTCAAAACAATCTATACACATCTGCAAATGTAGAGTTTTCTAATTACAAAAATAGTGGTGAACTTCATATATTTGATGCAACATTTACAGATAAGAGTAATGAAAATAGCAATGCCATAACAAAAACCTTTATAGTAAAACTTTTAGAAGGAACAGATTTTGTAATGTCATTTAATGTATAACGTAAAACGTGGACAAGAGGGACACACCTTTTTGTCCACGTTTTTCAGATAAAGACAATATAGTTCCGGATACTAAAATAAAAAAATTGATATAGGTTCGGATTTTTATCATATTGAAAAATATAAGTTGATAGAGTATAATATAGCTATAAGCACGGAAAATTTATACAAGGAGGTAGGCAGAATGGAAAAAGCAAATGTAAAAGTAACAAATAATATGCTTAGAATATATACAGAAGTGTCGAAAGCAATAAAAGAAAGAGGACAAGAGGTAGACAATATAGGATATTATAAAGACTTTGAAATAAAGGGTTCCGGACTAGCCATAACAGATGCATATATTGTTAAGTTAAAAGATAGCAAAAGAGCAAGAGAAAGTAGTGCCGAAAATGACAAAGCAAGAGACGAAGCTGAACAAAGACAAAAAATAATGTATGAAATATATGATGAAGACAGTAATTTAGTAGCAACGGTAAATGAACTGGGCGAAATTCAATTTGATGAAGAATTTTTGGAAAATTTAAGAGATATAAACGAGGAATATTTTAATAGCTTAACATTAGACGAAGCAGAGTTTGAACTACCAGAAGAATTAGAAAAAGATGATGTAGTTTTAACCAGAGAAGAACTAGAAGAAAAACAAAGTGAAAAAAGGCTAGAAGAAGTTTCTAAAGAAATTGGAACTGACGAAATAGAATCATATTCAGAAATAGACACTGACCAAACTCCTACATTCGAAAAGTTAACAAATAAACAAGAACTTGATGCAAATGTAAGAGTTACTCAAACTGAGACCTTAGCAGATTTAATACCAGAAATAAAAGAAAAGGGAATAGAGAGGATAGGTGTAGTATATTCTAACTATAGCAAGGGACAAAGTGGAAGATTCTCATTTGTAGGAATTGATAAAGACGGTAACCTCCAAACAATAGATAGTTTAGAAAATATAGACGGAACAACTACGGGACAGAAAGTTACATCAATTAATAGTGTAGATGGAAGTACTATCGAGCAAGAGCAAGTAGCAGGTATGGTTAGATTGGGAGATAGAGGTACTACAAATGGCGAAGAGGAATACTTATCTGTAAGGCAAGGAGATTACGGAATTATAGAGGTTGACTATGTACGAGCAGATTTAAGTAAGCCAGAAGATGAAAGATATATTTCTGCACCAATAGAAACAAAGAACATATATCCTACTACAAGAGAAGTAAGAGATTTTATGGATAGAAGCAAAAATACAGAAATAGATGATGAATTAAGAAGAGCAAACCCAGAGCTAGAAAGAGATGGGAAAACAGAGGCAAGAAATATAGATGATACAGCATCAAACGATATGGTTACACCAGATGATATAATTGTATTAGAAGATGGAACTGAAACAACATTAAGGCTAGAAGCAGAAAAAGCCAAAGTTTCGCCAGAAGAATTTACTAGAAGATATAACGAAGAAATAGGAGGGAATACTCCAGATGAAAAAATAGACGAACTTCATGAAGAAATTGAAGAAGAATTTGGTGCACCAAGTAGGGGCAGGTAAAGGAGGAAATTAGATGTCAGAAAAAATATATACTATAGATGAACTAAAAAAAATACTAGCTAGTGTGTTAAAAAACTTTGATGTAAAAAGAGCTATATTATTTGGTTCGTATGCAAAGAATAATCCTACTGCTAAAAGTGATATAGATTTGGTTGTCGATAGCGAGGGAAAATTATTGAACATATATTTTTATGGACTTTTAGAGGATTTAATACAAAAACTACAAAAAGACGTTGATCTATTTGAAATATCCGAAATACAAAAAGATAGTAGAATATATAATGATATACAAAAGGAGGGAATAATTATTTATGAGAAGTAAGGATAGAATTATTATTCAAAAAATAATTGGTTACATAGATGATGTAGAAAAATATACAGAAGGAATGGAAGCTAAAGATTTTTTAGATGATAAAAAAACAATAACTGCTTGTGCTTTTACGGTGTCTCAAATAGGCGAAATCGTAAAAGAAATTGAAGAAGATACTATGAAAAAATATAGTGATATTCCTTGGAACAGTATTAAAGGTATGAGGAATAGAATTGTACATGATTATGAGAATGTTGACTTATCTGTATTATGGGGAACTATAAAGGAGAGTTTACCAGAGCTAAAAGAAAAACTAAAAGAAATTATAATAGCCGAAAAAGATAGTATTTTTTAACTGCGAAGAAACACATAAAAATCACTTTCGAAAATATAATTTAGAAGGTGATTTTTTGTATGTATAAAAGAGAAAAATATAAAACTTTAAATAAAATATTTATAGGGTTAATACTATTTATAACAATTTTTACAATCTTACCAAAAGAAAATTTGGCAGTAGAAGAGGATACAGAAGAAATAGATATAACATCGCGAATAGCTCTAATTTATGATAGAGCATCTGGAAAGATATTATATGAGAAAAACGGAAATAAACAAACTCCTATGGCATCCACAACAAAAATAATGACAGCAATAGTAGTACTTGAAAATGCAAATTTAAGTGATGAAGTTACAATAGATTCTAAAGCAGCAGGAATTGGTGGCTCTAGATTAGGATTAAAAAAGAATGACAAAATAACAGTAAATGATTTACTATATGGCTTAATGCTTCGCTCTGGAAACGATGCTGCAATTGCACTTGCTACCTTTGTGGGAGGGAGCGTAGAAGGATTTGCAGAAATGATGAATAAAAAAGCGCAGGAATTAGGACTAACTAATTCACATTTTGTTGTGCCACACGGTTTAGACAATGATGGTCATTATACAACTGCATTTGAGCTTGCTAAAATGGCTGATTATGCGTTAGGAATAGATAAATTTAAAGAAATAGTAGGTTGTAAAACTGCTACTATATACATAAATGGATATGCAAAAACAATAAATAACACAAATCAGTTGCTTGGCAGTGTATATGGAGTATATGGAATAAAAACAGGTTTTACAAATGGAGCAGGAAGATGCTTAGTAACTGCTTGCAAAAGAAATAATTTAGACATTATTACAGTAATAATAGGAGCAGATACAAACGAAATAAGAAGCGACGACACTATAAAATTAATTCAATATGCATACACAAAATTTGAAGTTGTAGATATAAAGCAAATTGTTGAAGAAAAATTTGAAGAGTGGAAAAACATTAATGAAGGTAGAATATATGTGAATAAGGGAACGGAAAAAAAGGTAAAACTGTATTTAGAAGAGTTACCATATACAAAAATGGCAGTAAAGAAAGAAGAAATAGACAATATTAATATAGCTAGTACAATAATATATTATTTTGAAGCACCACTAGAAAAAGACAAGATTATAGGAAATTTAAAAGTTATGATTAATGATGAGGTAATAGAAATATTGGATATATATAATGAAAACGAAATAAGAAAAAAGGAAATGAAGGATTATTTAATCGAATTTCTAGAAATTTTAAGTAAAATTAATATTTTTTCTTCCTAGGTGACAAGTTTCGACAAAATAAATGGACATAATGTGTTACAATAACAGTAGAGGTGATGTATATGAAAGAAGAATATGAAAAAGCATTACAAAAGCTAAAAGAATTAAAGAAAAGAGTATCACCAAAGGAATGGAATCAAATAGCAAAAGAAGAAAATTTATTATCGTC
>CALXWT010000051.1 GCA_944392445.1 uncultured Clostridia bacterium
AAAATAAGTATTAGCATTTACACTCGCTAATACTTAAAAATCACCTCTAAAAACACAAATTATATCTATCTTCTATTGCTAATTTTTATATGTTCAACTGTATGTATTCAGTCATGGCTCTGCGTTCCGTGACCACCTTCCCAAGGTCTTTTAAATGCAAAGCCCACAGGAATAGCAGAGCCATAAATGTATCGTTGACTATTCCAGCTTTGCATAGTTCTTTTGGTTGTCCATAAGGTTGGTGATCCACTTGAGCCTCTAAACTCTCTTACTCTTAATGTTCCATTTGTATTATATGGCATTGGCTCATTTTCTCCCCTATAATATGTTTCCATTCGGTCAGTATCATTATTAAATACAATTATCTTTGCCATAAAAAATAATCCTCCATAATTATATTATTTCTATATATTATGAGAAGATTATTTTTTTGTTACTTGAATTTTTTACTTAATAATAAATGTGCATATAAATTTTCTCTAGTAAATCGCAGAAAATATTCAGAGCTTTACATTTTATTTTAAGCCTCAATTTTACTTTGAATTCCTAAGCCATCTCCAAAGCAAGTTAAAGTTTCGACTTTTCGCTTTTTATCTTTCTTTAAATTTACCTTTAAAGAATTTGCAAATTCTCTTCTAGCTTCGTTCTGAATTGGTTTTGTAGGAGCTTCAATCATTTTTATATTATCTTTTTTGCTAAATATATTTTTAAAAAATGAAATTATACTATCTAAAATATTCATTTTTAATATCAGTCCTTTCTATCATCGTTCTAATATACATCTATAATGGTATGTTTTGATTTTACTTTTGCCTTACCTTTCTTCTCCTTCCTGTGCTACCACCTTGCCTGAACTGTGCTCTAATTCATCCTGTTTATTTATTTCTGCTTTATCTTCCCAAGGTCTGTGTCCTTCTGTTTTTTCCAAGTCCATTTCGTAGCATTCAAATTTTGCTTCGAATTCTTTTTGTGTAGTTTCTATAAATTCTCCTCTTTGTGTGTCTACAAAATAAAATTGCTTTCCTGCTTCTGGTAAATCAGCATACACATATAAAACAGGCCTTTTACTTGAATCATCACGTGCATATACTCTATTAACAACACATCTATTAAACTGCAAATTTTTCTGATTTAAGGCAACACATTGCAAAATTCCTATTGTAGAATTTTGGCACTTTGCAAAATCTGGATAATATTCTTTAAGCTCTTCTAATTGTCTTTTTAATTCTTCTTTTGCTGGAAGCCCCAAATCATCTATACTTTTGCATTTGTTAAAAAGAACTTGTATTGGAAATTTACCTTCTTTGTCTGCAAGTCCAATGCTTGTATATATACTTCTTAAACACTTATCATCTAAATTTAAGGTTGCACTAGCAAGTTCCTCATCGTTTTTATGACATGCTCTATCTATTCTATTTGCATCAATATCATTTTTTCTTATTTCTGCATAGCTTTTGCAAAAATTACCTGGCTTTGCGCCATACCTTTGCATCATTAAATTCCAAGTAGGGTCTAATATTGTGTCTCCTATACTTTTAGTTTCATCTGGATTTGGTAATTCTACATTCTTTAATTTCAAGAAGGAATGGTTTATCCCAGAAGCCATTTCGGCTTCAACTCCTATTTGCCCAAGCATATATTTTTCAACCTGTGCAATTCCATTGCATACTCCATAGCCTGAATCTATAATTTTCCATAATGCTCGTGAATCGTTTGGATTAAAAACCTCTGTATCGAAGTCTGGACTATAACTAATTTTTTTGCCTATTGCATTATCTATATATGCAATCTTTTGTATACTACTCCAATTTTCGTCCATTTCTTTAAAAACAGATGCTATCCACATTTCGGCATTTATATATTCTTGTGCTGTAGAGTAGCCCAAACCCAAATCATCACCTATTTTTATTTCTGGACAAATTCTACATAGTTCTAATATTTTGTCCTTATGTTCGATAGGTAGTTCCATTGGATTTAGGTATATTAGTTCATCTAATCCTTTGTATAGCTCCATATCTTTACTAAAATCTAAATTTATTTTTCCAAAAGTAGCATAATTTTTTGAATCATTCTCAACCTGCATCTCTATGGCTGTTCTATATTCTTCTGGAAGTTTAGCTACATCGATTTCATTCTTTGCTTCTTGGCTTAATGTTGCAAAAATCTGTCTTTTTTCTTTTAAACTTAAACCCATCTCTTCAATTCTTGATGTAAATTGTAATTGCTCATCCTTACTAAGACGTTTAGAAATACGATATGGTGTAATACCATTTTGCTCCATAAACTTTTTATTATTTCTAATAAATTGAACCAAAGAATCACTACTTAATATGGCAATAATCTCTACTAAATGATTTCGTTCTAAACCATATTTATTATTTAAAATTATTGATTCTTTGCTTTTGTCGGAAAAGTTTTTCAATATATCCATTATTTGATATTTTTTAAAGTCATATCTATCTATTAGTTGGAGTTTTGCTTCTTCACTCTGTAAACTGGATATAGCATCTGCAATTTGATAATCTTTTAAATGTAATTCATCTTTAGTAAAGCTTATATCAGTAATAATTGTTAATTTTGCGTCATCATCTAACCCAGTAACTATTTTGTTAATATCATAATTTTTTATCTCATGTTCTTCTAAAAATTTTGAATTATGAAGTATTTTTAATTTACTGTTACTATCTAATGATTGAATTAGAGCTAAAATATGATAGTTTTCTAAATCAGATACAGCACTTGCGTTTTCAAGTATTGCAAGTTTAATTTCACTATTTGAAATTTCTTGTAATATACGACATCGTACATGTGAGGGCAATTTTTTAAAATGCTCTAGTTCAAATAATTGTCCCTTTTCTTCATCACTTAGAAAATCTTTAACTAATTGTAGTAAATCTGCAACAGTTAAACTATATTGTGCTAGTACACTTCTATCTGCAAATATGTTAAATTTATTTTTGGATTCTTCTAATATTTTTCTTAAATCTTGTGTATTCATATTGCTCCTCTTTTGCATTATTGTTCTAATTATTAGATTCGACATAAAATTTTGCATTCCTTTTCGTTACTAGATAATTGTTTTGCAGAAATTTAGGTTCTAAACCTAGGTAATATGTATATTTAGAGAATTTTTGTAGTGACGCGTAAGCGACCAAACGAGCTTCTTTGAAGCGAGTGCGATTTGGAGCACCTTTCCTGCGATAAAAAGAAAATTCATTTTTCTTTTTATCATTAGCAGGGTGCGACACCAAGGAACAAAAAAATTTGATAAATATACATATTGCCTAAGGTTTGTATCATATTATTTTGCAAAAACCATTATATAGTAACTCCTCTTCTTCATATATGATAATTATTGTGTATTTTTTTATATCTTTGTGTTATAATTTTTTTAGAATTATAATTAATATTTTCTCGAATTGGAGGTTAGTTTGAAAGAATAATCTTTTATAACTATGTGAACCTTGGAAAGGAGTGGAATTTGATATGGGAGAAGATTTATATGAAAAGCGAAATTCAAACTATTGCTATAAAGACAGTAACGTTTTAATAAATAAACTTGATATACACGACGAAAAGCTTTTACAGAAATATGAAGCAAAAATTACTGCTGCTAAACTACTTGCTTTGCGCCAGAAAGGAATAATTGGCAATTTTGATGCTGAACATCTTAATAAAATACACACATATCTTTTTGAAGATATTTACCCTTTTGCTGGTAAATACAGAAATGAAAATATAGCTAAGGGTGTTTTCAGATTTGCAGAATACGAATATATTGAGCCCGAACTTCAAAAACTGATGAAACAATTAAAAGATGAAAATTATTTGAGTAATTTATCTAAAGAAGAACTTGCAGAAAGACTTGCATATTACTTATCTGAATTAAATGTTCTTCACCCTTATAGAGAAGGAAATGGAAGAACCACAAGGGAATTTATTAGAGAATTAGCATTAAAAAATGGATACATTTTAAATTTAAGCAAAGTTTCTCCTAGTGACTTTTTAAGCGCCAGCATAAAATCAATTGTTGACACTTCGGATTTAGCCAAGTTGATTTTTCAGTGCTTGGAGAATTAGCCGTGGACAAAATTGAGTGTCCCTTTTGTCCACGAAAATTGATTTTTTCTTAGAAATAACTGGACTTTTGCCCAATTTTGTGGTATAATATATATGTAGGTTGGTTATGAGAAAAATAAATTTGGAGGTTAGAAAAATGTTTAATGAAGAGATTTTCAACTTTGATATAAATAATATAAAAAATGATTTAGCAATAGAAGGTATGGCTATTTCTGATGAAGATGTTACTTTATTTAAACAGTTTGCTAATGAAGAAATAGATATGCCAAACTTAATACAGACTATAAAAAATGAAATTGTTTAGATTATTATATGAGCAATAGCTGGAAAACAAATACCAGCTATTTTTTACACACAAAAAATTCTTAGATAAAGCTTATGCATTTAATCTAAGAATTTTCTATATTTTTATGTTTTATATGTACTATACCTTTATACTTACAAAATTTAGTTTATTGCTCTACATTTTACAACTAGTCTTTGTGTTCCATAATTTGTACAGGTTATTAGTGTAAGTTCTACTCTTCCATTTGTACGTTGAGTAGTACAACTTGTATCTGTTGGCTCTACAATATACCTATCATATACTTCATATTCTACAATTCTTCCCGACATATCTTGAAGTTCTACTATATCGCCATTTACTAATTCGTTTAATCTACCAAACATTTTACCATTTCTATAATTATGTCCAACTATGCAATAATTTCCTACTTCATTTGGCTGTAATTTATCTTGTTCTGGCCAATATCTATTAACTGAAATTGAAAGTAATTCATCAGATGTTTCTGATAATACAGGGTATGTAATACCTATTTTAGGTATTGTAATAATTGCCTCTGTTGTATATGTAATTCCATCTACTGTTGTGTTACTTATTATTTCATTTGTGCTCATCACTTGTTCTTGTGCTTCTTCTGCCTCATTTTGACTTAGCACTATTATTATTGCATCATTTTGTGTAGAGTCCTTAGCCGTATTGTCTTCCTCTGTTTTCATTTCAGAAAGAAGAACTTGTGATACTTCTTCACTCTTATTTCTATCGTATTCTGCATATATGTAGTAAGAGGATAATAAGCATATCAAAAATACAGATATAAAAAATTGTATTTTATACATTTTCTTTTTTCTTTTTAGTTCTGGTGTAACATATAATCTCTGAGTAACTAAAATTTGATTCAACTTAAATCCTCCTTTCAAAATCGCATTTACATAAATATTATATCATAAATTAGGTATAATTCAAATACTTTTTGTAATTAAATTTGATAACTCTGCAAATTGTTCTAAAGTTAGTTTTTCTCCTCTTATCTCCGCATTCAAATTCATATGTTTAAAGATTTGTAGTAATTTTTCTTTATCTTTAATTAATCCTGAATTAGTTAAACCATTTATAAGTGTTTTTCTTCTTTGCATAAAGCTTGCTCTTATTACTTTAAAGAACACTTCCTCATCTTCTATATTTACTGGTGGAACGTCTCTTATTTGTAGTTTAATTACTTTTGAATCAACTTCAGGAGAAGGTATAAAGCTCTCTTTACCAACTAATACTATTTCTTTTGCTTCTGCATAATAGTTTACACTATATGTAATTGCTCCAGAAAGTTTGTCTCCTGGCTTTGCAGTTATTCGATCTGCCATCTCTTTTTGTACCATAACTGTAATACTTGCAATATTTAATTTGTCTTCCAATAGTTTCATTATTATTGGTGTAGTAATATAATAAGGAAGATTTGCTACTATTTTGGCTTTTCCTTCATCAATAGCATTTTCAAAAATTAGTTTTTTTAAGTCTACTTTTAGAACATCCTCATTTATTAATTCAAAGTTGTTATACAACTTAAATCTGTCTGTTAAAATTTTTATCATTCTTTCATCCAATTCTATCGCTATAACTTTTCCTGCTTTTTCGAGTAGTTTAGATGTAAGTGTTCCAAGTCCTGGACCTATTTCGATAATTAAGTCGTTCTTTTCTATTTCTGCTGATGATATTATTTTTTCTATAACAGTATCATCTATCAAAAAATTTTGTCCTAGCTTTTTATTGGCTTTTATATTATATTTTTTTAATATGAATCTAGTTTCTTCTAAACTACTCATAAATGTCTCCTCTATTTTATTCATCTATTTCTTGCTTTAATACAACTTCTATAACTGTTCCCTCTTCAACTTTCGAACCAGCTGTTATATCTTGGCTAGTTACTTTGCCTGTTCCAGAATATTTTATATTAAGGTTCTTATTCTTTAATGCTGCCTTCGCCTCAGATAATGACATTCCCTTTAAATTTGGTACAGTTTGAGATACTCTTGTATCATTGTCTTCGGTATAAAGTTTTATTACGGAATTTTCTATAAGAGATGTACCTGCTACTGGCATTTGGCTACTAACAACTTCATCATCAGAAGCTGATGTTATACATTTAAATCCCTGGTTTTCTAAGATTTTTTTAGCTTCTCCAACTGTTTTGTTTACTACATTTGTAAGTGTTGTTGTTTCCATTTCGCTGTCTGTTGAATTTGAAGGTATTCCCAAGTATGGTAATACTTCTGATAGGATTTGTGCTACAACAGGTGCTGCTATAGTTCCGCCTCCTGTTGAATCTCCTTGTGGTCCATATAAAGTTAAAAGTATAACTAGTTCAGGACTTTCAACAGGTGTAATAGCCGCGAATGAAGCAACTTTTACAGAATTTTCATCAGAATAATCGGCTTCTGATGTACCTGTTTTTCCTGCAATAGTATATCCCTTTACTTGTGCATAGCTTCCTGTGCCACTATCTACAACAGTTTCTAACATGTCTAATAATGTATCTGCTGTTTCCTTTGATATTACTTGTCTAACTTCTACAGGTTCTATTGTTGTTATTGCTCCTGTATCTGTATTTTTTATTTCTTTAGCAATTCTTGGTTGCATAAGTTTTCCGTCATTTGCAACTACTGCAACTGCCGAAATCATTTGAAGTGGTGTTATTTTAAATCTCTGCCCAAAAGACATTGTAGCAAGTTCAATACTTCCTACATTATCTAAGTCCCAAAATATGCTATTTGATTCTCCTGAACTTCCAGAATCACCTATATCAGCGAAATTAGTATAATCGAAAAGTCCAAATGCATCATAGTATCTATATAATGTTGCTGCTCCTATTTTTCTTCCCAACTGCATAAATGCTGGGTTACAAGAATATTTTAGCGCATCTCTTAAGCTCAAATCACCGTGTCCAGATGTATCAGAACAATTTATTGTAACTCCATCTATAGTCTCGTGTCCTTCGCAATGATATACATTTGGTGTATCTGCATCTGCCAAGCCTTCTTCTAGTCCTGCTGCTGCAGTTACTATTTTAAATACAGAACCTGGCTCATATGCATATGATATTGCTCTATTATTCCAAGTTTGCTGTTGCAAAGCATATTGTTCATCTCCTGACATATCTTTCCACTCATCTTCTGGGACAAAGTCTAGTGTATATGGGTCATTTAAGTTATAGTCTGGATATGTAGCCATTGCTAATATGTCACCTGTATCAGGGTCCATTATGATTACGTTGCCACCCTCTTTACAGTCGTTTTCTTCGCAGGCTTGTTTTAAATATTTTTCTGCTATTTGTTGTATGTTTGCGTCTATTGTTAATGTTATGTCATTTCCATTTTGTGGAGCAATATATGTTTCGTCCTCATAAGGTATTAGGTCTTGTACTGCATCTTGTGCAGAGGTAACTCTACCAGGTGTTCCTGTTAAAATATCATTCCATTTTAGTTCTAATCCCCATAGTCCCTGGTTATCTGTACCACAGAACCCAATTAGGTTAGAAGCTAAATTATCATAAGGATAATATCTTTTTGTGTCTTCATCTATATTTATTCCGCTATATATTTCATTATCTTCCATCCATGTTTCTAGTTGTGTTATTTTATCATTTTCTACTTTTCTTGCTATCGTCACGTTTGAAGTATCAGTTCTAGATACCTTTTGCAATGTTTCTTCATAATCCAAGTCAAATATTTCAGAAAATTCTTTAGCTACTGTTTCTTTAAGAGTTTTAGTTTTAGCTTCGTCTATATCACCATTTTCATCTTCAATTACTATTTTGGTTGGGTCTATACTTACAGTATCTACTTGTGCACTTATTGCCAATGCCTTTCCTGTAGAATCATATATAGTTCCTCTTTTTGGGCTTATAGTTTTGCTTGCTGTTAGTTGTCTATTCATTTGTTCTGTTAAATCTGCTCCTTGCACAATTTGTAGCCACGCAAGTCTTCCAATAAGCATTATAAAAACTATAAAGAAAACTATTAGCATTCTTCCCAATCTATCGTTAATGCTAAATATTTTTCTTACTTTACTAAATTTTTTGCTATCATTGAATTTATATACATTTGTGCTTTTTTCTTTTTTCAACCTTTGTATCATCCTTTCATAGTTGCTTTTTGCTTTGCAACAAATTTTAGGTTTATTGATATAGAATATGTTAATTTATTTTAAGCAAAATTATCCTATTTTATGGCTATAATTCTATAATAATTTGTGGAAAAAATCAAGGTAATTCACAGAAAATACACAAATTTGGTTTCAT
>CALXWT010000052.1 GCA_944392445.1 uncultured Clostridia bacterium
ATGCTCTGCTGATACAAATGCTGGTTTTACTACATTATATACTTCTTCATAATATTTTGGTGTTTCTTGTCTTATTTCTAACATTGGTTTTCTCCTCTTAATTTTGAATTATATTATTAAATTATTTTTTAAACAATATGGAACTACCTCATTTTTTAATGTATTGGATAAAATATCTTTTCCATCTGTAGAAGTATACCATTTAAACTCTTCGATTTCTTCCGAAGTAGATAATTCTCCTTGTAATTCCCCATTATATTTAAAAACATAAAAATGTATAGGAGTTTTTCCATCACTAGTTGCTATTTCATCAAATTCCATTACTAATTCGAATAGTTTATTATCAAAAACAACTTTATTCCCAAGTTCTTCGTGGCATTCTCTAATAGCTGCATCTAATACACTTTCTCCATTTTCCACCTTTCCTCCTATCATCTGAAAAGTTGGTCTTTTTCTTGGTTTGTCTATCAATAATTTATTATCCTTAAAAAACATTGTACCTACTACTTTCATCATTTAATGCCTCCTCCATAATTTACTATTTGCCTTTATCATAGCATAAAAGCAAGTAATTATCAAATAACTACTTGCTTTGAATAAATATTTATTATACATATTCAAGTAAAACGCTAATTTCTTCACCATTTTCATTTTTATACACATATTTGAACCTATTTTCCTTTTGTTTAACAAGCATATAAAATTTTTCATTTGTGTCTATGTCAAATCTTGTATTTTTACTACTTTCTGTTACTTTCACATTATCAAAACAATTTTCATTGTTTACTTGCAATTTTTCTATTTCTTTTGCAATAAGTTCATAAGGGTTTATTGTTTGTAATGCTTTTGTAGTTTCTATATTTGCTTTTAATACTCTTGATAAATATTCTACATATTTATCTGGTAATATTTCGTCAGCAGATACAGTTAGCTCTTTTGAGTCTGACTGATTTACTTTTGCTATCAAATTAGAAATCATTTTAGGGTTTATGATTAAAATATCATAGTTGCCTTTAATTTTTATTTTATATTCTTTCATATTTTACCTTTCTTTTATTATTAAATTGCATTCTACCAAAATTATATTAGTTATCCATTTCTCTTAATCTTTCTACTAAAGCCTCTTTTGAAAAACTTTTCATTGATGCTATTGTAATAACAAGTGCTACTAAAGTCAATACAACCACATAAGCAACTGTAAATGCTATTGGGAATTTAAAGCTCATATAATACATACCATTGTTATATAGCATATTGCATAAGAAGTAACCACATAATGTTCCTATTGTTAAAGTAACACCTACTGTTGCAATTACCAATAATAAACTTTCTCCAAGAAGCATTTTCCTAATTTGACTTTTACTCATCCCTATACTTTCTAACATTGCAAGTTCTTGTTTTCTTGTAACTATATTTGTTATAAGTGTATTCATCATACTTAATATGCTAAAAATATTGCCAGTCCACTAATTGCACCGAATACTCTGTCTGCCTCTGCATTATGAATTTCTGTTGATTCTGCTAATGTTTCTAAACTTAATTCTGGTCTTTCTGCTACAATTTGTTCAAGCTCTGCTCCAACTTGTTCTGTTTTGCTTTCATCAGTTGAAATAAGTATTTGAGCATTTAGACTATCATAAGTTAGCCAATTTAATATTGGTTTTTCTGGCATTACAAACCATCCCTCTAATGAACTACTATTGTCAAGTACAAAATCGTGGCTTAAAGTTCCTAATACTTCTACTTCTCTTTCAGCTATTTTGTTTCCGTCAAAATAGTGTATTGTAATTTTGTCTCCTATATTAAACTTCCAGCCATATATTTCTTCAACATTTCCATTGTCTGCAACCAATATATAGTTTCCTGTCATTAACTTATCATAGTCTGCTGTTCCAGTTTCTATATATTTATCAATATTTTTTATTTGTTCTTCGTTAAGTGGTAATATATAGTCATCATTATTGTATTCGCTATATTCTGGAAAATCATAACTTATGCCAAAGTTTTTAACTTCTGTTACTTTTTCTACTCCATCAATGTTTTCTATTTCTTGCACAAAGCTATCATCCATTGGGCTTTTGGCTTGTATTCCACTCGTATCGTTTTCCTCCAATTCTGTTGCTGATTCTGAATATTGTATATAAAATTCTGCATCCTTAAAATATCCTTGTCTTGAATAATCTGCTTTATCAAATGAACTCATATATGTAGCAGCTGTTATAAATAATATTCCTCCTAGTCCAAGTGAAAGCATTGTTATTGTTGCTTTCTTTTTATTTTTTGAGAAGTTCATTATTCCAAGTCCTATTGGACTTAAATTTTTACATATTTTTAACAAAAAAGTATACCCTCTTTAAAGGATATTCCTTTTAATACACCTCGTGTAAAAGTTTAATTTACTTATTATATATCATAATTAAATATCTTTTTAATACTCTTTAATAATTATTTTAAATTTTTCATAAATAGATTTAATTATTTTCTATTCTCCACCTCTAACTCTCCTCTCCATAGTTTAAAAACAACATCTGTCTGTTTTGCTAACTCTTTTGAGTGAGTTACAACAACAACACATTTGTTCATTTTATGAGAACAGTCTTTTAATATTTCCATTATGCTTCCTGCTGTTTCCTCGTCCAGATTTCCTGTTGGCTCATCTGCAAGTAATACTGGTGCTTCCGAAGCTAAAGCTCTTGCTATTGCCACCCTCTGTTGTTGCCCTCCAGATAATCTTAAAACATTTCTTTTCATTTCTTTATCTGTAAAACCTACCTTTTCCAAAATTGGTTTTGGTGGTAGTTTTGATGCTATTGATACATTTTCCATTGGTGTTAAATAATCTATCAAGTTATAACTTTGAAAAATAAATGATACATTATCTTTTCTATGCTTTGCTAATCCATAATTCTCAATATTCTCTCCTTTAAATAATATCTCTCCCTCTGTTGGTGTATCAAGTCCTCCTAATAAAGATAAAAATGTTGTTTTTCCACTTCCAGAATGACCTAAAATTGAGTATATCTTGCCTTCTTCTAAATTTACATTTATATTTTTAAAAACTACACTATCTCTCGAATACGCATATTTTAAATTCTTTACTTCTAATATAGACATTTTTTATTCCTCCTTAATCTATTTTACTAAAAATATCTCTTGGTTTTATCTTTGTAATTTGATAAATCGACAATATTGTTGCAGTTAATACAATAACTAACCCTATTCCACTTATCAATAACCAGTCAAATATATTCACATTTATTTCTATACTATTTGTAATGCTACTAATCAACTTGCTACCTACTATTTTAGTTGCGATAGAACTTGTAACAAGTGAAAATACAAATGCTGGTACAGATACCATAAGAATTTCTATTATTTGTTGTAATATTATATCTTTTTTACTAATGCCAACAGATAACAATATTCCAATTTCATTTATTCTATGTTTAGTCCAAAGATTTAATATTAAAACTATCAAAATTATGCTAATGATAAATATTGTTATAATTGCAGTTGATACAATTTTTTGTATTCCTGCTAATGCTTCTTTTGTATTTTTAAAACTACTATCATTTTTTGTAATCTTACAATTGTCCCAATTTACATTTTCTATTTTTTTCATTTCTGAAATTAAATTATCTAGTTCTCCTGGATCATCTACTTCAAAATCTCCATATTGACTATTACTATCCGTTTCATAAATAAGTTTTGAACTTGTATTTAAGTCTGTAAAAATAATGTTTTCAAATAAGTTTGTTGTATCCATGTATTCTTCTGAATCACTTTTTCTTGTACTTGTAAATATACCGATTATTTGTACCTTTATTTCAATACTGTTTCCCTCAATATTTTTTAAAACAATATAATCTCCTATACTTAAATTATTACTATTTGCAAAATCTTCATGCACTAATACTACTTGTTTTTTATCTGGTGTAATATGTTCTCCATTAGTTAATTTAAAGCCTTCATCTGTAAAATAACTGTCTTTTTCTGAATATCTATCTCCTACTACTCTACCAGCATTATCATAAACTTTTAGCCCTATATCATCTCTTGTTTTTAGCTTATTACTGCTTGTATCTCTATACTCTGCAACCGTGTAGCTTCTTAAATTATAACTATCTGTAATACCATCAATATTTAATATTTGATTTACTATATTTTCATCTAATCCATTTTCTAATGTTTTTGCATTTACGGTAAAACCACATTTTAAAGCCTTTCTAACATTTGCATCTGCCATATTAGATGATGAGTTAATTGAAAAGCACACCATAAGCAAAGTTGCTATTATTAGAATAATAGAAAATAACAATATAGTTCTTACTTTTTTTCTTGCGATATATAAATATGCTCTTTTTACAAAATTCACTATTCATCACCTCAATTCATTTGAGATAAAATTTGTCTTGGTTTTTTATTCATTATAGGAATACAAGAAATAATAACTATTGCAAGTAAAATCACAATTCCTATTCCAGTAATTATAGCAAATTGACTATTTTGTATAATCACACTTTCTGCTACTTTTCCCATAGCATTGCCTAAACTTCCTGCAATTAGTTTGCTAAAAAAGTATGAGCCTGTAAATGAAATACCTGCAATTATTAGCATTTCTATAATAAATTGAAATACTATTGTTACTTTTGATTTACCAATAGAAAGCAATATTCCAATTTCTCTTCTTCTTCCTTTTATACTCATAAAAACAATTATGCTTATTACACTAATACTTACAATTATTGCTATAACAATTAAACTAATAATTAGTGTACTTGAATTATCTACTGATTCTTGTGTATTTTTATATACTTCATCATCTGCATAAATATTAAAGTTTTTCCAGTTTATATCTTTGATATTTTTTACTTCTTGAATAATGCTATCTAAATTTTCTGGGTTTGACACATAAAAATCAACAACATCAAATACTCCATTTCCTGCATCATCATAATTTACATATAGTTTATTGGCTAAATCATTACTTAAAAATACATAGTCATTGTATTCAAAATATGCAGCCAAATCATAAATTTTCTTGCCATCACTATCATCTACTGAATCTGTTACTACTCTAAATATTCCAATAATTTCAACATCTACAAACGGATCGTCATTTTGTGGATCATTTACAACTGTTAATGTATCACCTATTTTTAAATTATTCTTTTTAGCATAAGCCTCACTTACAATAATTGAATTTTTTGTGTCTGGTGTTATATGTTCTCCCTCTACTAATTCAAATATGTTTGATATGAAATAATTACTATATTTTGAGTTAATATTAGTAATGCTCATTGTGTGAGAATCTACCTCATCCCAACCTACAAGGTCATCTTTCGAATGTGGTATATATTTTCCGTCTTTTAATACACAAGAAATTGATTCAACTGTTGCATTATATCCCATTATTCCGTCTATACTTCCAATTTCTTTTATCATATCTTCTGTTATTGCATCTGATTTCAAATATGTATTTCCTTTATCATCTGTTTCCATTCCTCCAGAGCCATAATTTCTTTCCACACTAAAACTTGTTCCTGTTGCTTCTTTAAATTCCTCTGTTTTTTGTTCTTCAGCATTTAACACTGCTATTCCTGATACTGTTAGTGTTATGACCATAAGTAAAATTAGTAATAACAAAATACTTAATTTCCATTTCCTAAATAAGTATAAAAAACTTCTTTTTAATAAATTCATCTTTCTTTCCTCCTTCGCTCTATTTTTTTACAACTAAAAAATGTAGTTTTGATGGAGTTAAAATGTAGTTTTGATATAGAATAAAAAAATAGATAGATGCTACTCTACCTATTTAAAATATAACTATCTTGGTAATTTAATCGTAAATAATATTCCATTTTGTGAGTTTTCTATCTTATATGAAATATTATGGTAATCAAAAATTGTTTTTACAATATACAACCCTAATCCACTTCCACCTGTATTTTTATTTCTTGATTTATCTACTCTAAAAAATGGATTAAATAATTGTTGTAAGTCTTTATTTTCTAAATTTATTCCTGTATTTTCTATTTTTATGGTGTTGTTTCTAAATTCTATAAATACCTTTTCTTTTTTAGGAGAATACATTACTGCATTAGAAACAATATTTGAAATTGCATTTTCAAGTAATCTTTCATCTCCTGTAAAGTTATATTCTTTTTGAATATTCGTTATTATCTCTATTTCCTTATCTTCTGCTATTCCTTGATATTTTTTTAATACATTTCTTATTGTATTTGACATATTAAATTCTTTTTCATTTAATTTAAAATTTTCCTCTTTAATCATTGCAACTGATAAAATCTCCTTGATTAAACTTTCCATATCATTTGCAACTTTCAAACAATGTTTTAAATATTTTTCTTTATTTTTGTATTCTCCTACCTCGTAAATCATTCCCTCTAATTCACCTTTTATTATTGTTAAAGGTGTTTTTAGTTCGTGTGATACTGCTCTAAAAAATTGTGTTTGCACTTTTTCTCTTTCTTTTTCTTTCTCAATATCTTTTTGTAATTGTTCATTTGCGACAGTAAGTTCATTTAATGTTTTATTTAACTTGTCTGCCATTGTGTCTAAATTATTGGCTAAAACACCTATTTCGTCAGTTCTTGTAGTGTTGCATCTCCAAGTCATATCTAATTTTGATAATTTTTTAGAAATATTACTTATATCTACAATAGGCTTCGTAACTATTTTCGAAATAATTTGTGCAGAAATAATAGATATTACGAATATTAATAAAAGTATTACTGGTGTAATCTTTAAAAATGCCATCATTATTTGATTTACTGTATGCTCTGAAACTGACAATGATAATATATAGCTTTCTTGCGAATTTGCGAAAGTAACTTCACTTGATATTGTTTGTATGCTAGTATCTTGCTCTGCTACTTCGCCAAATTTATATGTAATCTCATTTCCAGTTAATTGAGCATTTGCACTATATATTAAACAAAAATCATATATTTTATTTGTTGCATCTTCTATTGTTACTTTTTCTAAATCTTCTACTAATTTTTGTATTTCTTCTGTATAATTAGAGAGTGTTACATTTTTATAGTTATTAGGCATTACATTCATTACAATAGCATATATAATAACTCCTACAAGTATAAAAACTAAAGTCATCATTAAAAATATTTTAAGTGTTAAACTACTTTTTATCTTCTTTATCAATTTTATATCCCACCCCTCTAACTGTTTCTATATATTCATAACCTAATTTTTTGCGAATATTTTTAATATGTGTATTTACTATTTTATCATCTCCGAAATAGTCATAATTCCATATAGAGTTTAGGATATTATCTCTTGTAAATACTTTTCCTTGATTTTCTAAAAATAACTTTAGTATTTCATATTCTCTAAATGTTAGTGTTACTTTTTGATTATCTACATATACCTCATAATTTTCTGTATTTAATATTATATTTTTATACTTTAAAATGCTTGTATTTTCATTATTATTTGTTCTTCTAAAAATAGCTTCTATATGTTTTAATAATATCGGCATTGAAAATGGCTTTGTTATATAGTCATCTGCTAGTTTATCAAAACCTTTTAACTGACTTTCTTCATCTGTTAGTGCTGTTAATATGATAATTGGTACATTACTGTTTTTTCTGATTATTTCACAAACGGTAAAGCCATCAAGTTTTGGTAACATTATATCTAACACAATTAAATCATAGTTATTTTTTTGTATAAGATTTATTGCTTCTAATCCATCGTCTGCTGTTTCTACTTTGTATTCTGCATTTTCTAAAAATGCTTTTATTATATTTTGTATGTCTTTTTCATCTTCCACTACTAATATTTTTTTCATTACTTTTTCCTCCGAATGTATTATATATCTTAATTGTGGAGTTTTGATGGAGTTTTTATTAAATTTTTTAATAAAAATAAATAGAGAATCACTATTTCTAATGATCCTCTACACAATAAAATTATAAATTTATCCAAGTGCAACATCTAAAATCATCATTATAACAAAACCTATTGCAACACC
>CALXWT010000053.1 GCA_944392445.1 uncultured Clostridia bacterium
TTACAAGAAAAAACATAGCTCTTTTTTCTTGTTTTTGCTATGTCTTTCCTTTTATTCTTTTTTATTCGTTATTACTGGAAAATTATGTTAATTACAGATAAAATAGTAATAAATATTTAGAAAAGAGAGTTATCAATCTAAAAAAAGACCCTCGCCAGTATGACGAGAGCCTTCTTGGAGCTAGGGGAAAAGCCTTAGAACGAAATCAAATTTTTAAGTAGTTCGACTACTTTTGCCCCACGGCGTTTAGTAAAAACAAAAACGCATTTGGGCTCTTGATAGCCATCATCTTTTTTGGTGGCATTCAAGAAGAACTGACTCGAAAGGCAGATTTCCTCAATCTGGTCAATGAATTTGTTCATCGCCACGAAGCGACTAGGAAAGTGCTTCGTACTAGACCAGGACTGTAACACTTCACTCCTAAGTTCCTCATCATTATAGTCAAAGTCCTTAAGGGGAATCTCCAACATAAGATGAGTGGTAGAAGGAAAATTGGAATCAATCCAATATTTCAGAGTGCCATTTTCTGTCCGGAATTCATTGATACCTTTTTGTTCAAACATTTTTTTCGCTCCTGTTTTTTATTATTTGCTAAATTTAATAGCATACTATTTATTATAGCACTTTTTATAAAAAAGTAAATAGATTTATTAGTATATTTAAAATTAAAGTGTCTAAATTTAATAAGGAAAGTGTGTGACTTATCCTATACAACAAGTAAGGCCCTCGCCAGTGAGGCGAGGACCCATAGAGGAGTAGAACTTAATTGTTATATGCAACAATTAAGTCTTCCAACTGCTCCAAACGAGAGCCTTTATTGGCTTCCCGTCGTGCGATGTTCACGACGACGTATGTTCCGTCTGCCTTGCTCTTGCCCCTCATCATGCTGAGCACAGGGCAAATTTCTTTGACGCTTTCAATGAAAGCGTTTGCATTAGCAAATGCAGGAATCCGGGGTAAAACCTGCTCACGATTCCACGCATCGTTCATGCGACGACGGAAAGTATCGTCAAAGAAGTCGTACTTGATAGGTATCTGAACCATAACAAAGTCATGGTCTAAGTACCGTTCTTCGAGGGGACGGAACTTATCATTGATAAGCAGTTGGATTTCTTTCTTTTTCGTGGTAGACATGTTGCTTTTCCTCCAAAGAATTTTTTTGTTACTACTCGGTAACATAATACTATTATAACACTTTTTCCAATTAAAGTAAATACTTAAATAAAAGGATATATGAAGAGCAAAAGTAAACTTACTTAACTGTAACACTTTTCTCATGAGTATATATAACCATACCAGGTTTACTTCCAGAAGGCTTTTTTACATACTTCACTAAGGTATAGTCAACTGTAGCATTTGAAGATTGTTCTGCCTTGCTATGTGCTTTTGCAAGCATAGCACATTTATTAATAGTATCTTGATTAGGCTCTTTATTTTCAGTTCGTATAATTACGTGGCTTCCTTGCAAATCTTTTACGTGAAGCCAAATATCGTTATCATTTGCAAATTTGGTAGTTAAATAGTCATTTTGTTTATTATTTTTTCCAACTAAGACAGTAAAACCATCAACTTCAAACTTTAGAGGTTCACCAATATGTGGTTCAAATTTGTTTTCTTTTTTCTTCTTAAGTACCGTTTTTTTATTAGAATTCTTATTCTTTAAACTTAAGTTTTCCTCTTGAATTTCGGCATATATGTCGTCTATATCAGCTACGCTATCAGCTGACTCTATTTCATAAACAATACTTTCTAAATAATCTATATCTGCTAAAATATGGAGTTTTTGCTCGTCAACTATTGATTTTGCATTTTTTAATTTCTGATATTTTTTAAAGAACTTCTTTGCATTGGTAGAAGGGGAGATACTCTTGTCTAGTGGAATAGTTATTGGACTGTTATTATCATAGTAATTTTCTAGAGTAATTGACTCTACATTATGCTCATCTATTCTATATAAGTTTGAGGTTATAAGCTCTCCATACAATCTATATTTATCAGTGTCTTTACATTCAGCTATTTTTTCATTTATTAGGTCGAGTTTAGAATTTAGTTTATGCAATTTATTTAGTATTAACTTAAGCAAACTGTTTCTATAATTTGTAAAAGTTGTATCAATTTCCTTACTGGTATAATAGTCATCTAAAAACCAGTTAATTTGCAAGTCGTCTGATTTTTCAGAACTATTAATAAGAAAATAATCATTTTTATTCTCAAACTTTTTGCAAATATTGTTACTACAATTATGTACAAGCTTAGAAATATAATTAAATACAGACAATATATTTTCTTTAGTAAGCTCATCAGAAATTTGTAATTCTGCCTCAATAGCTTTAATAGAAGCTTTGCTAATTCCAGTAAAGGTATTAGCTATAATATTCACAAGGCTAGAGCTATTTAGTTTTATAGAATTGTTCTCTATTATTCTATAAAAATCTTCTGCATTATTTACATCAAAAAAATCTAATTTATCTGCTTTAGGCAAAACGTACTTTTCGCCGGCAAATATATTTCTATATGAGCCAGAATTCAAAGAAAAATGTCTAAGAGCATCAATAATTACATTTTCACTATCCACCAAAATTATATTGCTATGCCTTCCCATAAGTTCAACTACAAGCTTTTTAGCAGAAATATCTTTAGATTTATTGTATCCTTCTAATTCAATAAAGATAATTCTCTCTAAATTATTAGTATATATATTTGTTATATGAGTGCCAATTAAATATTTTCTAAGAGTCATACAAAAATTAGGTGCCTGATTTGGATTAGGCTTGGCATTTGTAGTTAAACTTGCTCTGTAAAACCCGAGAATTTACTACTAAATCTAAGGCGAATTTCGAACCATTAGAATAAATACCTAACACAATTTCATCAAAATTAGGTTCATATATTTTATCTATTTTACCATTTACAATTTTATTTTTTAATTCATTCACAACAGAATAATTTACTAAGCCATCATAAGCCATATAAAATTCCTCCTTAAATATATCGCCAATATCTTAGCACAAATTAAAGAAAATATCAAATTTCTCTTGACTTAAAAGCACGGCTAGACTATAATTAGGAACAGATGAAACTTCAGGAGGTATCTTCATAAATATGGAAAAAGCAAATGTTTTTTATTCTACGGATAATAAAGATTATGGTAAAATGACAGATGAAGATTTAGTAGAAATTATTAAATCTGGGGATAAATCTGCTTTTGAATATTTGCTTAACAAATACAAAGAGCTAGTAAATATAAAAGTTAGTAAATATTACATAGTTGGCGCAGAAAGAGATGATATTGTTCAAGAAGGCTTAATTGGACTTTTTAAAGCAATTAAAAGCTATAAGTCTGATATGAAAAATTCATTTAAGAGTTTTGCTAACATGTGCATAGAAAGACAACTTATAACAGCTATAAAAAGCTCTAATAGACAAAAACATATGCCACTTAATTCATATTTATCTTTAAATATTTCTGCTTATGATGAAGAGGATGGAAAAAGCGATGCTTCATTAATTGACATTTTTAATACTGCTTTAATAGAAGATCCACTAGATACTATAACCAAAAAAGAGTACTATCAAAATATAGAAAATACAATTGATAAATCTCTTAGTGATTTTGAAAAGAAAGTGTTAAATAAATATATAAATGGAAAAAGCTACCTAGAAATTGCAGAAGATTTAGATACACCTGTAAAATCCATCGATAATGCAATACAACGTATACGCAAAAAAGCTATAAAGGGCTTAAAACAAGAATAAGTGCTTCTATAGCTCAGTAGGTAGAGCACAGCCATGGTAAGGCTGGGGTCGACGGTTCAATTCCGTCTGGAAGCTCCAAAACTCAAATCTATATGAACAAAAGCGACTTCTTTGCTTTGATATGTATTTAAACAAATAAAGGACGAATAAAGTCGAAATTAGTTCTAAAACTTAAAGAATTAAGAGCATAAAGAGACTAAAAGTCTATTTGCTCTTAATTTTAGGTAAGAGGGGAATTCACAAATGGAAAAATTCAAAGAACTTTTAAAAAGAAAAGTAGAAGATGAAACAGCTGCATTTGCTATACTAGGAGCTATGATTATTACCTTTACTGTTACTATTGGAGTATGGGAATATATATTCTATAAAAAAACGGTAGAGGCTAATGCAAGTTTATTAAATATAAATTTAGAATCTGTTTCAGCTTTGAATAGTGAGAAAGATGAAAATATTATTCAAAACGCAAATGAAATAGAGACAGAATTAGAGAATGAAGATGAATTGAAAAAAAAGAATGAAGAAGAGTATGAAAAATTAAAAAAAGAAAATAAAATTTCTTCAGAAGTTGATAAATATTATATAAAAGTAAATTATGGAGCACAAGTAGTAACTGTGTATACAAAAGATTCAAATGGAAATTATACTGTTCCAGTAAGAGCTATGGTATGTTCAACAGGAACATATACTCCAACATCGGGAACCTACAGAACATTGGCAAAAGGTAACTGGTGGCCATTATATGGAGATGTATACGGACAATATTCTACACATATTTACGACGGAATATTGTTCCATTCTGTTCCATACTTAGAGTCGGGAGATAAATCTTCACTAGAATATTGGGCGTATGATCAATTAGGACAAAGAGTATCTATGGGATGCGTAAGATTAACTGTAGAAGATGCAAAATGGCTTTACTATAATTGCCCAGTAGGAACACAAGTAGAATTTTATTCTAGTTCAAATCCTGGACCACTAGGAAAACCAAGCACGATGAAAATTTCGGATGCTCCAGAAAATGTAAGAGGTTGGGACCCAACAGATCCTGATCCGAATAATCCATGGCCAGAATACTTGAAAAAACTAGAGGAAGAAGAAAATAAAAAAGATGATAATGAAGATGACAAAAAAGATGATAACAATGATAAAGTAAATGACATAGTAAACGATATAGTAGACGAACCACTAAATGATATTACTAATGAAGTTATAGACGAGCCAGTAAACGATATAATTAATGATGTGGTGAACGAACCGATAAACGATATTGTAAATGGCATGACTAACGATGTGATAAATAATCCAATAAATGATGTAACAAATACGAATAATTTGACTAATGACATCAAAGAAGATGATGTTACAAATGAAATAACAACTAGTGGGGAGTAAGCTTAGAAAATTAGTAACTTTTTCAATTAGATTTGTGCTTTAGGAAAGGAATGAAATAGAAAATGAAAATAGGAATAGTAGGATTACCAAATGTAGGAAAGAGTACAATGTTTAATGCAATAACAAATGCTGGTGCAGAATGTGCAAATTATCCATTTTGTACCATAGAACCAAATGTTGGTGTTGTACCTGTACCAGATGAAAGATTAGAAGTACTTACAAAAATGTACAATGCTAAAAAAACAACTCATGCAATAATAGAATTTGTTGATATTGCAGGTTTGGTAAAAGGAGCAAGTAAAGGCGAAGGGCTAGGAAATAAATTTCTATCACATATTCGTGAAGTAGATGCAATTTGCGAGGTAGTAAGATGTTTTGAAGATACAAACATTGTGCATGTTGATGGAAATATTAATCCTAAAAGAGATATAGAAACAATCAATCTAGAATTAATTTTTGCAGATATAGAAACTGTTAACAAAAAAATTGATTCAGCTAAAAAGAAAATAAAAGCTGATAAAAAATTTGAAATAGAACTAAATTTATATGAAAGAATTAGAGCTACATTGGAAGAAGGCAAGTCTGCTAGAACATTAGAATATAATGAAGATGAGCAAGAAATACTAAAAGATGCATATTTATTAACTTTAAAACCAATACTTTATATTGCAAATGTATCTGAAAACCAACTTGCAACAGCAGATGAAGATGAAAATGTAAAACAAGTAGTAGAATATGCAAAAGCAGAAAATGCAGAAGTAATTCCTCTTTGTGTAAAAATAGAAGAAGAGTTGGCAAGCTTAGAAGGAGAAGATAAAAAGGAAATGCTTGATGCATTAGGTCTTGGCGAATCTGGTTTGGACAAAGTTATAAAAGCAAGCTATAATTTATTAGGGCTAATGTCGTTTTTAACAGCGGGAGAGCAAGAAGTTAGAGCATGGACAATAAAAAAAGGAACAAAAGCTCCGGAAGCAGCAGGAAAAATACATAGTGATATAGAAAGAGGCTTTATAAGAGCAGAAATTGTATCTTATGAAGATTTAATTAGAGAAGGTAATATGGTAGCAGCTAAAGAAAAAGGCTTAGTAAGGTCAGAAGGAAAAGAATATATTATGCAAGAAGGTGACATTGTATTATTTAGATTTAATGTTTAGTATTACAAAAATGTTACAATATTATTACAACTATATTATTTTAAAAAAAATATTGACGAAAACATAAAAAAAGAGTAAAATAATATTGTGAGTGTTTATTATTCATGCATAAAAATTAGAAAATGATAAATAATAAGAGAAATGTATCCAAAGAAGAAGGAGAGGAAAGATATGTTAAATTCGAAAAAAATTGTAGCTTTATTAGTTATTTTACTATTAATAATAGGTATATGTACTCAAGTATATGCATCTGGATATATAGATTTAGAGAATATAATTAATACAAATAGTCTTGGTGCTAACACCACAACCAATGAAGTTACAGCAAACGAAACGTTAACAAATGCAATGATAGCTAATCAAATTGCTGAGAACCAAATTATAGCAAATCAAATAACAGCTAACTTAACAGCAAACCAAAATTCAGTAATTCAACCAACAACCAATACATCTTCAGGAAATAATCTCCCTCAGACAGGTGTAACAGAGGACATAACTGTAATGTTCTTCATAATTGTTTGTGTTGTTTTAGCAATTTATGCATATAAGAAAATAAGAGATTATCAAAGTTTATAAATAAATTAACTAGAAGAAATACCTAATTAAGGTATTTCTTTTGCATGTATTACTAATCTTTTTCCATTAACATTGTTACAAGTAATAAGTGTAACTATTCTTAATCCATTTGTATTTTGAAACAAGCACGATATATTATCTGGTTCAGTTTCATATATATCATATATACTATAGGTTTTATTATTTCCGCTTAAATCATATATAGTTAATTCGTCATTAATTACAAGTTCGTTAAGTCTACTAAAAAATTTATAATCAACATAATTATGACCAGCTATACATAAATTTCCAATTTCATTTGGCAGTGGACCTGCAAATCTACAAACAGAGATATTTAATAAATCATTATTACTAATAGATAAAATAGAATAATTTAAATTGATTTTATCTATTTTAATTATTCCGTATTACAAAAGGTGCACTTTCATTGTATGTAGTAGAATAATTATTAGTATCCGAATTAGTATACATAGTAGAAATAGAATAGGATGAGGTTAATTTTTTAGATATTTCTTCATTTTTACTATTTTTATATAGGCGTATTAGAAATAGAGCTACAAAGAAAATTAAGAAAAACAGAGAGACATAGAAGATTATTTTGTACCACCTATCAGAATTTGTAGATTTATTTTCTTTGCTAGTTATAAGAGGTTTTTGATGACGCAAAACAGCCGAACTAGATACAAAGTCTTTGCTAATATTTATGTGACGTTCGTTATTCCAATCACAATTGTACAATATTTGATTCATATACCCGCCTCCATTCGAATTAGAATTATTAGAAAATGTTAAAAGCTTTTTCGTTACTTGGTATTATCAAAAATAGTATTTGTAGAAAGGCGATAAATTATAACTAGAAAAAAATGTTAGGTTTTTAATTTTTTAAGTACAGATTTATGCACATTGTCTTTTACTATTATGTACGAGTGGGCTTATAAAAAAGTATGAAAATATGGAATGGAGAGTACTTTGAGTTAGAAATTCTTAAATAATTTTATGGAAAGAGTTCATCT
>CALXWT010000054.1 GCA_944392445.1 uncultured Clostridia bacterium
GGGACAGGCTCTTTTACGACATTTCTGTCGGGTTTGGGGACAGGCTCCCTTTATTTACAGTAGAAAAAAATATCTTCTACTGCATCATCTCTTCAATTATGTTATTAACAATCTCACTCTCATCAAAAGGCTCTCTCTTCTTATTTATTTCCTGATATTGTTCGTGTCCTTTTCCTGCAAGCACTATCATATCCCTTTTGTTTGCCATTTTTATTGCTTTCCTTATTGCTTCTTTTCTATCTACTATGCACTCGTATTTTCCGTTTGTCTTTTTTATTCCCTCTTCTATATCTTTTACTATTTCTTCTGGATTTTCTGTTCTTGGATTGTCTGAGGTAATAATTGTGTAATCTGCTACTCTGCCAGAAACCTCGCCCATCATTGGTCTTTTGTTTTTGTCTCTATCTCCACCACAGCCAAACACAGAAATAACTCTTCCTTTTGTATATATTTTAACTGCTGATAATATTTTTTCTAAGCTCTCTGGTGTATGTGCATAGTCTATCATAATTGTTAAACCAAGCTTGTTGTCTACCAGCTCACTTCTTCCAGGTACTCTAATATTTTCTAGTGCTCCTTTTATTTCTTCACTATTACATCCGAATTGCATAGCTACTGCTATTGCTGCTAAACTATTGTATACACTAAATCTTCCAGGAATAGATACTTTTACTCTTTCATTTTTGTCTCCTATTTTTACTTTAAAATCTGCATATTGATTTGTTACAGTAATATCCTTTGCAAGTAAATCACAATGATTATCTATTCCATAAGATGTAAATTGACATTCTGGAACTAGTTTTGGAAGCATTATAGAATATACATCATCAGCATTTATAAAGCCTTTTTTACACATTTTAAATAGCGTAACTTTTGAATTAAAATAATCTTCCATATCTGGATGCTCTTTACTACTAATATGGTCCTCTGCAAAATTAGTAAATACACCTATATCAAAGTCACATCCAGCTACTCTCTCTAATTTTAGACTTTGTGATGATACTTCCATTACCACAGCTTCGCACTTTTCTTCCAACATTTTACTGAATATTTCTTGTAGCTTTAAGCTTTCTGGTGTTGTATTTTCGTTATCTGCAATTTTTCTATCTCCAACATAAGAGGCAACTGTTCCTATTAGTCCTACTTTTATTCCGTGTTTTTCTAGTATATCTCTTATCATATATGTAGTTGTTGTTTTTCCCTTAGTTCCTGTAACTCCTATTAATTTCATCTTTTTAGATGGATTTTTATAGAAATTGCACGCAACTATTGCTAGGGCATATCTGGTATCCTTAGTTAGTATTAGAACAATATCTTCTGGAATTTCTTTTATAATATTTTTATCTATTTTATCTTCCTCTGCAAGTATCACTTTTGCGCCATTTTCTATGGCTTCTTTTATATGCTTATGCCCGTCATCATCAAAGCCTTTGATGGCAACAAACATATCATTTTCTTCTACTGTTTTAGAATTGTTTTTTATTGCTTTAACATTCACATCAAGATTTCCTCTTACTTTAAGTCCTTCTAATCCTGATAAAATACTTTTTAATTCCATAATTAATTTCATTCCTTTCCTAAGGCACTGAGCTAGATTATTTTAATCTTTCTCTGTTTAATATAAATCCTTACGAATATTATATTAAGTAATTTATACTATAATTAAAATACGCCTTTTACATTATATAACTAATTTTTCTTTTTGTACATAGTTTGACAATTTTTTCTTGTTTTTTGCTTTAGTACTCCACAACCACATTTGTGCCTTCATAAATTTTTACACCACTTGTAGGTACTTGATTAGTTATAATTTTATCTGAAATATCCTCTTCTGTTTCTTCGTAACTTATTTCTAAATTTAGTTTTTCAAGTTCTTTTTTGGCTTCTCCTACTGTCATTCCAGCTATATTAGGTGTTTCGACTTCTATTTTAACATCTTCTTCTGATACATTATCCTTTTGCACCTCTAAATATGGAAGCACTTCGCCTAATACTTGTGAGCCTATCGGTGCTGCAACTCCACCTCCTTGATGTCCTCCTTCACCTGTTGGGTTGTATAATGTAATTAATACTACAACTTCTGGTTCAGATACTGGTGCAACTCCCACAAATGAAGTTACGTACTTTCCTGTGTTTACTCCATCTTCTGATGTACCAGTTTTACCTCCTATAGAGTATCCTTGTACCTGTGCGTTTTTTCCTGTTCCTTCTGCAACAACTGTACCCATCATACTAAGTATGCCTTCTGCAGTTTCTTCAGATATTACTCTTTCTCCTTCTTCTACAGGCATATTGGTTACCTCACCTGTTTCACTATCTATTATTTGCTTTACAATTCTAGGTTTTACATACACACCTTTATTTGCTATGGTACTTACTGCTGTAATCATTTGTATTGGTGTAATTTCAAATCTTTGCCCAAATGATATAGTTGCAAGTTCTACAGGTCCTACTTTGTCCTCACTTAAGAAAATACTTCCAGCTTCTCCTGGAAGGTCTATTCCAGTTCTCCTTAATAGGCCAAATTTTTCTAAATAGTCATAATATTTGCTTACTCCTAATTCTTGCCCTAGCCCTATAAATACTGGGTTACAGGAATTTTTTAGTGCCTCTCTTAAGCTTTCTGAGCCATGTGGATTATAATACCTCCAACAACTAATTCTAACTCCTGCCACGGTAATTCCACCCGTGCAACAGAACTCTCCTTCCTTGTCTGTAGTAGTAATTCCTTCTTCTAAAGCAGCTGACGCAGTTATCAGTTTAAAAGTAGAGCCTGGCTCATACGTATCTGCTACAGCCTTGTTTCTCCAAACCTTTTGCATTTCTTGTATTTGCTCTGTTTCAGATAAGTCATCCCAGCCAGCTTTTAATTCTTCTATTGTTGTCTCGTACGGTTCATTTAAGTTGTAATCTGGATAGCCTGCCATTGCTAAAATATCTCCAGTTTTTGGGTTCATTACTATTATGTTTCCACCATCTGTGCACTCATTATCTATGCAAGCTTCTTTCAAATATTTTTCTGCAATTCCCTGTATAGTAGCATCAATACTTAGCACTAAATCATTTCCATCTGTCGCTGGTATATAATTTTCTCCCTCTCCTTCTATTTCTCCTCCGTTTGCATCAGTTACCTTTGTTATTCTTCCTTTTTCTCCTTGCAGTTCTTCTTCATATATAGCTTCTATTCCGTCTAACCCTTGATTATCCGAACCACAAAAGCCTATTACTTGCGATGCCAAGCTATTATATGGATAATATCTTTTTGTATCTTCATCTATATTTATTCCGACTTCAATATTATTGTCTGCCATCCATATTCTTAGTTCGTCTGCCTTATCTTTATCTACTCTTTTAGCTATAGTTTCTATAGAACTGTTTTTCTTAACTTTTTTTAAAACAGTTTCATAATCCAAATCAAAAATATTTGCTAGAGCCTCTGCTACCTTCTCTTTGTTTTCTTTTGATATGTTATTCGGATTAACAGTTATAGTATTTACTGTGCTACTTATAGCCAATACATTTTTACCTGTAGCATCATATATTGTTCCTCTTCTAGGACTTACTGCTCTATCAATGCTTTGTTGCTCTAGTGCCATTTGTTTTAGTCTATCTCCATCAACAAATTGTATCCACGCAATCCTTATTACGAAAAGAACAGAAACAATTATAACTAATATGAGCCATATTTTCATTCTCTTTTTTCTACTTATGTCACTATTTTTACCCTCTTGCTTAAATTTTTCTTCTTTAGCTTCTTTAATTTGCTTTTTATATTTTTTATTCTGCTTATTCTCAAACTTCTTTTTTAATTTTTCTATGTTCTCTACATTCTTTTTCTCCTTTTTTATTTTATTTATTTCAGTTTTATCAAACCTAGGCTTTAGTGGCTTATCTATCTTTTTCTTCTGTCTTAATTTCACTTTCCTCATAATAGCTAAACCTTTCAATTTTTCTACTTATAGGGCAGTACATATTTTTTATTTATATTGAAGTCCTTAAGGTGGGGACCAGCGAGTTACAAACTGTTAAACGAAGTGAATACGTAGTTTTTACAGTTTGTTCGATGTAGGGGGGGCGTAAATATAAATAAAAAATATGTACTGCCCTAATAATATATTCCTAAAATAATTGTATTCAAGAAGGCAAAAAAAAGACTAAAATATTCTCACATATTTTAGTCTTCTATCTTCCTAATAAAGTATCAAGTAATTGTTCAAACCAGCTTTTTTCTTCTTCCATAACTACTTCCTCACTTGCTGGTTCCACATAGTCTTGCTTGTCTAAACTTACATAAACTTTCTGACTATTATCTAGTTTTTGCATTCCTAATCTTTTTTCTGCTATTTGTTCTATATTAGATAAATTTAAACTGTTTTCCAGATTTACCCTTAGTTGTTCATTTTCCTTTTGTATAGCTGCCAAACTTGTTTTTAGCTTTTCATTCTCATTAAAGCTTTCGTTTATTTGTGAATTTCTATAACTTATAACAACTAAACTAGCAAATATTAAGCCTATATATACAACTGTTTTTACTTGACTTTTTAAATGTTTTTTTGGTTGAACCTTTTCTTGTTTTTTCTTTACTGTTGATGACTTTTTATTTGAATATGGAGTTTTTATTGGTTCATATTCTGGTTCTAGTTTTCTTGGGCTAGTTTCATATTGGTACCTATTATACCTATAGTTTGCCATAAGTTTTTTTCACCTCTTTTCTTATCCGCTAGTTTTTTCAATTATTTTATCTTTATATATTTTTTCACTGCATTGATACATTTATGCTTTATCTAATTATTCTTCGATATCCTCTCAAATATCCTTAGTTTTGCACTTTTACTTCTTGCGTTTTCTTCTTGCTCTTCTTTGCTTGGTAAGATTGGCTTTTTAGTGATTACTTTCCCATAAGACTTGCATCCACACACACAATATGGTAAATCTTTTGGACAAGTACATCTACCTTCAGCTTCTATAAATGCCTCTTTTACACTTCTATCTTCTAGGGAATGAAATGTAATTATAGCTAATCTACCATGTTCTTTTAATAACTTTATCGATTCTAATGTAGTGTTATATAATGGCTCTAGTTCGTTATTTACTTCTATTCTAATTGCTTGAAAGGTTCTCTTAGCTGGATGTCCATCATTTTGCTTTGCTTTTGGAATAGAATTTCTTATTATTTCTACTAATTCTCCTGTTGTTTCTATTCTTTTTACCTTTCTTTGGTTGCATATATTTTTAGCAATTACTCTAGAAAATCTTTCTTCGCCATATTTGTATATAATGTCTGCTAATTTTTCTTCTGGGTATTCATTCACTACATCTTCAGCTGTTAGCTTTTGAGTCTTATCCATTCTCATATCAAGCTTTGCATCTCCTATATAACTAAAGCCTCTGTTTCTTTCATCTAACTGGTATGAAGATACTCCTAAGTCTAACAAAATTCCATCAACTTTCTCTATTCCTATAGAAGATAATATATTATTTATTTCATCATGGTTCCCATGGATATATTTTACATTTTCATATTCTGCTAATTTCTTTTTAGCAGCATCTAAAGCTTCTTCATCTCTGTCAATTCCTATAAGTAGACCTTTGTTTGATAATCTTTTTAAAATTTCTTCACTATGACCTGCTCCTCCGAAGAGTACCATCCACATATATTCCATCTGGATTTATATTTAGTCCTTCTATTACTTCATTTAATAATACTGGTTTATGTTTAAACTCCAAATTGCACACCTCATAGCAAAATTTTCATTATAGCACAATCAGTTGGTATAAAAATATACCAACTGTGTGTCACTTTAAATTACTTTTTAGTAATTTTTTTCTTTAGTTTGTTATTCTTCTTTGGTTTATTAATAATTTATCCTTAGTTAATATTTATGTATAAACAATCAACATTTTATCTTTTGAGAATTAAAATATCTTTTGTTTAATAAAAACTTTTGTTTTAATCTTTCTTTTAATTTATCTTTTGTAATTTGTTATTTTTTTCTTTTGTAAAAAATATCTTTTGTTTAAGTTATCTTTTGTGGTCTTAAGTTTTTCTTTAGTTTAAATTTTATACTTTATCTTTAGTTAACAAATGAGGATTAACATCTTTTGTTCATTAATTCTTTATCTTTTGTTTGTTTCTATATAAACTTTTTAATAAAAGTTATATACCTAACATTGTCATATTTTCCGCAATTTCATCAGCTGAAATGTTTTCATCACTATTGTATTTCTTCCATTTGTCTTTGTTCCAGATTTCAATTCTAGTACCTACACCGATTATTGCAATTTCTTTTTCCATTCCTGCATATTCTCTTAGGTTACTAGCAATTAGAAATCTACCTTGTTTATCTATTTCGCATTCTGTTGCTCCTGATAGGAAAAATCTTACGAAATCTCTTGCGTTTTTGTTTGTAAGTGGAAGTGTTTTTAATTTTTCTTCGAAGTTTGTCCATTCTGTTTGTGAAAATCCAAACAAGCACCCATCAAGTCCCTTTGTTATTATGAACTTTTCACCCAAGTCTTCTCTAAGCTTTGCTGGCATTATTAGTCTGCCTTTTGCATCTAGAGAATGTTCATATTCACCGATAAGCACTTTGTTTCACCTCACTCCATTTTTAAACCACTTTCTACCACTTCTCTCCACTTCGATTAAATTGTAATACAAGTATTTAGAAAATGCAAGTATTTTTGTAAATTTTTTTTAATTTTTTTGTTACTAGACATTCTTTGACTTCTAAATATAATCACAAATTATAACAAAAAGCCGACTAGAAATTTACTTCTAGTCTATCGTAGTGCTAGTTCTTCCAGTTCCTACAACAGCTTCTTGCAATGACCTCCAAGTGTTACACCCCACTATTCCATCGGCAGTTAAGCCCACTGATGCTTGGTAACGTCTTACTGCATCTTGTGTTGCTGAGCCAAATATTCCATCTAATCCACCTGTCCTATACCCCAATGTGTTCAAATCATCTTGTGCTATTAATACATAGTTACTTAAACTTCCTCTTTTTAATTGTGGAAATCCTCCTGTACTACATGCTGGTGTTCCGAATCTTTTATCAAAATGCACCCAAGTTGGTGTTAATGAAATAGGTTCTACATAACTCCATACTCCGGAATTATTTGCAGAATTCCACAGTCTAGTTCTTTGAGTTTGGCTAAGTCTTTGCCCTACATCAAATGCTACACCAGCATAATGTTGTGATTGTGCTCACACAGTTGAACCACTTTTTTATTATGCGAAAGATAATTGTTTTTCGCTTTTTATTATATTATTTTATTTATATCTATTTTTAATTCAAATTTTACAGATTTGTCGTGATAAATATAAATTTTATCAATTAGCATATTTAGTATCGCTTTATCTGGTACTTCCGCTTCTATAATTTGATTAAAATAGTCTATTGTTTGCTTCATTTTTTCTTGCTTTATTTCTAAATCTTCATTTTGCAACTCTTGTAATTTCTTTTTTGTTTTTTCTATTTCTTTATACTTTTCTTCTTCTAAACTTCTATATGTATTTTCTATAAATTCCTTTTTGTCTCTTGAAGAACTTGCTATTTCTTTTATTCTCTGTGAGATTAAAACTTTATATTCTGCTTCCAAATTCTTTAAATTGTTTTTT
>CALXWT010000055.1 GCA_944392445.1 uncultured Clostridia bacterium
TGTCGGGTTTGGGGACAGGCCTAAATGCGACAAAGCTGTCGGGTTTGGGGACAGGCTTAAATGCGACAAAGTTGTCGGGTTTGGGGACAGGTCTAAATGAGACAATACTGTCAGGTATAGTGACAGGCACCAAAGTGCCAGAAGGAGGAAAAAAGATGGAAGTTTCAGCTTCAATTTTAAGTGTGAAGAAAGAAAATTGTATTAAAACATTTTATAATTTAGAAACATCAGGAATAGATTATTTTCATATAGATGTCATGGATGGAGAGTTTGTGGAAAATAACACAACAAGTCTTATGACCGAGTATACAGAATACTTGAATACTATAACGAACCTACCATTAGACGTACATTTGATGGTTAAAGATGCTATGTCATACATAAAGAGTTATTTAATATTTGAACCACGAAATATAACTGTACATTATGAATCTGCAAAAGATGAAAATGAATTGAAGGAGTGGATAGAGTATATTAAAGACAATAATTGCAAGGTAGGAGTAAGTATCAAACCAAATACAGATGTAGAAAAAATATATAATATACTTCCTTATGTCCATACTGTGCTTGTTATGACAGTGGAGCCAGGTAAAGGTGGCCAAAAACTAATACCAGAAACTATAGAGAAAATAAAGACACTAAAAGAATATATAGATAAAAATGGACTTGAGGTAGATATAGAAGCTGATGGTGGTATAAATGAGAACAACGTAGAAGAATTGAAAGAAGCAGGGTGCGATATTGTTGTTGCAGGAACTAGTATAATTGATTCAGATAATTATAAAGAAACGGTAGAAAAATTAAAGGGAGAGTAATCACTATAACATTACATATACAGTATTACAAAAAAATCTACATTATAACTAATAAACTTAGTTAAAATGTAGATTCTTTTATTGTTTTGGAAAAATCAACTTAAAAGATTTTATCTAATAGAATAGACCTGTCCCTAAGTATGACAGTGTTGTCTCGTTTAGACCTGTCCCCAAACATGACACCCAAACCCGACATTATTCTGTTTTGCCTGAGACTAAGTCTTTTCTCTTGTATGCATTTATGCAAAGGATACCTAAACCTACCATTGAAGCAATAAATTTTATTGGGCCACCAATGTATGGTATATATCCTATTAAGTTAAGTGCTAGTACAACTAATAAAGCAAATAGTACATAAATGCCAACCTTTTCAGATTTGATTTTTTTAGCAATCAATGCTCCAATAGACATACTAAATACTGTACTAGATGCAATGTATGCCATAATTACTATAGCTACTAAGAATACTCCAATGCTTGCACCAAATCCGTATGTAAATAATAGCAAGATAAGTGTAGCTAGTATTCCACCGAAGAAAACAAGTAGTCCGAAACCAAATGCTGATAAATTTTTCTTTTCTACTATTTCAGCAGCTCTGTCTTTGAATTTTGGAGCAAACCATAAAGATACTAGTATTATTGCAACAGAGAAAACTAATGATACTACAGCACTATAAACAATATTAAGCACTATAGTTCCGATGCTTTGAACACTATCTTCAAATTGCTTGAAATTTACTTCTCCACTAACAACGCCTTCGTCTAGTTCTACTTCGTTATATGAACTGTAATTCAAATCACCTTTTATCACTTCTTTAGCATCCTCGCTAAAACTTAAATCTCTTGTAGAAATATAAGCATCTCTAGAGATTTGACCTGACAAATTAGTAGCACCGGACATTATGTATATATTTCTACTAACTATAGCTTTTTCTTCTAAATTAAAGTTGTTACTCATTGAATATACATCAGAAACGATACCAGAAATTGTTATATTATTTGCTAATGCAAATATACTTCCTTGAATTATTGCATCTTCGCTAATGTCCAAGTTCTCAGCAAGTACAAAAAGGTTTCCACTAATTGCACCTGTAACTTTAACTGTTCCACCATAAACAAATACGTTTCCGTCTACAACTTGTGATACCTCTACATTGCTATCAAGCAAGTACATATCTGAATAAACTAGGTCGTAATTAGTTTCATAAGTTGCCAATATTTCTCCACTTTCAGATGTAGCATTGATGTTCTCATCTGTAGACACAACTTGATTTTCTGGTATGTTTTCGTCAGTTGCAAGAACGAAAGTAGATGAAACTACCAGCACTAAAAAAATGCATAATATTATTTTAAATAAATAACTTTTCAAAAAAATCCCTCCTTAAAATACATACATATAATATAATTTAAAGAGAGGTTTGTCAATTATTTTTTTGTGTAATAAATACATTCCTTATTTAAAGGATTTACAGTGATTTTCTGAGATTTAACATCTTGTAAAAAACATTTGCCGTCAATTTGATATTTACAATCACAAGAACAATTTATATTTATCAAAATAAAGCACCCCACAATTTATATTATGAGGTGAAATTGAAAAAATATGTAAGAATTATAATTTTTTTAACTTAAAATATAATTGCAAAATAGAGCTTATAAATACTATAATTACAATTTATTAGCTTTAAAACTTTTACAATATGAATTTATAGGGCAAGAATCGCATTTTGGTGAGCGTGCAGTACAAATTGCTCTACCATGATATATTAAAATATGATTTATATCTTTCAAATACTCATAAGGGAAAAGTTTTAATAAATCTTGCTCTATTTTTTCAGGAGTTTGTTCAGATGAAAAGCCGATTCTGTTAGATAGTCTTTTAGCATGAGTATCTACTGCAATGCCTTGAGGTTTGTTAAAAGCTTCTAACATTACTACATTTGCAGTTTTTCTTCCAACTCCAGGTAAAGATAATAAATCTTCCATATTATCTGGCACTTTTCCATTAAATTCCTCTACAATTTTCTTAGCTGTAAGCTTTATGTTTTTTGCTTTGTTTTTATAAAATCCACAAGGATGTATAAGTTCTTCTAACGTTTCCAATGGCATGTTGTTAAAATCCTCTGGAGTAGAATATTTGCAAAATATTGATGGAGTGGTTTTGTTAACTCTTTCATCTGTGCATTGAGCAGAAAGTATAACTGCAACTAACATTTCAAAAGGAGTACTGAAATCAAGGCTACACTTTGCATCTGGATAGGTTTCTTTCAAAATATCTATTATTTTTATTGCTACATCTTTTTCCATAACTAATTCCTCCAATACTACTATTAAACCACAAAATTAGCAATTTTACAATACTATTTCTATTATGCAAAGCAAACTAACATAAAATGGTAACAAACCAAAAAGAGAACTAATATAATATACAAATGATGGGAGGTAATAATGTGAAAATGTGTAAAATCTTAAAAAAAACATTAGCAGTTTGTTTAATCGGATTGGGGCTAGGTATGCTTTTAGTATTATTGCTTCCGCTATCAGGATGGTTATTTATAATAGGAATAATAGTTGTTGCAGTAGGACTAATGTGGCTATGTTCTTAAACTATTTATTGCTAAGGAGGGAATAAATATGACTATAGTTGTAAAAAAAGTTCCAAAATTCCTAAGAGGAATTGTAAAATTTATCTTCGGAATCAAGGATAATACATAAGAAAAGAATCTAACCCGACACATTAATCAAAGATTTCAGTCGGGTACATTAGAATCTTGTTGACTTTGGCAATAAGCGTGGACAAAAGAAAGTAGTCCCTTTTGTCCACGCTAAACTATTGCAATTTGTTAAATTATGTAATATAATTTTTATGTCTAATAACAAACATTAGAATAGTTTAACAAAGAATAGGGGAATATATATGAAGGCAATAGAAATAAGAAATAAATATTTAAATTATTTTAAAAATCATGGGCATAAAATAATACCCAGTAGCCCACTAATACCAGAGAACGATCCATCTGTATTATTTACAACAGCTGGTATGCAACCTTTGGTGCCATATTTATTGGGAGAAAAACATCCAGAAGGAACAAGGCTTACAGATTATCAAAAATGCTTACGTACTAATGATATAGACGAAGTAGGGGATAACAGACACTTAACATATTTTGAAATGCTTGGAAACTGGTCACTAGGTGATTATTTTAAAGAAGAGTCTATAGCTATGAGTTTTGAGTTTTTAACAAAAGAACTTGGAATACCTGTAGAAAAGATATCAGTTACTTGCTTTGCAGGAGATGAAGATGCTCCAAGAGATACTGTAACTGCAGAATGTTGGAAAAAAGCAGGAATACCAGAAGATAGAATCTATTATTATGGGAAAGATGACAACTGGTGGATAGCAGGAGAAGAAGGACCATGTGGACCAGATACAGAAATGTTTTACGATACAGGAAAGCCAGCATGTGGACCAGACTGTCAACCATCATGTGATTGTGGTAAATATGTCGAAATTTGGAATAATGTATTTATGGAATACTATAAATCAAAAGACGGCACATATACAAAGCTAAAGCAACACAATGTTGATACAGGCTTAGGTCTAGAAAGAATGACAATGTTATTACAAGGCAAAGAAACACCTTTTGATACAGAACTTTTTGCACCAGTAATGAATAAATTGCAAGAACTTGCAAAAGCAGATAGTTTAGAAAGCAGAAGAATAGTAGCAGAGCACTTAAGAGCAAGCATGATGGTTATAGCTGATGGAGGAAGACCATCAAACATAGATAGAGGATATGTTTTAAGAAAACTAATAAGAAGAATGTCAAGACACTTAAATAAATTACAAATCGACTTAAATGAACTTGAGAGCCTAATTGACTTAGATATAGATATTTTAAAAGATATGTATCCAGAACTAGATAAAAATAGGGATACAATAAAACAAGTAATTATCGAAGAAAAGGACAAGTTTATAAAAACACTTGCACATGGAGAAAAAGAATTTGAAAAATATATAAATAAAGCAAAAGCAGAGAATAAAAATGTAATAGATGGACAAACTATATTTAAATTATATGAAACTTATGGATTCCCACCAGAAATTACAGCAGACTTAGCAAGAGAGCAAGGATTTACCATAGATAATTCAGAGTTCGATAAACTATTTAAAGAGCACCAAGAAAAATCAAGACTAGGAAGCGAGCAAAAATTTAAAGGTGGATTAGCAGAGCAAAATGAAAAAACAATTAGCTATCATACAGCTACACACTTACTTCATAAGGCATTACAAATAGTTTTAGGAGAACATGCAACACAAAAAGGTTCAAACATTACAACAGAAAGATTAAGATTTGACTTTTCTCATCCAGAAAAAATGACAAAAGAGCAATTACAACAAGTAGAAGATATAGTAAATGAACAAATAAAAAGAGATTTACCAGTAACATGTGAAGAAATGACACTAGAAGAGGCAAAAAAATCTGGAGCAATGGGATTATTTGAAAGCAAATATGGAGAAAAAGTTAAAGTATATACAATAGGAGACTTTAGCAAAGAAATTTGTGGTGGACCTCATGTAACTCATACAGGAGAATTAGGACACTTTAAAATATTAAAAGAAGAGTCTAGTTCAGCAGGAGTAAGAAGAATAAAAGCAATTCTAGAATAATGTCATGTTTAGGGACAGGCTCTTTTTCGACAATGTTGTCGTGTTCTGGGACAGGTCTAAACGATAAAAAATTGTCAGGTCATTGGACGGACTATAAAGCATATAAAAAATAAAAAAGTGTGTCTAATAAAAAATTAATAACTTAAGAAGGAGAATATAAAATAATGGATAATTGCGTTTTTTGTAAAATAATTAATAAAGAAATACCATCGAAAATAGTATATGAAGATGATAAAGTTATAGCATTTCATGATGTAAATCCAGCAGCACCAATTCATATACTAGTTATACCAAAGAAGCATATAGAAACTTTACTAGAAGTATCAGAAGAAGATAGCAACTTAATTGCATATATTTTTCAAATCATAAACAAAATAGCAAAGCAAGAAGGCTTTGCCGAAAAAGGATTTAGAGTAATTTCAAATTGTGGTGAAGATTCAGGACAAGAAGTTAAACATATTCACTTCCATATTTTAGCCGGAAAAAAACTCGGAGACAAGATTGTAGGTTAAAAATAAATTTTTTGTAAACTTTAAGCTTAAATTCAAAAAAGTATAGATTATATATAAAAAATGTGGTATAATATATACAATGGATAAAAAAGGAGGAGTAAATATGTTTAATAATAAATATAGTAAAACCTTAACAATAGTCCTTATAATAGTAATAATTATAATTGTAGCATTGCTTATATTTTTTGGAATACGAGTATATAGAAAATATTATATAAAACAGGCAGCAACAGATGCAGTAGATCAATTTAAGAATATGTTAAACGATACGGCAACAAATACTACTACAGATGAAAATAATGCGATATTAAATGATGTGGGACCATCTATAGATTTAAATTCATTATATCAAGATACCCCTACAACAGACGATGGAGATAGCGAATCTGGAACTGGAGTAACATATATGGGATATGATGTAATAGGTTATATAGAAATACCAGAAACAGACGTAGAATACCCAATTATACCAGACTATCAAAGTAGTATAAATGCATTAAATGTAGCAATAGTAAAACTTTATCCATCAAATCTTGGATTAAACCAACCTGGCAACGTAGTTCTTGCAGGACATAACTACAGAGATGGTAGCTTCTTCTCAAACAATAAGAGATTGCAAAATGGAGATAAAATATATATAACAGATACATCAGGAGAAAGAGTAGAATATGAGATATACAAAAAATATGAAACAAGTACAAGTGATTCTTCATATATGAATAGAGATACAGAAGGAAAGAGAGAAATTTCATTAACAACTTGTACAGACGATACAACAATGAGATTGATTATATGGGCAAGAGAAGTTGAGTAATTTATAGCAAAATGCATAATATACAGAAAATGAAATATAATAAAAACAAAGTTGCAATGTACTAAATTTTAGTACATTGCAATAAAGTTGTTACTTATTTTTTAATCCTTCGAGAGAAATTTAAATAAAAAAATTAACAACTGGGCAACAAAAAATACCAAAAACAGTTGACAAAACTTCTTAAATGGGGTAAAATAATATCTGCAGTTGCATTTATGGTGGATGTAGCGCAGTTGGTTAGAGCGCCAGTTTGTGGCACTGGAGGCCGTGGGTTCGAGTCCCATCTTCCACCCCATAAATTTTAATCCATTATTAAGAAACAAGCAATTGCAATATAAACATTGGGCTGTAGCCAAGTGGTAAGGCATTAGACTTTGACTCTAACATGCGCTAGTTCGAATCTAGCCAGCCCAACCAAATTATATAAAAATTTATGTAATTCATAATTAAGTTTGATTGTTTGACATAAATATAGTATAATATAATGTAATATGACATATAATATAGTAATAAAGCTAAAAAAGCTTTATATAAATTTAGCAGGAGGCAGTGGATTCCTCGTCTAGGAGTCCCTAAAAATGGTCTCTTGCTCGTTTTTTATTGTATAGGAAAAATCGAAGATTTTTCCTATACAACAAGGTTAAGTTTCCTTGGGCTGTGCGTATTTGCAAAGCAAAACGCACATATGGCGAAGCCACTTTTCTTATTT
>CALXWT010000056.1 GCA_944392445.1 uncultured Clostridia bacterium
ATACCACCAAAATTATCAGTGTCAAAATATATGGGAATATTAAAGGGCAAAAGCAGCCTCATAATTTTCCAGAGGTGGTCAAATTTGAAATACAAATTTGGCCAACGAAGCTTTTGGTGCCGTGGCTACTATGTAGACACGGTAGGTAAAAATGCAAAAAGAATAGCAGAATATGTGAGAAATCAATTACAAGAGGATATGATGTATGACCAAATATCAATAAAAGAATATAAAGACCCGTTTAACGGGTAACGAGAAACGCATGCGTCGGAATAGCTATGAGCCTTGAGGCTCTGCTTGTAACATAGCCTTTTAGGCGTTATGAGTAAAAAGCCCCCGGCTTAGCCGGGGGATAATTACTATCTTTGTAGAAGATGCAACAAAATCTACACTTTACAAGTGTGCAACAATAAATGTAAAACTATTATAAGATTAAATAGAAATCAAGAGTTTAAGAAAATTCTATAAAACACTTGTCGGAAATCTTCGTAAATGATATAATATTTACGAAGACTTCCGACAAAGGAGAAAAAATAGAGATGGATAATATTAAAAAAATTGAAAAATTATTAAATAAGAAAAATGGAATTATAACAACAAGAGAAGTTGAAGAATTAGGAATTAACAGTAGAATTCTCACAAGGATGATTGAAAGAGGGATAATTGAAAGAGTTGCAAGAGGTGTTTATATAAGTGTGGATACAATAGAGGATACATATTTTACAGCACAAGCTATATGTAAAAAAGGTATATTCTCTCATGAAACAGCTTTATATTTTCATGATTTATGCGATAGAACACCTATAAAATATCAACTAACAGTACCCACCAATTATAATAACATATTAATAAAAAATAAAAACTATCAATTTTTTTATTTAAAAGAAGAATTATATGAAATAGGTATTACAGAAATGAAAACACCTTATGGAAATAAAGTAAAAGTCTATGATTTAGAAAGAACAATATGCGATATTATAAGAAATAAAAAGAAAATTGAAATAGCTTTATTTACTGACAGCATGAAAAGATATGCTGATAGAAAAGATAGAAATTCTATTAAATTGCATAAATATGCAAAAATATTTAATATTGAAGATGAACTAAGAAAATATCTGGAGGTTTTGCTATGATAGCTAAAAATAGAGCACAACTAAAAGCATGGATAAAAAATATGTCAGCAAAAGTTGATGTAAATGAAAATATTATCTTACAAAACTATATGCTAGAGAGACTATTGGAAAGAATTTCTGTATCAGAATATAAATATAAATTTATATTAAAAGGTGGAATGTTAATAACAGCTATAGTTGGAATAGATATGAGAAATACACTAGATATGGATGCAACAATAAAAGGTTTTGATTTAGAAAAAGATAATCTTGAAAATATCTTAGACAATATTTTTAAGATGGATTTAGATGATGGTGTAACTTTTGAATTTAGAGGAATAAAAGAAATAAGACAAGAAGATGAATATGGAGGATACAGAGTATCATTAGATGCCAAGTTTGATAAGTTAGTTGTACCTATGAAATTAGATATAACAACAGGAGATGTTATTACTCCAAAGGAAATAAAATATAAGTTTGATTTAATGTTTGAAGACCGTTCTATTGAAATATTAGCATATAATATGGAGACTGTAATAGCAGATAAATTTGAAACAATTATATCTAGAAATGTTGATACTACAAGAGCAAGGGATTTTTATGATATTTATATTTTATGGACTACTCAACAACAAAATTTTGATAAAGGATTGTTACGACAAGCTATTGTGAAGAAATTTGAGTATAGAGAATCTATTGATAAATTGAATAATATAGATGAAATAATGGAAGTCATAAAAGAAGGTGATGCACTTCAAGAACATTGGAAAAACTATCAAAGTAAATTTAGTTATGCAAAAGATATTAGTTATGAAGATACGATGAGAGTGTTGGAAGAAATAGTTGATGTTATAAAAAACAAATCAAGAGAGGAATAAATATATTAATTATTTAAACGAAATTTTAAATAATACAAAAACAAGCAATAAAACAAGCAATAAAACAAGCGATAAAATTTTGAATTATTTGCAACAAAATGAATATATAACAACAATAATAGTTAGCAAATTATTAGGATTATCAGTGCAAAGAACAAGAGCGATATTAGGAAAGATGGCGAAAGAAGAAATGATTGTAGCAGAAGGAGCAAATAAGAATAGAAAATATAAATTGAAAACTAAAGAATAAAGCATGTGGAGGAAAATTAAGATAAAAAATGAAGATACATATTATGTATGTTAACAAGAGTAAGAACTCATAATGATATGATAGCTTGGATTAAATTTTTCTTAGAAGCAGTTATAGAAACATCAAAAGATTGCAGTCGGATGCCTCGGAATCTTGTTATCTTCGATAATAAAATTTATAGGTCAAAAAAATAAAAAAATTTGACCTATAAATTATTTTGAGTCAAAAAAATAAAAAAATAGGAGATGAATTTATGGAATTATGGGAAGTATTAGATGAAGAAGGAAAGCCTACAGGAGAGATAATGAAAAAATATGATAAAAAAGTTTTTGAAAGAGGTTTTTATCATTTAGGTGCAGATGTATGGATACTTAATAGTGCAAATAAGATTTTGATTCAAAAAAGGTCACCATTAAAAATGTTAGATCCTAATGTATGGGCTATGACAGGGGGCTCTGTCATATTAGGAGAAAATTCATCGCAAACTATTGTAAGAGAAGCAAAAGAAGAACTAAATATAGACATTGATGAAAATAATTTGAAATTAATTACAAAGTTTAGAACAGGCAATGTTTGGGTCGATACTTATGTTTTAAAATGTGATTACGATATATCTAAAATGAAATTTCAGGAAGAAGAAGTGTCAAATGCTAAATGGGCAACTTGGGATGAGATTGATGATTTAGTAAAAAAAGGACAGTTTATAAAAAATAGATGGGAATTTGTAAATAATTTTCTTAAAGAAGAAATAGAGAGAACAATGTAAATATCATCATAAATTAGAATTAAAAGGAAAGGAGAAAATATGTTAAAAGATTTATGCTTTGAAGTAATACAAACATGTCCTAATAATTGTAAGTTTTGTTCTTCAAATTCGTCACAAGATAAACAAACAATAATTACATTAGAAAAGTTTAAACAGACAGTTTTGTATTTTATAAATCAAGGTGGAATAGAAGAATTATCAATATCTGGTGGAGAACCATTTTTACACCTAGATTTATTTGAAATGGTAAAATTTTGTAAAAACCAAGGAATTAGAACAGTTATATTTACCAGTGGAATAAAAAGAGCATCTGCAATGCCAATGGAAATGATTGAGAATATAAAAGATAAATGTAAACAAGATTTAAAAGAAATAGAAGAACATGAACCATGGAATGATAGATTAAAAAGAAATGTGAAAGCATATTATGATAGATGGTTAACACCAAAATCTTTTGAGGGAATTACTAGACAAGAATTTGAAAAATTAAAGCAATTAGGACTAGACAAGATTGTATTTGATTGGCAAGCATTTGAAGAAGAAACAGATTGTGAATTAATGGGCAGAAAAGGATTTTATACATATCTAATGGATTCGATAATAAGAGCAAGAGGAGTAGGATTAAATGTAGATGTGCATTTTATTCCGATGAAGCCAAACTATAAACAAATACCAGATATTATGGAATGCTTAGAAATAGCAGGAGTAAAAAATATTAGCATACTAAATTTTGTTCCACAGGGTAGAGGAAGAGAGAACAAGAAAGCATTAATGTTGGATAGCGAAGAATTAAAAGAATTTTCTACCATATTAAATAATGCAAGAAAGAAATTTACAGGCAATGTTAGAATTGGAATTCCACTAAATGGAAGAATAGCACATCTATGTACAGCTGGAACAGAAAAGCTAGATATAAAATATGACGGAACAATATTGCCATGTCCAGCTTTTAAAGAAATAAGTGCAGAAACAATGGAAAAATATGGAATAAAATTACATAGTATTTACGAAGATTTAGAAAAAGTTGTAGTACTTAGGGGAAAAAGAGAAACACCATTATGCAGACAAGTTTATGGGTTTAATGGAAATTTAGAGAGTAGCGAAGAGCGATAATTCACATAAAAAACATATATTTTGCAAATTTATTGAAAATTATGTAAATTTGTGGTAAAATAAAAATCAAGCATTTTTTATGCTAAAAATCCTATTCAAACTTGAAAGGAGATGGTTATTTAAGTTTTAATCGAACAAGTAAAACCCATAAAACAACAGGAGGACTTTATGAAAAAGACAAGTACGTTATGGCGGACTATTCTTGCCATTACAATTCTGGTTATGACGGTATCCCTTACTGCTTTTGGAAGCAATAGGTACAATGTAGAAGTCGAAAAGCAGACCGACGAGTTTTACGTCAATGACTTCGCAAATCTCTTTACTGAAGCAGATAAGCAAGTTATGATGGAAAACGCAGTTGAGCTTGCTGAAGAGTATGACGGTATTCAAGTAGTGGTTTCAACTGTAAATAGCTTAAACGGCAATCAAATCGAACAATATGCGTATTCCATGTACGAAGAATACGGTATTGGAAAAGATAGCATGGGAATCTTAATTTTGCTTTCTGTTGAAGACAGACAAGTTAGAATTGAGACAGGAAAAACTATGCAAGCATACATTACAGACTCCAAGTCTGGGCAGTTGCTTGATAATTACGGCATGCAATATTTCAGAGATGATAGATTTGCCGAAGGGTTAAAATCAGTCCAAGAGGCCGTAATTGCCGAAATAAGAAATGTTGTTCCTATCGATTGGAATAATACCAATAAGACTTCGAGTGTAACAGAAGTACCAGATGCAGTTGCGCCTACAACCAGAGACGAAGTCAATAACGGACAACAAAATAATAGTGGCAATATGTTGTTTGGCTATTTGTTTGTAATGGTATTTGTCATTCCCATAGTTCTTAACATCATTCAGATTGTAACATATTGGAAAAAATATGATGAATTTAAAACTCAAGTAAATGAGCTTAAAGAAGATAATGGAAAATTATCTGAAGAAAATAGCAAATTGAAAGAGTGTAATAACAATGGTGAGAAGAAAATACAAGAATTGCAAAGAAGTTGCTTAAGCTTGAAAAAATTGACCGATACCCTTAAACAGGACAATGCTAGACTAGAGTCGGAAAACACTGAGCTCAAAGCAAAATTGGCTAGCACCAACGAATTCTATGGCAGAGTTCGGAAATTGCATCCCGAATTAGACTTTGAGAAAGAAGTAAAAGACATGCTCGAAGCTGAAGCTAGGTCTGAAGCAAGAGAAATCGATCGGAAACTTAATTCTGTGCTGGGAATGCCTGCTGATAAAAACAATGTTGAAGCATTTGAAGATGCTATTAAAGCATATAATAATGCAAAAACTAAAGTTCAGAAGTATGGCATTTCCACATTTAGCAAAAGTACTTTCAATCCGAAAGATGCAAAGATTAAAGCTCAGCAGTATGTCAAAGCAGACATTGCAAAAGTAAGGGCATTATATCAAGAGTCGGTAAAGCTTCGCGAAGCTTACGAAAAAGAGCAGCAAGAATTGCGTGATAAAGCTGAAGCCCAAAAGGCCTATAACGAAATGATTAAAGTATATCATAACAATCAAAATGGAACTTATGAAGAGTATGATGCCTTGCATAAAGCGTATTCGCTCTATGAAGAATTGACTTATGCTCAAAAAGAGTTTTTCCCAGATGATAAAATGTTACGAGAATACGAGATTGTTTTGAGGAAAGCGCAAGAAGATAAGCGTAATTATAATGCCGCTCGCAATGCAGAAGCAGCTGCTAAACAGACTATTGGTCATATTCATAGTAGTGCAGATGAAGACGACAGAGATAAAATCTCTAAAGCTTTTAGGTACTATAATAATTTGAGTATGGCGCAAAGAGCATATTTTAGTGCTGAACTCTTAAATCAGATGAGAAAGTTTAAGAATGAAGCAGATGACGACCACGCACGGAGAGAGAGAAGAAGAGAAGAGGAAAGACAGCGTGAGCATATTATCTATTCGTCACATCATAACTCTTCTAGTAGCTTTGGAGGAGGAAGTCATTTTAGTGGCTTTGGAGGTCATTCGTCTGGAGGTGGAGCATCAAGAGGTTTTTAAACCATTAGTTATAACAGTAGATACAAGAATCGGAGGAACACTTTATGGACGAAAAATATTATGAAGAAAAAGGCAACAGGCTCATGAGAATAATCACCATATCTTTGATTGCTCTTGTGGCAGTTGTTGTAATTGGAATATTTACTATTGTTGGTACGCTTATTTCTACTTACAACAATTTGGTTGATTTGCAGGAGAATGTTGCATATTCCGAAGCAAATGTCGAAGCTATGATGCAGAGACGATTGGAGCTTATTCCGGATTTGGTTTCTACAGTAAAAGCATATACAGAGCATGAGGAGCAGGTATTTGAAGATATTACCAATGCTCGTGAAGCTCTGGCACAAAGTTTTAATACTGGAGACTTGGAACAAATTAGTGAGGCTAATGACAGCCTTACAACAGCAGTTAATAGGTTAATTTCTATTGTGGAAGACAATCCTGAATTAACTGCAAGTGAACAGTACACTAGTCTTATGGACCAAATAGAAGGAAGTGTTAATCGGATTTCCATTGCTCGAGAAACCTATAACGAGGAAGTGTCGGAATACAATAGGACAATACGCCATTTCCCCGGAAGTATTCTTGCAGAGATTTATGGCTTTGAAGAAATAGAAACATTCAAAGCAGATGAGTCGGCAAGCAGTACAAATTTGGTCGATTTTGGGTAAATTACGAAAACAACTTAAATAACTAAAAGAAAAGCTCTCTAGTGGGGTACAATACCTTGCTGGAGAGCTTTTTATTGCATAGGAAATTTCGCTAGAAATTTCCGGAGAAACAAGTTTAAGTTTCCTTGAACCGTGCGTATTTGCGAAGCAAAAACTACATATGGCGAAGTCACTTTTCTTAAATAATAATATAATTTTTTTACTAAATATTGTAAATTTACATAAAGTGTGGTATAATAAACTTGTGTCTAATTATAGACTAAGTAAAACATTTCAAGAGAATAATTTCAAAAACTACTAGGAGGACAACAACATGAGTATGGAAATGAAAAAAACTGAAAGTGAATTCGAAATCCGGGTAGACCCGAACACTTTCCAAGGAGAATGGTTGAAGCACAAACCCATAGGCCATTCGGAAGAAATGGCAATGAAGCTGTTTAAAAAAGAACGCCGGAAAAATCAACTTCCTGTGTTTGCATGTATGACCATTGATCCCTCCATTGTAAATGGAGAACTTGTGTACGACAAAGGCTTGATTCCGGCAGTCGGATTCAATTATCCGTTCTGGAAGAGAGTTTTGAGGGAGTATGATCCGACTAGAAATAGTCGGATGATGAG
>CALXWT010000057.1 GCA_944392445.1 uncultured Clostridia bacterium
AATTTGAATCAAATTATAACTTGGAGCTTAAAAATATTGAAATCTAGGGAATTCCCCAGTCAAAAAAACTCATACTAGAAACAAAGGAATTTTGAATTTTATGTTTATTCATGGTATAATAGTAGCATAGGTAAGTTACCTTCGTGTAAATTCCTAGTAAGCTAAAAAAATCACGACTCAAAGAAAGGTGGAAAAAAATCATGAAAATCACTATCAATGGCAACGACATTACCAATGGACGGATTGTAGGTGGAGGATACTCTTCGGCAGAGTTTAAAAAGGTTGATGAAACCAAACGGAATAAAGCCGAAGGAATTAGCAAAATAAAAGTTGAATCTGATTGTGCAAATGTTACTGTTTCTACTATCAACAGTACAGATGCTAAAGAGCCTTATTATGGAGAGGCATACGTTGAAGCACATTATTTTGGTGAGGCATACACAGATGGTAAGCCTGAACTTAATGTTACTACATCTGGGGATGAACTCATTATTACAGCGACAACTAAAGCACACGTTGTTAATGGCAGTCTTAAACTGAATGTCCGTATTCCTCCGAGAGTATTTAGGAGCATTTCAGTTAAAAGCCAGAATGGAAGTGTAGGAATTTGTAAAGAAGTAGAGGCAAAACGGCTGAGAATTGATTCACAGAATGGTAGAATCATTTCAGAAGCAACTTTTGAAGAAATTAGTGCAAAGTCTATGAATGGTAGTATAGATATTTGCACTAGAGCGAAAAACGATATCGAAGTCAATGCATCTTCTATGAATGGAAGTGTTTTTGTTGAATTGGAAAATATCGGCTCTTGCAATTTCTCGACTTCATCGATGAACGGAACTGTCAGAAACAAAAAACACTCGACTGGAAGATATAAAGCTACAGGAGAGATTTCGTCCATGAATGGTGATGTTAAAATCTGGTAAGTGAATCTTAACTAAGCATGATTTTAATGCCCTATGCTATAAAAAGCATAGGGCAAAATTTTCCCTTGAAACATTAGGGCAACTAATATATAATAAAAAAGAAGTAAGAATAAAAAAAGCTAATTCTTGTCAAAATTACTATAGGAAAGAATGTGAATAAAATGAAAAATATATTGATTGTAGAAGATGACAAAGATATTCATAATTTAATAAAAGAAGTTTTAACTAAAGAAAACTATAAGCCAATAGATGCATATTCTGGAACAGAGGCAATTTTGCTAATAGAAAAAGAAAAAATAGACCTCATCTTGCTTGACCTAATGCTACCTGGGTTGAATGGCGAAGAAGTTATAAAGAAAGTTAAGGGCATTCCAATTATTGTTATAAGTGCAAAAACTTCTACAGAAGACAAAGTAAATGTCTTGCTAAGTGGTGCAAATGACTATATTACTAAGCCATTTGATTCAAAAGAATTACTAGCAAGAATTAAAGTCCAATTACGAAAAAAAGAAGAGAAAAAGAATAGTGAACTAAAATATAAAGATATGGTTTTAGAGAGTAACAGTCATACACTACACATAAATGACAAAAAAGTAAATTTAACAAAAACAGAATATGCCATATTAAAGCAATTACTTTTAACTCCAAATCAAGTAATTACAAAAATACACTTGTTGGACTTAATAAGCGAGGACACACCTGATTGTGATGAAAATTCTCTAAAGGTTCATATAAGTAATTTAAGGAAAAAGATTAAATCTGTAACTGATGAGGAGTATATTGAATCTGTATGGGGAATAGGTTTCAAACTTTTTGATTAAAAGGTTTTATGTGATAGTAATATAAATGTTAATAGCAATTGTAAGCAAAAAATAAGAGTAAAAATTCTAATTACTAAAATCTTAACTATTTTTTAACTATTCCTTAACTGCTTTCTTAACTAATTATTAGTACAATATATGCAGTATAAAGAAAGGAGGAAAGTGTGAGTATTTTTTAAATACATCATACAAAAGGTTATGGAATATGTTTTAGAAACAAATAGTTTAACTAAAAAATATAATAAGTTTTTTGCACTAAACAATTTAGAAATCCACGTGCCAAAAGGTGCTATTTATGGACTTATTGGAAAAAATGGAGCAGGAAAAACTACACTAATTAGAGTACTTTGTGGATTGCAAACTCCAACATCAGGAACATATTCAATTTATGGAGTATCGAATAAAGAAAGGAAGATTACAGAAACAAGAAAAAGAATAGGTGCAATTATAGAAAAGCCATCAATATGCTTAGGGATGACGGCAGAAGAAAATTTGATTGAGCAGTACAAAGTTATAGGGTATCCCAATTATGAACATATAAAGGAATTACTTAAGCTTGTAAGATTAGATGATACAGGTAGGAAACTCGCTAAAAATTTTTCTTTAGGCATGAAGCAAAGGTTAGGACTAGCAATTGCTTTAGCAGGAAATCCAGATATACTTATTTTGGACGAACCCATAAATGGCTTAGACCCAGAGGGAATTATAGAAATAAGGGAACTTATTTTAAAGCTTAATAAAGAAAAAGGAATTACTTTTTTAATATCTAGCCATTATTTAGATGAATTATCTAAAATAGCAACTTGCTATGGTTTTATAAACGAGCATAGAATAGTTAAAGAAATTAGCAGTAAGGAGTTAGAGCAAAACTTTAAAATACGAACACAAATAAGTGTAGATAATTTAGAGGAGTGTGTTAAATATTTAGAAGAAAATAATATACAATATAAAGTTATTTCAGATAAAAAAATAGACATATTTGAAAAAGTAAACGTAACTGAACTTGTTATTTCACTTTCTAAAAGAGCTTGCAATGTAAAGGACTTTGCAGAAAAAGGCGAATCGTTAGAAAATTATTATTTAAACTTGATAGGAGGTGCAAACAATGAGTAAGTTATTAAAAGCAGGACTATATAGACTAAAAAAGGAAAAATTATTTTGGGGTTTCATAATAGTTAGTATATTAGTAGCAATATATGTGTTAACAATGTTAAAAGTATCTAAGCTAGATAGTATCATAAATGATTATTTATATTTTATAGGACTTATGGTTGCAATTTTTGTTAGTATTTTTGTAGGAAAAGAACATGCAGAGGGGCTTATAAGAAACAAGCTAATAGTAGGTCATAGTAGAGCAAATATTTATTTATCTAATCTTATTATTAGTATAGTAGTATCATTACTTTGTGAGTTAATTTACATAGCAATAGTACTGATAATAGGGACTCAAACAATAGGAAATGTGCAAATGCCACTATCGGAATTTGGGCTAAAAATGCTAAATACTACTTTAATAATTATAGCTTTCTGCTCTATATATAATTTTATAGCTATGGTATGTTCGGACATAACCGTAGCAACCACAATATGCACACTTGGCTTTATTGCGTTATTTATAATAAACATAGCTACAGAATCGGCATTAAGAAGTTCTGCACCAACAGTAAAACATTCTATAATAGATAATAATGGAGTGATTATTGGATATAAAGAATACCCAAACGAGAATTACGGGGGAGAGGTTAAATACAATTTAATTAAAGCAATGTATTTATTAAACCCAGAAAGTCAAGCTTATGAAGTAATTGGAAATGATAATGAATATATAAATGAAATGCCTTTTTATTCTGGAGCACTAATAATAGTAATAAGTGCATTAGGAATATATGTTTTTGCTAAAAAACAACTTAAATAAAATACAAGTCAAGGTTATTTGTAAATAGTATCAATAATCGCAGTGTATTAAAATGTGGAAAGAGTAGCAAAAATATTAACTTAAAGTGTAAATAAGATATTGTATAAAACAAGGAGGAAAACGTGAGCAATTGGTTATATGTAACTTTTAGCATTTTACTTTTAATTTGTATAATTTTAACACTAAAAATATATAGTATAAAAAAGTCAATTAAAGAAATACAAAAATCAATAGAAAATATACTAAACACAGATACAAATAATTTAATACTAATATCAGATGCAAGTGTTAAAAAATTAGCTATTTTCTTAAATAAAGAACTTAAAGAAATGCGAAAACAAAAATTACAATATGAATATGGAAACCAAGAATTAAAAAGAAATATAACCAATGTATCACACGATTTGCGAACTCCACTTACTGCAATAAAAGGTTATATAGAATTACTAAAAGAAGAATCTTTAACGCAAAATGGCAGAAAATACATATCTGTAATAAATAGAAAAACGGAAGAACTAACAGAATTAACAGAGCAATTATTTGATTTTGCCAAAATCTTAGATACGGATATGGTATTAACTAAAGAAAAATGCTATTTGAATGAATTGTTAGAAGAGGTTTTAGCATCATATTATCCTATTTTTAAAGAAAAAGATATTGTACCAGAAGTACTAATTTGCAAAGAAAAAGTAGAAAAAGTAGTAAATAAAGCATCTATGATTAGAGTATTTGAAAATATTTTTTCAAATGTAGTAAAGTATAGTAACGGAAACTTTAAAGTAGAATTAAAAAATGATGGGGAAATAATTTTTTCTAATAAAGCTACATCACTAGATGCAACAACTGTACAAAAGATTTTTGATAGATATTTTTCTGTAGAAAATGCAAAAGAATCGACAGGAATAGGGCTATCTATTGCTAAACAATTAGTTGAACTTAATGGGGGAAGTATTTCTGCAGATTATGTTAAAAATGTGCTTGTAATAGAGGTTAGGTTATAAAAAAATTCTAAAATTCTTGAAATCTTTTTTTTCGTATGATATGTTATAAGAAAAGTGGCTTCGCTACATGTGCGTTTTACTTCGCAAATACGCACGGCCTAAGGAAACTTAACCTTGTTGTATAGCAAAAATCTTCGATTCTTCCTATACAATAAAAAAATGAACAGAAGAGGGATAAAATGAGTAGAAGAAAACAAAATAAAACAAATAAAATTATATATGGTTTAATCGTTGCAATTTTAGTTGTAATTGTAGGATATTTTAGTCCAGAGTTAGCTGAGCAAGTTGTTGGCAATTTAAACTCTGATGTGGCCCAGCAAGTTACTAATAATGAAGTAACTTATGCAGTATCGGCTGAGGATTTAGCAAGTATACCGGAGTATGATTCAAGCCCTTATGTTATTTTAAACAACAATAAGCCAGAATTTACAGAAGAGGAATTAAATAGCGAAGAGTTTGAAAGCTGTAGTGACCTTGATTCGTTAGGAAGATGTGGAGTTGCAATGGCAAACATAGGATTAAATTTAATGCCAGATGCAGATGAGGAAAGAGAAAGCATTTCAAGTGTAGAGCCAACAGGATGGATAAATAAAGAGTATGATATTGTAGATGGTGGATATTTGTATAATAGATGTCATTTAATTGGCTATCAGTTAACAGCTGAAAATGCAAATGAAAAAAATCTTATAACAGGCACAAGATATATGAATACGGAAGGTATGCTTCCATTTGAAAATGAAATTGCTGAATATATTAAAGAAACAAGAAATCACGTATTATATAGAGTAACGCCAATATTTGAAGACGATAATCTTGTGGCTAGTGGCGTACAATTAGAGGCACAATCAATAGAAGATGATGGGGAGGGAGTATGCTTTAATGTATATTGCTATAATATGCAACCGGGAATTATAATAGATTACGCAACAGGGGAGAGTAGAGAGGCATAGAATAAATGATGAATATGTACGAAATAGTGCATATTCATTTTCTTATTCATATAACTTGTATGAACCATTTGTAAAAATAAATTTTTTTCCCTCAGTTGCTACAGACCTAAGCTCTTCTGGAAAATCTATTTCCTCAATTTCAAATTCGGGCTTACTTGTAGTATCATACAAAAAAATTCTATTATTTGTATCTTCTGTTACTAAATAAATATGTCCATCTTTTCTGTAATCTGCTAATTTTTGATTCTGCTCTTCAATAAGGGCTTTAGCATCATTCTTTATAGTATTAGCAATAGTTTGAGTAGCTTTATCGTCTAAAATAAAATCATTGCCACTTTTTCGCATACAACTGTCAACAGTTGATTCATTAGGAAGCTTAGATTTATTAACAGTAAGTGTTTTTTCAGCACCGTCACTTATTTCTATTACTCTATAATCGTCTGAATTTTTTACTTTATTGTATATGTAATATAATGGCCCGTCATTTTCTGTTTGACTTGCATAATTATGTATTGCATTTTCACGAGCTTTAAAAATGCTATTTTCTGTAGCAAGTGTTACTTTGTTATTTGATATAATTTGAGTAACAATATCTTCATCACGATTAGTAGAAGAGGTCTTTAGTGAGTTCGCTAAATCTTCTATGAAGTCTTGTATACCACCTAAAAGTCCTTTATCAAATTTATTATTTTTTTCTAAATCATTAAAAAAATTCAAAATTATATCAGCTCCTTTATAAATTAAAAATTTCATAAGAATTACCTGAAGTTAGGGAACGTACCAATGAAACTATTCTTAATAAATAGTAAAAAATAAAACATAAAAATATTAGAATAAAAATAATGGAATAAATTAGTTTACACTAAACTTACCCCATTATACTATATACAAAAAAATTTTTCAATAATTTTATAAATAAATTTACATAATTATAGCAAAATAAATTTTAAAACATACTATATAATAGGTGATTTTTTATGGAAGATAATATAATTGTGCCTACAAAAATAGCATATTCATCGTGTATATTGCAAAATAATGTAGAACAGTTAAAAAAGATATATAATTTTTTAAGTTTCGGTAACATAGGGTATAGCGTTTTGGGAAAACCAATACCATATATTAGATTAGGTGTTGGTGCAAAAGAAGTGATGTATAGTGCTTCGTTTCACGCAAATGAGTGGATAACTTCTGTTGTACTTATGAAATTCGTAGAGGATTATGCAAGAAGTTATGAGCAAAATGGATTTATATATGGCTATAATACAAGAGAATTATTTAATAATACGTCTATTTATATAGTGCCTATGGTAAATCCAGATGGCGTGGATTTAGTAACAGGTGTAATACCAGAAAATACAGGAAGATATAATCAGTTTAAAGATATTTCATTAAACTTTCCGAATATTCCATTCCCTTCTGGTTGGAAAGCAAACTTCAATGGTGTAGATTTAAAAAGTTACCAACCATTTTGCAAAGTCTTGTAACTACTAGAATTACACGACTTTGCATTTTTATATTTATTATAATTTTTTATTCTTTTTAGCCCGTTTTTTGTACTTGTTCTATTCTAAATAATTCTTCAATTTTAACAAATTCATCTAGATTTTCATTAATAGAATTTAATTTTGAAAAATTAAAATATATGTATACATTTTTATCTTTATCTATCTCTATTTTGTTGATTAATCGATATAAATAAATTTTATCAATCTTTTCTAATTTCAAAA
>CALXWT010000058.1 GCA_944392445.1 uncultured Clostridia bacterium
ATGAGTCTATGCAGTACACACTGCAAGGTGCACAACAAGTATGCATTAGTAGTTTCATTTTACTTCATTTCCTTTCTGATTTTCTGTTATTTCAGTTGTTTCTATGTTATAATTTATTTTTATAGTTAATTCTCTATTATTTTGTTATTTTTTCTACTGATTCTATTATGTATTCTTGTTTTTTAAATATTAAATCTATCAAAATAGATAAATACTTAATAACTATTAACAATACTAAAAAAATTCCAAAAAAGCCAAATGATAGTAATAACATTGTGGTAGTCCAACCTTCTATTGGTTGTGCACATAGAAACATAACAATTGTATACACACCAGTAAAAATAGCAACTAACATCATAATTATAAGCATAGTAATTGCAAATTTATATGATACATCAGTAAATAAAATAATTGAGTCTATAGCTAAATCTTTTCTTGTATTACTATTTTCTTTTGTAAATTTAGTTTTAATATCTTTTACATTTCTATATACGATTGAAGTTATTTTTAGTCCACATTTTGCATACATAGCTTTTCTATATGGAGTTGTTTTGCTCATTGAATTTACTCTATTTATAGCCCTTCTAGATATAATTCTAAAAGTTTCAGTATCAATTTTATATGCACTATTTGAATTTTTGTTAAATATTGCATAAAACAATCTAGAAGATAAGTGCTTTTTTCCGTTAGATTTTGCGCTAACAATATCGTATCCTTTCAAAGACTTTTGGTATACATCAATTATTACTTTTAAATCATAATCTATCAATATATTATCAAATTCATACACAAAATCCCCAATAGCCAAGTCCACTCCGGCATTCATTGAAAGTTCTAATCCTTGATAATAACTCATATTTACAATACTCATCATAGTATTAGGAATTTTATTTGCTATTTTTTTTATTAGTTCAACACTTTTATCTGTTGATGCATCATTTACGCATATAATTTCAAATTTATCAAAGTTTTTATTCAATATGTCATCTAACTTTTCCAAAAAATATTGGATTTCTTTCTCATTGTTATGTACATATATTACAGCCGAAATAAAATTTTTTTCTCTATTTACTACCATTTTAACACCTCATCTAAATCAAATATTGTATTTATCTTACCTGATAAAACACTTATGAAAGTTGGATTTGTAGAAAACTGCTTTATAACAGTAGGTCTTGAATCATCTATTTCTGATGATTTTAATATTGGTTTCATTGAATATAAAGATTTCTCATACTTAATTTCATATTCATCCTTTAAATATTTTTTTGCCAAATTAGACATATACTTCCAAGCAGTTTCTGGTCTTGCTGGGCACTCATTACAATTTCCTAAGCATTCTTTTGAGCAATATCCTTTGCTATTTTTTTGGCACTCGAAAGTTGGTAATGTATCATAACTTGTAACATGTGGTGTAAAAGTAACTGATGTTAAAGAGTGATAACCTGTTTTTCCAAATGGCATTATCGAGAAAAATGGCCCATCCATAACTGTAATTCCAACATTTTTTAGATTATTGCTTACACTACATAGTATTATTTCACATAATTCATATTTTATCTTAAAAGGTTCAAATCCCAATTTGCTTAAAATCTGATTTACTGAAGCATAAGAAGCATTTAAGATAAAGTTAGTCTCATAATTATTTCCATCATCTAATACAACTTCATATTTTGACGACTTCTGGTTTATCTCCGAAATATTGCAATTATACTTTATATCTATATTATCTAGTTTTTGTATTTCTTCTAAAAAATATTTTTTTAATATCTCGGCGTCATAGGTATATTCAGTAGTTAAAAAACTTCCATCACACAGACCTTCTTTAAAATATTTTTGATTAGGTATTTCTTCACATCTAATATTTGCATTCTTACAAAATTTTTTAAATTGTTCGGCATTAGTCCAAGAAAAGTTTGTTGATGTAGCATAAATTTGAGAAAATTCAGTTAATTCACAAAATCCATATTCTTTATTAAATCTTTCAAAATAACCTGCTGATTTTATAGCAGTTGAATATGAGCGAGGGTAGTGATATCCTTTATGAACACGTGCTTGATTTATGAAAGTTGCCCTTTTAAATGCTCCGTCCTCCTTCTCTAAAACCAAAACCTTTTCTTTTTTTCTTCCACAAGTGAGTGCTGAATATAATCCGTAAATACCAGCTCCTATTATTATTTTATCATATAACATTTTATTCTCCATTCTTTACATCGTATTTATGAAATAAATTCTTAAATAAAATTTTTAGTAGTTCACTATTGCCTTTGAAGAAGCTAATTTTGGTTGGGGTCTTTCCTTTTTTCGGGTACTCTCTTTTTACTGGTATTTCACATGTTTTTAATTTTATTTGATCAGCTTTTACTGATAAGTATGCCAGTAATTGATAAGTTATAAATACATCTCTTAATGGCTTAACCTCTGGATGCTCTAAATATTTTCTAGAATAGCCTCTAAATGCATTTGTTGTATCCGTATACCATTTTCCTGCAGTTAGAGAAATTATTGGTGCATGTAACAATCTAACTGACAAGTACCTAATAATTGGAGTATTTATTGCTTGTCCTCCTTTTATAAACCTAGAACCCTGAATAAAGTCATATCCCTCTTCTAATTTTTCTACAAATTTAGGCACATCTTCTATGCTGTCCTTATTATTTCCATCTATTGTTATTATTCCTTCATATCCTCTGTTTAAGGCCCACCATATTCCCATTCTTAATTGTGCACCTTGCTTTCCTGCCCCTTTTTTTACGAGTAATGTATTTACACCTAATTGTTCTAATTTTCTACCATCTGTTGAGCCATCTGTTGTGCCTCCATCACATATAATAATATCCGTTATTTGATTTATATTGTTCTTTTTTGCTCTTTTTAACTCTTCTTCAATTCTATTTCCCTCATTTATAATTGGTATGCAAACACAGTATTTAGTAGCTTTAGGTTTATATTCGTCACACATAAAGTCTGGAACTCCTTTTATATTTTGATATAGCATAGTTTATTATCCCCTTTACTCAAAAACTTCTTTTACATATTTAATAATATTTTCTAATTTTTCTATATCTTCTATAGTTTTCATTTCTATTGAAACATACTTATTGTAGTTTATTTCTTTTAGTCTTTTTGCCAATATTTCATGCTCTATTCTTTGTTTTATAAGTTCTAAATTTGGTTCACTAATATGGATATGGTTTATTAATTCAATATTACTAAATATACTAGTTATATCTTCCTTATTTTCAATTATTGTTCCTAAATCGACATTAACCTTTATTGCTTCACTATTTACCTTCTTTGCAAAATCAAATGCTTGATAAGTATAATTTATAAAATTAGTTCCATATATTGTTGGATTAGGTTCTATAGCTATTACAGTATTATTCTCTCTAGCGTACTCACCTAGAATTCTAAAGAAGTCTATGGCATCATCTTCTTTAGAATTTTCTGGCATTATTCTGTTTTTGGGGCATCCAAATACTATATTATTACAATGTATTTTTTGTGCTAAGTCAATTACCTTTTTAGTATACGAAATTAAGCTTTTTGCCTCTTGCTTATTAAATATGTTACCACTTTTTCCATACCAAATTGATTGAATTGAACTTATATTTAATTTGTACTTATCCCATATTTGTTGCGAAATTTTTTTTATTTCTTCTATATGTAAATATGGTTCTTTTTCTACTATTCTAGTTGGTGCCATTTCTATTGCTTCAAATCCTATATCTTGTAAATATTTATACATTTGCTCATCTTTTTCTTTTTTCCAAGCAATGTTTGATATTGATAGCTTCATATTCTTCCTCTTTTTCTTATTTTTTATTTTATTACCTCAAAATAATTAGGATATGCAAATTCTTCCGCTGTACCATCGAGTTCTAATATAATATACCTATCATCTTCGCTATATTTTATGATTTTTCTTGTTACATCTCCAATTTTTATTGCTTTTGCATCTTCCATAATTATTTCTTTTTCTTTTGTTTTATATATAAGTAAAGTATTTTCATCTGATGTTTTGCTTGCACTAGCATTACAATACCTAAACATTACATCAAACAACTCACATACTTCTACTTCTTCTAATTTAAGCTTTGTATCTTCGACTGGATATGAAGAAATTTTGACCTTTCCTTCTCCATTTATTATTGTAATTGGAATATTCCATATACTATCTTCATCAGGTATGTTGTAATCATCTATTCTATATCCTGTAAGCATATTTATTGTTTCTCCCTCTACACATACATATTTATTTATATTTAGTGTCTCAAAGAAACTTTTACAATATTCTGAATCATATTTTATTTTTACATCTGCAATACCATTAAAGTTCTTATTAGCTGTTTGCAAAATTATATAATATTCGGAATCACTTATTTTAGAAATTTCTATTTCTACGTTATCTATATTCTCGCTTGTTATATTTTCTCCATCTTTCTTTTTTTCATAAAAAATATTATATAATGTTGAAAATGATGGTTTATAGTTTTTATACAATTCTTTATAGAAAAACCAATTAGCTCCTTGCATCCACCATCTATAACTACTTTGTTCAATTATTGTTGCATATTTATAATTTCCATTTTTAAAAGATTCTAAATACTCATTTCTTTGTTTATCACCTAAACTATGAATAATATAATCCGAACCTGAAGGTTGAAATTGTCCTGTTACTCCCTCAATAGCTGTTGAATATGTTGAAAATATTTTTTCGTCTCCTATTCTATCTACTGCATATTTTATGGATTCTCCATACTGGGTAAATCTTCCTCCTAATTCTTCTATATAGACTGCATCTTTATATTTATTTACATTTATAAATGAAAAAGTTAAGCTAATAACAATAATACCAGAGGTTAATACTGCTGTTCCTTTTTTTATTGTTATTATTGTTCTATCGCTTATACATATTGTTTTATATTTAAATATCTTTTGAAATAGTAAAACTAAATAATTAACAATAAGTATTAGTAAAATTAGGACAAGCATATCCTTTGAAGTTCCACCTGATAATATTTGATATAGGTATGCAGATATTATAGAAGAAATCACCATAAATCCAAGCATAGCATATTGTAGTGTTTGTTTTTTATTTTTAACTTTTAGAAGTTTATATATGTAATAAATTGCTATAATAATCATTGCTATATTGAAAAACGATTTATCCAAATCTAATAAAGATAAATTCTCTTTTACATACGCTTTTTCATAATACCATTTTTGATATGAACTTACTCCTAATGTAAATTCTAGCCATGATATAAAATTTCCTCTTGTAATAATAAGTATTAATATAAAAGTAGCTATTAGACTTATGAGTATATACATTATTGTATATTTTAGTATAGATTTTACATTTGTTTTATACTCTTTAATAAGTAATATGAAATAGATAAATGATATGGCTATATAACTAGCTATTCCCCCATCATTACTCCATACTATTGCTAGTCCTGAAATTATAGCTATATAGATTTTTTTAAATAAATTTGCATTGTGAACAATATTCTTTTGCTTTAATCTATCAAAATACCTATATCCCAAATATACAAAAGCCACTAAAATTGGAGCAATTCCTATTCTTATCAACCTTGCAGAGTTTCCCGGTTTTAAAGCAAAATCTAAAGCAGAACTTATTTCATTATTAAATTTTATAACCGAGTTAAATCTTACAATATTAAAAAGAGCCATTCCTAAAGTAATATACAATGCTTTATTTTTATTTTGTAGCACTAGAAAACTAACAATAAATGTAGTTAGTTCGAAAAATAAAAATGTACACATATTGGTTATAAATAAACTAATTGTAAAATTATTTCCGAGGATTAACTGGAAAAAGCTTAAAAGTATTAAATGTCCTGAACCTAAATATACTGAAAAATCTTTGTATGGAATTTGTCCAGCTAATACTCTTCTTACAGGATTATAATTTTGCCAATCACCATTTGTTGGGTTAAAATCTGATGTAACTATTCTATTTAAACCTACCATTATAGCTAAAGCTATAATTATTAAAACAAGAAATATAATTTCAATTTTATTTTTATCTATTTCTTTTATTTTCTTCATCATTAGCTGCATTTTTTTATTCTCCTAAACTTCTTGTTCTACAAATTTCTTTATGTCCTGTAAAACAAATTCTTTATTAAATATATATCCGTTTTTTCCATTAAATAAATAATCATATTTAGTTTTAAAATTATAGTTAGGAATATTACTTGTTATTTCATTAACAAATTTATCTTCTTTAATATACTCATATATTTCTGATACTTTTACTGGTTCGGTAGCTATATTTAATACATTTAGCTTATTTTTTCTAGCGATTTCTATATGTTGCCACAAAAACTTAAGATTATAAAATTGAAATTTTCCTCTACTGTCTGTAAAATTTAAAGCATTAAAACCTATAGTGCTAAATATGTTTTTTAATATTTCTTCTTCTCGTTTATCTAACTTCTTAACTTTATAAAAATTATTATCTTGTTTTATATAATATTTTTGAATTTTATCATTGTGTTTAGATAATTCATTATATTTTTCTTGGGTTAACATTGATGGTATTATATGTATTAAATCATATATAAAATTCTTTTTTATATTTTTTCCATACAACCCTGGCAAATGAATAATAAGATAATTTTTTATATTTTCTTTTACCCATGATTCTAGGTAATATCTATTATAGCCATAAGGCTGTAAATTTTTTGTATCTATTTTTGTATCTTCGTCAACATCCATTGGATTTTTGTATACATCTATAGTTGATATTAATATAATCTCTTTTGGATTTATTTTCTTAATGTTTTCAATAGCATTTTCTATTATTTTAAAATCTTTCTCTGGCTCTTTATTAGCAATAATTTTTTGTGCTGGCACTCCCGAATATACTAATAAGTCTGGATTTTTTAAATAAGACATTTTTATATTTTTTGAATCATATAGTTCATCAAATTTATGGTTTTCACACAAATTTGAACCCACAAAGCCTGTATAGCCTACTAACATATCCATTTCTTGTCCCCCTCTATTTGTATTTTCTTTTCCTTATCTAAGCTTAGTAAAACAGTTACTGCAACCATTATTATAAAGTATGGTATTCCTAATTCTTCGTCTTCGCTATATAGTGCAAAATTCATAATAT
>CALXWT010000059.1 GCA_944392445.1 uncultured Clostridia bacterium
GCAATGCATATTTTAATTTTATGTTTCCGGCCCCAACATTGTACAAACTGTATAAACTTCAGATTTGCTCAGTTTAAACAGTTTGTAAACTTGTCGGTCCTCACCTTAAGCACTCCAACATAAAATCAAAATATGTATTGCTCTGACAAAAATCAACCACGAATAGTAACAAAAAGTTTGTAGGAGTAATTATATGGTTTTAACGAAGAGGATAAATAAAGATGATAATTTTTCTAATTTAAAAGAATTGCTTAAAGCACATTTTAACATTTCTGATAGATTGTTATTAAAGCTAAAGAAAAATAATAAAATACTTGTAAATGGTAAGGTTGCAAATATAAATAGTTCATTGTCACCAGATGATTTGGTGGAAGTTTTGCTTGATTTCGAAGAGGATAATTCCAATATTATTCCTGTTAAAATAGATTTAAATATATTGTATGAAGATGATGCTTTACTAATAATAAATAAACCAGCTGGAATACCAGTACATCCTTCTATGGATCATTTTACAGATAGTTTATCTAATGGTATACGCTATTATTTTGACTCTATAAATTTAAAAAAGAAAATTAGACCTGTGAATAGATTAGACAGAAACACTTCTGGAATTGTAATCTTTGCTAAAAATGAATATATTCAAGAGTGTTTGGTAAGGCAAATGAAATCTGACACCTTTGAAAAGGAATATATTGCGATTTGTGAAGGTAAGTTTGAACGCGAAGAGGGTATTATAAATGCTCCTATTGCTAGAAAAGAAAATAGCATTATAGAAAGATGCGTAAATGAAAATGGAGATACAGCAGTTACTGAATATAAGGTTTTAAAATATGACAAAACTAATAATTATTCAATCGTTAAATGCAATTTAAAAACAGGTCGTACACATCAAATACGAGTACATCTTAGTTATATAAGACATCCTATCTTAGGCGATACCCTATATGGTAATCCATCAAATTTAATACACAGGCAAGCTTTACATTCATACAGAGTAAAATTTATTCATCCTATTTCTAGAGAAGAGGTTACTTTTATTGCAGAACTACCATCCGATATGCAATTTTTTGCAATTTTCAGCAAAAGGGGACGGGCTTAAATTGTAAATAGGTTAACATAAGCCGAATTTAAGTAAAAAGCTTAATAGTACCATTTATTGACAAATTATGTAAAACATAATATAATTAAGCTGTTCTCACAAATGAGACAATTATATATAAACCTTTACGTAAGCAACTGCTTAAGGAGGAAAAATTATGGTATTTTTTAAAAATCGGAAGAAGAAGTCAAAAGTTGATGAGCAGAACTTTGTTGCAACTACACTAAGAGTTAGTGAAATTAAGGTTGCAACAACCACTATTGTGTCAAGCTATGTAGATAATAGTTGGAATGGTCCTAAATGTGTCAAATGGTATTTTCTAGTTCGAGAAGTTGACGGAGAGTTTTACGAAATCTTCTCGAATAGAAAAATAGAAAAAGATGAAGATTCACACCATAATGAATGTATAATTAAGGATTTCGATAGGCCCTATATCACAGAGGTAGAGCCTTTAACAAATTATTTGAGAAATCCTAACATTGATGTTATCGAATCACAACTTTTGTTCGATTTTATACTTACGATGAATGTACACGAGAGCCTTAAAACTTTTGAGGAGAACAAGAGCTAAAAGTGCAAAAGAGAGTGAACAATTTTTAAAAATGTACAAATATTAAGTACATTTAAAATTGCTTACTCTCTTTTTATTGTATGAGAAAAATCGACTATTCTCTTGACATTTTAGTGCTTTAAACGATTTTTCCGTATATAACAAGGTTAAGTTGCATTAGGATGTCCGCATTTGCAAAGCAATAAGACAAATAATTTACAATTTAAGCCCGTCCCCAATTGCAAATTCGTTAACATAACATTTTAATATCCTAATTTCTTATATATCTTCTGCTTTATTGTTAGCACTATTGCACTAATTAACGCAAATATAACAAATATTCCTAACTCATTCATAGATATATCTGATACGTGTAATATACTTCTAAATAAATATACTGCTACGAAGAAGCCTACAAATGTTGTGCTAAATAAAAATGCGTGTAATTTATTAAATGGTATACAAACCTCTAAAACTGCTAGTATGCTTACAAATCCAATTAAAAGATACATGATTGTAACTAATGGTCCCTGTGCAATTCCTAGTACTGGTCCCATATATGTTAGGAAGATAATGTCTAGCACTATTACTATTGCAAATGGAGCTGCGTTTCGCAGAACGGTATGTAAAAATACTCCCTTAACAGGTTTGCTATTTGGCTCAAATGATATAAAGAATGATGTATATGCTTCTATTGCTAAGTCTATTAATGTTATTTGTATTGGTATAAATGGGAATGCAGTATTTGTTAATATGCAGAATAATGATACCAATACTGAGTATATGGTTTTTATAAAGAAGATTCTTGCAACACTTGTAAGGTTGTTTACTACTCTTCTTCCCTCCATTAGTACATCTTTTAATACACTAAAGTCTTGGTTAAGAAGTACTATTTGTGATACTTGTTTTGCTGCATCATTTGCTTCTGGCAATGTAATGCTTAGGTCTGACTCTCTTAATGCAATTACATCATTTACTCCATCACCAGTCATTGCAACACTATGTCCTTTGGCTTGAAGTGCTTTTACTATAATGCTTTTTTGTTGTGGTAGCACTCTTGCAAATATACTATACTTGTCAACTATATCTACTATTTCTGCATCAGATTTAATAGTTGATAAATCTATATATGATTCATAATCCTCTAGTCCTGCTCTTTTTGCAATTGTTGAAACAGTTATTGGATTATCTCCTGATATAATCTTTATATCTACTGATTGTGTTTTAAAATATCCTAGCATTTCTTTAGCATTCTTACGTAATGGATCTGCCATAATTATTCCTGCTACTAAGCTTATTTTTGGCATTTGTTCAATGCTAACTGCTTCTTTAGTATACCCTATACATAGAGCTCTTTTCCCATCTTTTTGGGCTTCTACAATACTCTTTGGTAATTCTACATTAGCCATTGCAGATAATCTCTCTGGCGCACCTACTATAATAGTTCCTAAATCTTTAAAAGTAACACTGCTCCACTTTCTTTCAGATGAAAATGAAATATCACTTAGCTTTTCGTATTTAGAGTCACCCTTAAAATAATTCTTTAATGCATTAAATGTGCTATTGCTATCATCAGTTAAATTAACATATGAATTCATAATATTTTCTAATGTGTCTGGTAGTACATCTTCATTATATTTTTCTACCTCTATAACTTTCATTTTTCCTTCTGTTATAGTTCCTGTTTTATCTAAGCATAATGTGTCTATATGTGCTAAGGTTTCTACACTATATAAATCTTGCACCAAGACTTGTTTTTTGGCTAGTTTTATTACACCTGTTTCAAGCGAAATACTTGTAAGCAATACAAATCCTTTTGGAAGCATACCTAAAAGTGCTGCTGCTGTAGCTATTACAGATTGTTGTAAATCCACCTCTCTAAACACGTATGCTTGGACAAACAATATTACTCCAGCAGGTATTATTACAAAACTTGTAAAATTTGTAACCTTTTTCATTGAATTTAAAAGTTCTGAATTTACTTTTTTATGCTTTTTGGTAGCATTTATTATTTGGTTTGCAAAATTGTCGTCTCCAACCTTTTCAATTTTTGCATAGCATTTTCCACTTACTACATAACTGCCTGATAAAAGCTTGTCGTCGTTTTTCTTTAATATAGTGTCAGATTCTCCTGTAAGAAGAGCTTCATTTACTTCTATTTCTCCTTCTAATACATAGGCATCTGAAGGAATTTGGTCACCTTGAGCTAATAAAATCACATCGTCCAATACTATTTCATTTATATTTAACTCTTCTTCTTCCCCATCTCTTATAACTTTCGTTTTTGCTGTTGTTAAAATTGATAATTGTTTTACTAAATTTTTTCCATGAATTTCCTGTATAATTCCAATTAATACATTTACAATAATAATTAGAATAAACACCATATTAGTGTATGCGTGAACACATGCAAGTGCAATAGCGATTATTAAATTGAATAAGTTAAATAATGTACATACATTATCTCTTACAATTTGCCAATTTGATTTCAAGTTGTTTGTATTCGAGCTATTTACTTGCCCTTTCTCTATTCTTTGCTTGACTTCTTCGCTGGTTAATCCTTTTATTTTATCCATTTCAACCTCCATTTAAGCTAATTTTAACTTTTTTAATGCAAATTATAAAATTAGCATTTTGCTTGTTATAAAATTCTTTATATAACATACAATTTTGTACGTAAAATCATAAGCGAAATATATTATATAATTACAGTATATTTTTGACAAGCTTTTTTTAAAAATTTTGCAAATATACTAGACTTTTTTTATATTTTTGTGTATGATTATGTATGTAACATAAGAAGAGGAATTTCATCGTGTGTATACGATTTTTATTTTGGAGGGATATAAATGTCAAAAATTTTTAAAACTTTAGTTGCTTTTTTTATAATACTTTTTTCTACTACAACTTTAGTTCTTGCAACAGATATAAATATGAATTTATCTAATCAAAATGATACCGTAATAGATGGTAATGCAGTAGATTCAAATTCTACTGATAGTAATGAACTAATTAATGATACTAGTTCAGATGTAACTAATGAAACTACAAATACCGTAGATACATTTCAGCAAGATAGCCTAAGTGGTACAGTGGCCCCATCAAGTGTTAGTAGCATAGCTCAAGAGAATATGAGCTTTTCTAATATTTTAAATATATTAATGATTACTGTAGGAGTTATACTAATATTACTTGCAATTGCAATTTTAATTAGATTAAAAGGTTAATTTTTTAATTGGTAAAAATTACATATATTTTTTTAAATCCAACATATAACTAGTTGGATTTTTTTTATTGTATATTTTATTTTAAAAAAGAAATAATATAAATAGAGATTTTATTTTAAATAATTAATTTAAAATAAAAGATAAAAGAATCAATTTAAGGAGGTTTATAATGAAAAAAAGATTTTTAGTAATTTCAATTTTTACAATATTACTTATATCTATTTGTGTTCCAGCTTTTGCTATGGAGAATATGGCTAATGGTATTAGAAATTTTGTTGGTGGTGCTGAAAATGTAATGGAAAATGCAGGAAATACTGTATCAAATGGTGTAAAAAATGGTCTTAATACTGTAGGAGCAGGTACAGAAAATGTTATGACAGATGTGAGAAATGGTATTAATAACACAGAAAACTCAATGGCTACAGGCATGACTACCAATAATAACAATAATGGATATACAGCCACAAGAACCACAACAGATAATGTTACATTTGCAGGTATGTCTACAAATACTTGGACTTGGATAATTATAGGTATAACAGCTCTTGCAATAGGACTTCTTATATGGTCATATATGAAGCAGAAAAATAAAAATGATTTGTATATTGACTCAGATGATGAATAATATGAAAATAGCTAGTAATTCCTGTTGCTAGCTATTTGTTAATTTTGGAGAATAATACATTATAATTCACAGTTAGTTCTAAAATATCAGAGCAATGTATGTTTTAATATTATGTCTTCTGTCCCCACTTGAGTATTCCATATATAAAATTAAAATATACTATACTCTAGCAAAAAGCAAACGTAAATAGTAACAATAAGAATATCGTAAAATTTATAATTTTCTTAATAATCTTCACAATTGCGTATATAAGTGATATAATTAAGAACGTAAATAAATTTTATTCTCTTAGATTGTATAAAAAGCTGTAAATCTTTTTGTGCAACTTTGTGAGAATTGATATGTGAGGTTATTATGAAAAAGATAGTTGCAACAAATCCGACGGCTAGACATAACTATACAATTGAAAATATATATGAAGCAGGTATAGTTTTAACAGGTACAGAAATAAAATCAATACGTAATGGGAAAGTGAATTTAAAAGATAGCTATGCAAATATAAAAAATGGTGAAGTGTTTATTTATGGTATGCATATAAGCCCTTATGAACATGGAAACATATATAATAAAGATCCTTTAAGAACAAGGAAATTACTTTTAAATAGAAGAGAAATCAATAAATTAACAGGTTTAATAAAGCAAAAAGGATTAACTTTAGTTCCTATTTCTTTGTATTTTAATGGAAACTTTTTAAAAATTGAACTCGGTGTTGGCAAAGGTAAAAAGCTATATGACAAAAGACAGGACATTGCTAAACGTGATGCCGAAATAAGAATGCGAAAGCAAATGAGTTTAAAAAACTAAAATTATATATAAATTATTTCCCGTATTTAGTAATTATTCTCCTGCTAAGCCGACTTGCACATAAAGAGCCCTTTACTAATTATAGTAAAAGGCTCTTTTAGGAATATAAAATTTTCTTATGCTTACTTAAATTTAATGATTTCTCCCATGTTTTGTTCATTTATTTTGAACAAAACATTTTCTGTTGCTAGGTTTATATTTTCTTGTTTAATTTTCCTTTTTAACCAGTTAATCCAAATAAAGCTTCCATCATCAATTAAAGAATATACTACTCTACGATAGTTTGCAGGTGTCATATATATTTTTGAAATATTGGCACCAAACGTTTGATTTACATGTATTATGAAATCTTCATATTCTAGAACGCCGTAAAAGATTCTTACATCACTTGGATATAGCTTAATCAATTCTTTCAAGTCCAAAAGTTCGTTGTCATTAACCGTAATTACTACTTTTCTAGTTGTTTTCCAATTTTTTAACCGTTCAATAATAGAAAGTACCAGCAAATAAACTAAAATAACAATAGCCCAAGTCGCAAAGAAAGTTCCAATTTTTTTAAGTACAATAAGCATAATTTTTCCTCCTAAAGTCAAAAAATGTATGTTGCGATTTTTATATTATATATGATTTTGTAAAATATGTCAACTAATTTTGCCTATCTACTGTATTTAATTTATGATAAAATCACCTTAAAAGTTTAGAAACGAATATTTCACCCTAGATGTATAAAAATAGAAA
>CALXWT010000060.1 GCA_944392445.1 uncultured Clostridia bacterium
TTGCAACCACCTTTTATTAAATAATTTGTTCAACAAATTTAATAAATTTACTATCTTCTATTTTATTAATAGCAAAGCATTTCTTTCCTAAATCTTTCAAGGAAGCACCACAATGATATAAATCCGTACCATCAATTAATATAAATCTATCATGGAAGTAATTTGTAGTTGCTACTTTTAATGTGGGATACTGCTTATTAAACTTCGTAACATCTAATTTACTTATAGTTGTGTTTGAAGACGTTAGAATAACTACTTCTACATTATTTTCCTTTTTTGATAACATCTTTAATATACTATCATCTATATAATTGTCGATGATAACAATTTTATTCTTAGCAGATTTAATAATGTCTACAATTAAGCTATAAGCATCATAGATTTGCCCATTATAAAATATTTGTTGCTGAAATTTGTTTTCTTCATTTTTTTGCAATTCATTAAATACTTCGTCAAATTTTTTATCATGTTCTAGGAGTTTGTATTCTACATTTGTTAATCCCTCAAATACTTTTCCATTATTTACTATGAATTTTCGCATTTCAACAAATGCATTCATAATATTTATACTAACCTGAACTGCTACATCATTTTTTAGTAGACCCGAAAGCATTGCAATGCCTTGTTCTGTAAAGGCATAAGGTGAGTATCTCTTATTTCTAAACTTTTTTTCATCAATTGCTGAGGCGGTCGCAATTTGCGACCAGTTAATATTCTTATTTAAATTTTTTGTTTCAAGTTCTGTTAATTGAAAGCAAAAATTTTCAGGAAATCTCTCTTTGTTTCGTTGCACGGTTTCATTTATTCTTTTAGTTTTGTAGTGATACAACATTGCTACGTCACTATCTAGCATTACCTGTTTTCCTCTTATGTTATAAATTAAGTTTTTTATCTTATCTGCGTCATATACTGTTTCATCTAATTCTACATTTTTTGGTACGATATTATTGTTTTGCTCCATAATATCACGTCCTTTTTTATATTTTATGTAACGTAATTATTATAAAACATTTGTTTGTTTTTGTCAATTGTTTTTTGTATATTTTTACTCCTTTTCCATATACTCCTCAAACTCCTCTTCTGGCATTGGTTTTGCATAATAATACCCTTGTATAATGTCGCACCCTTTCTCCAAAAGATAATCTCTTTGCTCTTTAGTTTCCACTCCTTCGGCAATGGTTGTTAGTTTTAATTCTTTTGCCATTGTTAATATATAGTCTATCATGTTCTTTTCGTTTTTGCCTATTCTATCTACAAATGATTTATCTATTTTTAAAATATCGGCTGGCATGTCTTGCAAAGTGCTTAAAGAAGAGTAGCCTGTTCCAAAGTCGTCTATTGAAATTAAAAATCCTAATTTCTTCATTTTGTTCATTATTTCTATAATATCAATTCCTGCCTCTACTGTAGCACTTTCTGTAATTTCTAAATCTATTTTATTTGTGTTTATTCCATTTTTTGTAGCTATCAGCATATATTTTTCTAGAAAATGTTCATCCAAAAAGTGTTCTCTTGACACATTTACAGATATTACCGGTTCTTTACCATATTTTTCTTTCCATTTTTTCATATCACTACATACTTGTTCAAAAACATATACATCTAATTTTAGAATGAACTTGTTTTTTTCAAATAATGGAATAAATTCGCTTGGTGGTACCATTTTTCCATTATGCTCCCACCTTACTAAAGCTTCTGCTCCGTATAATTTTTCGTCTTGCACGTATACTTTTGGCTGATAATATACTTTAAATTCTTTATTCATTAAAGCTTGATACATTTCTTGCTCTATTTTGCTCTCTTTTTCTAGTTCTTTTTCCATCTTTTCATCATAAATATGGAATTTATCAAACACGTCACCTTTTGAAGCAGAATGCGCTATTATAGCTTTATCCATTGCTACCGAAATGTTAGTATCTGCATCTGTTAGTTTATATATTCCCATATTTACAGAAAGGTTATATACATTACTATCTATTTTTAGGTTTTCTATATTTTTAACTAATGTATTTACTATTTTTCGGATGTCTTCTGTATATTCAAACAACACTGCAAAGTAGTCATTAGAATATCTGCAAATTAAACTTTGCTTTCCTAAAGTCTTCTCTAGTTCTTCTCCAATGCCGTTTAAAATAGTGTCTCCTGTTTTGTATCCATAAGCTTTGTTTATCATTTTGAATTTATTGATGTCTAGCACCAATAAATATTGATTTTCTTTCGACTTTTCCTTGTCAAGTATTTCCTGTCCTCTTTTTCTAAAGTAATAGATATTACCTTTTTTCGTAATTGGATCTATATACGCATATTCAAATAACTGTTTTTGTTTTTTGTTATTTGAAATTACAATATATATACAAATAGATAAAATGATAAAAATTACTATTATTGCTAATATAAATGTGGTAAGAAGGGCGCGATTCGCCTCTCCTGCAATTGCTTTTGATGGGATAAATGTTGCGATTGACCAATCATTTGCTCCTATTGGTTCATATACCATATAATATTGTCCGTCTGTGGTTTGCAATGTTCTTGAGCCAGACACTTCATTCTTAATGTTGTCCTGTATTGTATTTTTATTTGCCTCAAATCTTTCTTTAGAACTTCCTACAAGCATTTGCTCTATATTTTCTATTAAATTTCCTGTTTCTTTATCTGTATTAGCACTAACAATGATTGTTCCGTCTTTATTCACAATGTAGCTAAATCCTTTTCCCTCAAATACTTTATTTGAAAAAGTGTCTTTATATGATTCTGTTTTTACAATTAAAAGAATTGCTATTTTTTCGTTTTCTATGATAATTGCCTGTGAATATATGGTTATTTCCTCTTCGTCTATTTTGCTTATCCTATTTTCTGAAATATGGATTTCATTGTTTGAAAAAAAATTGTCTATCTCATCTGAATAATCTACTTCATGCCCATCATTTGTTATTGTTCTACCACCCTCGTACATAATTGCCATTCTTATAAAGTGGCTTGTAACATCACTTGTTTCGTACATATCAAAAATTTTCTTGGTATCAACAATATTGTCTGATAATATTTCATTTGTAATAGATTGTAGAATTGCTTTTTGCTCTGTTATTTGAGTCTTTAGGTTGTTTGCATCATTTTTTACAATAGTTTCTATGCTATTGTTGGTATTAGCCTCTATTCGATTTAGCATATAGGTCATATATGCAATTAATATGGTTATAAGAATTAGAAATATAATTATGATAGTTACAATCTGTTTTTTATTATCTTTCATACCTAACTCCTTTGCTTCTTGTTTTTTCTAGGCCTTTTCTTTTTATAAAGTTCCTTATCGTGGCAAGATTTAGTATTGTCATCTAGTCCTTTTCTATTTTTTCAATCCTTTTTTCTAAATTTCTTCATTTTCTTGTTCTATTAACTCTTCTAACTTACTAATTTTTTCTTCCATATCTCTTTTTCCATCTTCATACAATTTTTCTAGTTTTTCCTTATCTTTTTCTAGCCTAGATACCGTAACAGGCTCTTTTGGTGCTATTACCATTATTCTGCCTTGATTTTCTAATTCGTTTATATGTACTTTTAAATTGTTATATCTCTCTGGCATTGTGCATAGTTTTTCTACTAATTGAGGATATTTATGATAAACTCTTTTATATACTCTCTTCATCGTATTTGTAACTTCGGGCTTTCTGTAATTTCTATCTCGTGTTAACACCACTAGAATATTTTTGTGCCCTTGCTCTATTGCCCAATCTACTGGTATTGGCATTGTTACTGCACCGTCAAGATAGTGGTTATTTCCTATTTTTACCATTTTCGAGCATAGTGGCATACTAGACGAGGCTTGTACTACTTTAAATATATCCTCTTTACAATCATTTTTCTCTACATACTCGGTAATTCCTTTTTCGCAATTTGTTATTACTGGTATGAACTTCTGCTCTGAAAACTTAAAAGTTTCATAATCAAAAGGATATTCTTTTTTTGATAACTCATTAAAAAGATAATCATATCCAATAATGCCTTTTTCTTTTCTTAGTGCTTTCATTCCAATATATCTTGGATTATCACAGTTTTCTATATTTATTTTCGCACTTCTCCCTTGTTGCTTTGATACATAATTCATTCCAGTTAGTGCACCTGCCGATACGCCTAATACATAATTCGCTTCAATTTTATATTTCATTAGTACATCTAACACTCCAGAAGTGTATAGACTACGTAATGCTCCACCTTCTAATACTAAAGTTAAATCTTGCATTGTTATCTCCTTTCTTTTTTATACTTGCCTTGCTACTCTACAAGGGTTTCCATAGGCAATAGAATTAGCAGGAATGTCTTTTGTTACTACACTTCCTGCTCCTATAGTACAATTATCTCCTATTTTCACGCCCGGAAGTATTGTAACATTACCTCCTATCCATACATTATTGCCTATTTTTACTGGATTTGCATATTCTAATCCTTTGTTTCTTTGGATAATATCTACCGGATGTGAAGCAGTATATATATTACAATTTGGTGCAATAAATACATTATCTCCTATCTCTACTTTGGCAGCATCAAGTATTATTAAGCCATGATTTGCATAGAAATTATCTCCAACACTTATATTATATCCATAGTCACATATAAATGGTTGCTCTATACGAAAATCTTTGCCTGCTTTTCCTAATATTTTTTCAATTAACTCTTTTCGTTTTTCCGTTTCAGATGGCTTTAAGTTATTATATTCATAGCATAAATCTTTAGCTTTGAGCATCTCGCCTAATAGCTCTTCATCATAATTTGGATTATATATTTGATTATTATCTCTTTTTTCTTTTTCTGTCATACGGTCCTCCTTATACATTTAGATTATACCACCATATTTGTTTGATATACTAATTTTTTTACTATTATAATTCATTCTTCTTATTTTTCCAATAGTTTTATATAAAATGTTTTGGACAAAGCATCAAAAAACCGTTATAAGCTTTTTATACTTATAACGGTTTTAATTTTATTGTTGTAAACATATTGTTCATATTTTATAGACCTGTCCCCAAACCCGACATGTTTGTCGGAAAAGAGCCTGTCCCCAAACCCGACAAAATTTATTTTGCATAATCTACAACTCTTGTTTCTCTTACTAAGTTTACTTTTATTTGTCCAGGGTATTCCATTTCGTCTTCTACTTTTTTAGCAATGTCTCTTGCCATTATTACCATTTGGTCATCTGATATTTTTTCTGGTTTTACTATAATTCTTATTTCTCTACCAGCTTGTATAGCAAAAGATTTTTCAACTCCATCAAATGAGTCTGCTATATTTTCAAGAGCTTCTAGTCTCTTTATGTAGTTTTCTAATGTTTCACGTCTTGCTCCTGGTCTTGAGGCTGATATTGCATCTGCTGCTTGTACTAAAACTGCCTCTATTGTTTGTGGCTCTACATCTCCATGATGTGCTTGTACGGCATTTATTACTTTGTCGTTTTCTTTGTATTTCTTTAGAATTTCCACACCTATTTCTACGTGTGTTCCTTCCATATCATGGTCTAATGCTTTACCTATATCATGTAGTAAACCAGCTCTTCTTGCAAGTTTTGGGTCTAATCCTAATTCTTCTGCCATTATTCTTGCTAAGTTTGATACTTCTATTGAGTGGTTTAATACATTTTGTCCATAACTTGTCCTGTATTTTAGTTTTCCTAAAAGTTTTACTAAATCAGGATGTAATCCAACAACTCCAGTTTCTAAAACTGCTCTTTCTCCTTCTTCCTTTATTGTGTTTTCTACTTCTTCTTTTGCCTTTTCTACCATTTCTTCGATTTTAGATGGATGTATTCTTCCATCCTCGATTAACTTTTCTAGAGCAATTTTGGCAACTTCTCTTCTTAATGGGTCAAATCCAGATATTACTACAGCTTCTGGTGTATCGTCTATTATTAAGTCAATACCAGTTAAGGTTTCTAATGCCTTTATGTTTCTACCTTCTCTTCCTATAATTCTTCCTTTCATATCATCATTTGGAAGTGATACTATAGATACTGTTGTTTCTGATGTATGGTCTGCTGCACATTTTTGTATAGCATAACCTACAATTTCTCTGGCACTTTTTATTGCCTCTTCCTTTGTTTTGCTTTCGATGTCTCTAATCACTGCTGCCTTTTCTGCAGTCATTGTTTTTTCAAGTTCTGAAAGTAATTGTTTTTTTGCTTCTTCTGAAGATAAACCTGAAATTCTTTGCAATTCTTCCATTTGTTTGTTAGTGATTTCCTCAATTTTTTGATTTTTTGCTTTTAAATCATCCTCTTTTTGTAATAAATTTCTTTCCTTTTGATCAATCATTTCTAACTTTCTTTCTAGGTTTTCCTCTTTTTGAATTAGTCTTTTTTCTTGTTGTTGTACTTCGCCTCTTCTTTCTCTAATCTCATCCTCTAAATCTTGTCTTGCACTTAAAATTTCCTCTTTAGCCTTAAAAATTTCTTCCTTTTTATTGTTTTCAGCTTCAATTTTTGCTCTTTCAATTATTTGATTTGCTTCATTTTCTGCGCTTTTTAATTTAGACTCAGCTATTTTTTTTCTTATTATAAATCCAACAAAAGTAAAAATAACTGCTGTGATTAGAAATATGGCGATATAGATTATAATTTGCATAATCTTTTACACCTCTTTCTATTAAATTTTCAATGTACAATAAATATATCTAAATTTATATAAAATTTGTAAAATATATTTTTTCCCACATATATATTTTATATTTATTAGGCAGTTATGTCAAGTGGTTTTAGAGGATTTTTTTCT
>CALXWT010000061.1 GCA_944392445.1 uncultured Clostridia bacterium
TGGTTGCGGGGGTAAGACTCGAACTTACGACCTTCGGGTTATGAGTAAAGCTCACAATGTATTGGTAAATCTAGCTTTGAGGTGTATTCGTTGGTATATTTGGTGTGCCCAATTTTTTAACTTTGTAAATTTATGTGATTTTGAGTTATTTTTGGTGGGTTATGTGCCCATTTTGAGCCCAATTATTTTAATAAATTTATGGAGGTTTTGATTATGAATAATTTTAGAGAAGTTAATGATGATATTTTAAAAGAATGGTTAAGTTTTAGAGAGGAATCAATTTCTGGTAGGCTCACCAAAGAAGATAAAAAACATTATATTAATTTTGATGAGATTGCTGCAAATATTTTAAGAAATGTTTCTAAACAGAATAAAAAATATGTAAGGAATCAATTAGATAGACTTGATAAGAATTTTATAGATTATCTTTGCTATTGGAATGAAAAGTATTATAGGAACGGATTTTGTGATGGAGTTGAATTGATTGGTGTAACTTTAAATTCATAATAATATATAATAAAAATACACTTTTATCATATCAAAAAATTTTAAAATGAGATAAAAGTGTATTTTATATATTATGAAAACAAGTCACATTCTTTCATTATTTGATCTATTTCTTTTAATATCATATTAATTATTTGTACCAAATATTTTTGTACCATATTATAATCTTTAGCAATTTTATATACTAAATCTGGCATAGCTCTTAAAGTTGCATTTCCTTCACAATTTTCCGAAAAAGCAGTAATTGCAATCGAAAATCTGTGTGTCATTTGATTTCTAACATTTGAAATGCATTTATGTATTCCTTTATCTATATTATTTTCTTCAACTTTATAATCTTCATTTATGTATTTTAATATTTCAGTAAAGTCTATTTCATTTGTATTTTTTGAACTTAATTGTTCAATTACTTTTTTATAATGTATCTTTTCTACATCAATGTTCATATCATAATATAAGTTATACAATTGAGCTAATGAATCCCATAAAATAACCTCTCTGAATAATGCATTTTCCATATAATAATATGCATCATTTTCTTCTTGGCTAATTTGATTACCTATAGGATTAAAATATTTTAAATTTGTTTTCTGATAAGCTTCTACACATTTTTCTATTGATTTTTTTGTTTTGTTTGATAAATCATTTATTGATTCTAAAAAATGGTTGTATCTGAAAACCTTTTTTATGTTTGAATTTACGTTTCCAAAAATGCCTGAAATATATTTATTATTTTCTAAATTAATATGAAAATTATTAATTTTAATTTCATACTCGTTTATTAATCTTTCTATCGTTATTTTTTCTTTTTCATCTATCATTGGTAGAAATTGTTCGTTAGTCATCTATATATTCCTCTTTCTATTTATTTTTTATTCCATAGAGTTCCCTCATAAATTAATTTTATTGGATAAATTTTTTCTTTCATTCTTGAATGTGAAACATAGCTTAAATTTGTATCATTTTTTATATTATCGACATCTATAATAAATACATTATCAAATTCTTTTCCTTTTGATTGGTGCATTGTCATGATGTATAATCCTTTGCTAATATTTGAATAAGAATTAATATATTGTCTACCTAGCATAATTTTATCTATCTTTTCTTTTGTTATATCTCTATTCTTTAAACATCTCTTTATGAAAAATAAAATTGAATAATTAATTTCATAGTCATTATCTTTTAAAATAGATACAATAGATTTTATACAATCAAATTTGGAATTTAAGTCCCTCTGTTCTTTAAAATCCATCAATATATTTTTTACTTTTAACAATAATCCACTTCTAACTCTATCAATCTTTATATCCTTAATATTTTCTTTACCATCTATTTCATCTTTATTAGTAGCCATTAAAGCTAAATAGATATAAGTTTCTTTATTATCATCTATTTTTTCAGGTAATATTATTTCTTTTAGACTACTTGCTATTTTTAATAGTTCATTACTATCTTTATTTTGTTTTACATGATATCTATTTTTTATAAATACGTCCTTTATTTTTTTCACTTCACTTTTTTCTCTGCATAGTATTGCAATACTTTTCCCCTTTTTCAATTCTTCACTTATGATTTTGCTTATATTCCAATATACATATTGACTTATAACAGTTAATTGAGCTTTTTTACTTTTTGAATTTCTCCATGTTTCGTTTGCTTTTACATTTACATTAATACACTTTCCATTTACTAATTTATCATAATTATACTGTTCTCCATGTCTTATCTTATATAACAATTCTATAATGTCTTTTTTATCTCTATACCTAAAAATTTCATCAAATATTATTGTTTTTATGCTTGGGTATGTTTTTTTTAATTCTTCTAATCTTTCCTTTTTAGCACCTCTAAATTCGTAAATCATCTGTAAATCATCAGCAAAAAATATCCCATTGCTATTAATTAATATTCTATTTAAAAATTCATTTTGATAATAATCTGTATCTTGATATTCATCTAAAATAACCATTGGATAATGTTGTGAAATATATGAAGATAATCCTTTGCATTTTAACAAAATTCTATTAAATAAGTATCCAAATTCTTCAAAACATATTTCACCAGTTTCATTAGTATATTCTATTATTCTGTCTATCAGTTCCTTTGCTTTTTTTATATTTTTATATTTACAATTATCGTTAATAATTTTATTCTTTTCGATACTAAAATTATTAATTATATTTGGAACTTCTTTTAAGTCCTTTTCTTCTAGTCCATCTTGGTTAATATATTTTTTTATTTTTTCCCCTTCCACTATTGAAATTTCTTTCTTTATCCCTATTAAATTTTTATAAATTTCTATGTATTTTTTCATAAAAGAATGATAATTGGTTATCTCAACATAAGGAATTATGTTTTCTTCATTTTTTAATTCCTTTACTAATTGAGCTCTAGCATTTTTTGAAAAAGTTATTACCAAAACTTTTTGAAAATTTTTATTAAATTCTTTATTTTTCTCTATATACCTTTTTGCACATTGTATAGAACAAAATGTTTTTCCTGTTCCTGCTGGTGCTTTAACTAGTATATACTTTTCTTTTTCAACCATATCTAGTAGCATTTTTTGTTTTTCATTTAAAACCATATTAAATCTCCTCTAGTAGAAAAGTATTTGATAGACTTTCATCATATATTTTTAATTGTTTATTTTCTAACATATTATCAATGAACAATGTAAACTGCTTTGGTATGTAATCATCTTCAATCATTAAATTAGATAATAATCTGGCATAATATGCTCCAGCAAAAGATTTATGTAACGTATATTTAATCGTATCCACCATATCTTTTAAATCTTCATATTTATTTATATTTTCCTTACCTTTATCTTCAATCTCATTTTTGATTTTTTCATCATTTGTAGAGCAAATTGATCCTTTAACTTTATTAAAGTCCATATATTCTTCAACTTTTTTTAAATTTTCATTTATATATGGATAGATCCAATCTTCATAATCATTTTTACTTATATAAACTCTTTCACATTTGCTTGCCCAATTCTTAACATCAGAAATATTTAAGTCATTATCATTATCAGTTATTATAAAAGGTTTAATGTTTACTTTATTTAATGCATCAATATATTTATTAAAATTTCCTTTTCCTTCTACTTGTATTAGCGAGTAATCAATATATTTTCCAAATTTTGATACATATACTGGAATAGAATTATATTCTGACTCTCCTTCTACTAATACTACTCTTTTGGACATTACTGATGATATAAAACTTTTTTTATTTGTTTTACATATTTCTTTCAAAATATCTTTTCCTATCAGTTCAAATAATTGATTTATTTTATTATCATTCATAAAATAAATATTAGAATAATCAAATGATTCTATAATATCTGGGGAATGACTTGTTATAAATAGTTGTCCTACTTCTAATTTTTTATATTGGTCTAGTATATAAATTTGATTTTTAGGTTCTAAATTTTGTTCCAATTCCTCTATAAATACAATTCCTTTTCCTTCTAATTTCTTTTTCATTAATGATAATAATAATAAATTTTGAATTCCTGTGGATTGGCTTTCTAGTGGTAAATTATAATTTTCTTTTGTTATTCCTAATTCCAAATTATTATAAGATTTGTTGCCAATAAATTCTCTAGCAATAATTTTATACTTATCAGCCCCATTAATTTCTTCATCGATTTTCAAACTCTCTTCTAAAAATTTTTTTATAGTTTGAGATTCCTCTAGTTCTGTATTTATTAATTTTATTGCATCATTTGATATTCCCTTTAATTCTCCATCAATTTCTTCTTTTATCAAATCCTGTAATAATGTTTGATATCCAAATGATAATTCTTTGATTGGACTTCTTTGTGTACTTACAAAATTATAATTAATGCTCTTTCTTGCAAGTAAATTAAATTTTATTTCCTCAGTATTGGTAACTAAAGACCATAACATTCTTCTATCATCATCATTTGTTAATTGCACAATTAACATTTCTCTACAACCTTGTAAATCTGTATCTTCATTTACTATTTTATCATTTTCTGAAATATATTGTATTGCTCTGTCTTTATCTTCAATTTCGACATCATCAATTTCATTTAACCAAACTTGTATTAATATTTTATTTTTTTCATTTTTTTGGTAATAATCGTTTATTTCAAAATAATCGCCTTTTCTACTTGTTGAAAATAATAAATTTAAAGCTTGTGCTATATTACTTTTTCCACAACCATTATGTCCAAATAATACATTTATCTTTTTGTTAGGATTCCACTCAAAAGAATCTATATTTCTAAAATTTTTTATTATAATTTTATATATATACATATTTTTCACCTATTATTTAAATTCTTAAACTATCTTCATCTATTATTTTTATATTTGCCCCTTTTTCGTTTAACTCTTGCGCCTTTGCTTGTTTTCCACCAATTTTCCCGAATTTCCATGATTCACTACCAACGCCACCAACTATTAAATAGTTTAATTTAGATGATACTCCTGTTTTTTCTATTCCACCTAAATCTTGCAATTTCTTAGATATCTCTTGTTTAGTAGCGTTCTTAAACTCCCCAGTTAAACAAAATGTTTTCCCATCAAAATCTATATTTTCATCATTATTAAATTCTGGATGTAGTATTTCATTAAATATACCAAGAATATAATTGCTTTCTTCTTCAGTTAGTATTCTATCTTCTAACACCTTACTGACTTCTAAAAGAACTTTATCATAAGGATACACATCTTTTAAATAATCATTTTGTTTTAACCATGCATTTAAATTTTCTATTTCTTTTTGATTTACTTTTTGATCGCATACAATTCCATCTAGTATTCCATTTAATATCTGTAAAGATAGTGTTGATTCACTATATATCTTTGAATTATTTATACTTGTTACTAACTTTTCTAATTCAATTTTTTCATACTCTGTAATTTTATTATCATTCAAAATTTCCTCTAATTTTAAAATTATTCTATCAAATAATGCATATTGCTTATATATTCTATTATCTTCAACCCATACCTTAAGTTTCTCAATTTCTTTGTCATCTATTTTTTTGTCATAATTAATTCCTTTAATTATTCCATATAATGTGTTTATATTGGTTTCTAACTTTGAATCTAAGTTGTCTAATAACACTCTTTCAAATTCAAATTTTTCACTATTTCCAATATCATTATTATTATCTAAATACTCAAATAGTTTTTGGCTTGCTTTAGCATCTTCTAATGCATTATGATGATTTTCTAAATTAATATTTAGTAAATCGCATAAATTATTTAAACTATAACTATTACTATTAATAAAACTTCTTGATAATTTAAGAGTACAATAATAATTAAATATTGGCACTTTTATATCATAGCGTTCTAGTGCTTTTGCTATTACTGTCAAATCATAAGTTATATTATGACCTACAATAATATTTTTCTCTAATAATTCTTTTATATTTTTCCAATACTCTTTAAAAGTTGGTGCATCTTTAACGTCAGAATAGTTTAAACCTGTTATATTACTATTATTTATATCAAATCTATCTTCTGGATTTATTAGTGAATACTTTTGTTCTACCACTTTCTTGTTCTTAACAACTATAATTCCTATTGAACATATTGAATTACCTCTGGCATTAGGATTTTCTATATCAACACTTATATAATCATTTATCATCTTTTATTCCTCCACTTTTTCCACATATATCATATTTGTTGCAAAAAATTTGTCGAAACTTGTCTTTTATTATCAATAAAAGCAAAATAATCCTGTAATTTTTAATTACTCTCATACTTTGCTTTTCTTCTGTAAACTTATTCTAAATATTCTTTTAATCCTTCAACTATTTTGTATACTTTTGTCATTGGATTTCTTCGTGATGCTTGTCCATATTTATTTAATTCTTCCATATATTCGCTATTCTTTATTGCTGTATGTAGCCTTTCTTCACTTGTAACTTTTTCAAAAATGTTTGTATCGTTTTTTGTATACTCCC
>CALXWT010000062.1 GCA_944392445.1 uncultured Clostridia bacterium
TTTTTCTCCCCTACCCAAAACCAATTAACTATGATATAATATATATTATTTATGGAGGATAAAAATGAACACAAAATATTTAAAAACTTTAGAATTTGATAAAATAATTGAAAAATTAACTACATACTGTAAAACATATATTGGAAAAGAAAATGTGGCTAACTTGCTTCCTACTTTTAATCAGTACAAAGTAACAAGCTTACTAGAACTTACTAATGAAGCAACTAGTTTAATTTATAGGAAGGGCAATGTTCCTCTTTCTGATTTGCCTAATATTGAAATTAGCATTAAGAACTTAGAAGGTAGCGCTACTTTGTCTATTTCTGCTTTATTAAATATTGCTAGATTTTTGAAAATATCGCGTGAAGTAAAAGAATATTTTTCATCTGGCGATGATATAGATTTATCTAGTTGTCAAAAGTTAAGTGATATATTTGAAGCGATTTATACAAATAAAAGTGTTGAGGAAAAAATCTATTCAGTTATACTAGACGAAAATACTATTGCTGACAATGCTTCTTCTAAGCTAAGCAGTATTAGGCGTCAAGCTAAAAAGTTGGAGCAGGAAATACGCGAAAAGCTAAATTCTTTTATTCACTCTAGCACTTATTCTAAATATATAATGGAGCCAATTATTACTATTAGAGAAAACAGGTACGTGCTTCCAATTAAAGAAGAGTACAAGTCTCAAGTTAAGGGCTTTATTCACGATGTTTCAAGTAGTGGTTCTACTGTGTTTATTGAGCCTATTAGTGTATTTGACCTTAATAGCGAGATTTCTAATCTTAAAATAGAGGAAGAAATTGAAATAGAGCGAATTCTAGCCGAACTATCTAGCATGCTTTATGATTACACTGAATCTATGAAAAGCAATATATCTACACTTGGTAATTTGGATTTAATATTTGCTAAAGCAAGCTATTCGCTTGACATTGACGGCATCTGCCCTAAAATTAATGATGAAAAATTTGTTGTTCTTAAGTCTGCAAGGCATCCTTTAATTGATAAAAATGTTGTAGTTCCTATTGATATTTCTATTGGTAATGATTATTCTTGTTTGGTTATAACTGGTCCTAATACTGGTGGAAAAACGGTTGCTTTAAAAACTACTGGTCTTTTGCTACTTATGGCTTACTCTGGCATATATATTCCTGCTAAAGAAGGCAGTAGTATTTATGTTTTTGATAATATTTTTGTTGATATTGGCGATGAGCAAAGCATACAGGAAAATTTAAGTACCTTTTCTTCACATATTTCCAACATTGTGGAAATTACAAATAATGTTACTTCTAATAGCCTTGTGTTAGTGGACGAATTAGGTTCAGGCACAGACCCTATTGAGGGTGCAAATTTAGCAATTAGCATTTTAGAGTATTTATTTAAAGCAAATGCTATAACAATTTGTACTACACATTATCAGGAGCTTAAAAATTATTGCCTAACTCATAAAGGATTTCAAAATGCAAGTTTCGAATTTGATTTAGACAATTTAAAGCCTACATACAAATTGCTTATTGGAATTCCCGGAAAGAGCAACGCTTTTGCAATTAGCAAAAAGTTAGGATTAAATGAAGAAATTTTAAAATCGGCTAGTAACCTTATGAAAAGCCAAGATGTTAGTATCGAAGAATTAATGAAAAATATTTATGATAGCAAGCTAGCAATAGAAAAGGAAAAAGAAGAAATTGAAAAGAATTCTAACCAAATAGAAGCTCTTAGAAAGTCGTTAGAAATCCAAAATAGTAATCAGAAAGAGAAGCAAGATAAATTACTTGATAAAGCAAGAAATGAGGCAAAACAAATTTTACAATCTGCTAAAGATGAGGCAAATTCTGTAATACGCAAATTAAATAATTTAGGTAAAAATGATTTAACCTCTGCAAATAATTTAAGAAACGAGCTTAATGATAAATTAAAAGAGTTAAATTCAAATACTGCAGATGATGGTATAAACTTAGAGAGTTTGCTAGAATTGAATAATAAATTTAGTTTAAAAAGTAGTAAGATAGATAGTAATTCCAAAAAAGGCTCTACGCACAGTAGCAATTCAACAAAAGGTAGTTTTAATAATGTTGGCTCAAATAATAAAACTTCTAGCCATTCATCAGTTACATTTGCTAAAAATAGTACGTTTAAAGCCCAAAACATTTCTAGTGAAATAAATGTAATTGGCCAAACAGTTGATGAAGCAATATTTGTAATAGACAAATACTTAGACGACTGTGCTATAGCAAAACTTTCTCCTGTACGTATAGTTCATGGAAAAGGCACTGGCAAATTACGTGAAGGCATTCATAAATTTTTAAGGACCAACCCTCATGTAAAAAGCTTTAGGCTTGGCACTTTTGGTGAAGGAGAAATGGGTGTTACTGTAGTTGAATTAAAGTAGGTCGGTCGTGGACAAAAGGGACTACTGCCTTTTGTACACGCTTTTCTTATTCTTTAATTCTTCTTTTAAATATTCATATACATAGCTTGATGACTCATAATATAAATGTGTTTCAAAGTCATTTAATTGCTCAAATGTCTTAGAATTATATACAATATCCATAGCTTTTTCCATTGTTATATTATTATCTTCCATCAAATATTGAATTAAATCTTGTGTTATACATTCTACTAAATAATTTAATTTTTCTAATACCATATATTATACTCCTTTCAAATATTTAATAGCTTTTTCAGTATGAAAAGAATATTAATCTGTTAATTCTTTATATGTAAGTTCTTTTATTAAAGTATCCATATCAATCAGTCCATTAACAAAAGTTCTAAATAACACGATAATATCATCATCTGCAACTGGGCCTATTACTAAGTCATATTTATTATCAAGATTACATTCTTTGCTGTTTAGAAATTTGTAATTTCTATCTCTATTATTTAATATAAATTTTGCCCACTCTTTAGATGGTTTATCAAATTTCTTTCCTGTTTAGACATATTCCCTCCTTAAAACTTTTTTATATAGTATCATTATACTACAATGTATACGGTTTTTTCAATAATTTCACTATTTATTATGTTTATATTCCAAACTCTCTGCCAACAACTCTTGCAAGCTTATTGCTTGATTTTCATCTAGCTCTTCCCCTGTAATTTCATTATTCGAAATAATTCTAATTCCAATGCAAGGTATATTAAGCTTATTACATACAGAATATACTCCTATGCTTTCCATATCCTCGCAAAGGTTGTCAAAGTTACTACTTATCCAATCTATTCTGTCTATTTCTCTGTTAAACACGTCTCCACTACCAATAGTTCCTGTATATACTTTACTCTTATGCTTTTCTTTCAAAAAATTTTGAAACTTTTGTACTAATTCAGAATCTGCACTTTTTATTTCTTTTGCTCTTTTATTTGGCTCCCATTCAAATGGATTTGAGCCCTCTCCTCTATCCTTACTTGACATTGAGTAGGCATTTATATTACAACATTTTTCACCAATTATAATATCTCCTGTATGTATACTTTCTCTATGAGCACCTGCAATTCCTTGATTTATGACCATATTTGGTTTAAATTTTTCTATTCCTATAGCTGTGGCAATAGTTGCATTTATTGTTCCAATTAGAGTTTTTGAAATGATTACATTACAATTATTAATCTTTCCCATATAAAATTCATAATCTGAGATGGCAATTTTTTCTTGTTTTTCTAATTTTTCTAGCAATGCTTGTATTTCTATATCCATTGCTCCTTGTATTAAAACAGTTTTATTTTCCATTTTCTTACTCCCTTTTAAAATTTACGTGGACAAAAAGGACTGTCCCTTTTGTCCACTACAACTTTTTTTCTTCTATTATATATAGTCACTTTCTAAGGTATTTTAGTTATGGTCAACTCTAGTTCTTATCCGTCCAACTTTCCAACTAACTCTATTCCATCTAAATCTACTATTTTTACTTTCTTTATCTCATTTTCTAGCTTTTTGTCTTCTCCCTCTACTTTTACCACAATGTAATTTGTTGTATGTCCTTTCATATACTTCTTGCCATTTTCTATATGTGGTTCTTCGAAAAGCACCTCTACTTCTTTGCCGATGTATTTTTGATTGTACTCTCTCTCATTTTCATCAGATAATGCTATTAGTTTTCTGCTTCTTTCTTCTTTTATATTTCCATCCACTTGGTTTTGCATTACTGCTGCTCTTGTACCTTTTCTTTGAGAATATTTAAAAATATGTGTTTTATAGAACTTTATTCTCTTTAAAAATTGATATGTGGTATTAAACTCTTCTTCTGTTTCTCCTGGGAATCCCACAATTATGTCTGTTGTAAGTGCTACATTTGGATACGCATTTCTTAATAGATGAACTCCTTCTTCAAACTCTTCTATACTATATCTTCTATTCATTCTTTCTAATGTCTCGTTGCAACCACTTTGTAATGATAAATGAAAATGGTCACATATTTTTTCTAACTTAGCTAACCTATCTACAAAATCTTTTGTTATAAGAGTTGGTTCAAGTGAGCCGAAGTCTAATTCTCTTTATACCGTCTATTTTGTTTATTTTTTCTAACAAATCAATTAATTTAAAGTCTTTGTCTTTAAAATCCCTACCATACGAAGCAAGATGTATTCCTGTTATTACCACTTCTTTTATGCCTTGCTCAGCAATTTTAGTTATTTCACTAACTACATTTTCTGGATTTCTGCTTCTTATATGACCTCTTGCAAAAGGGATTATACAGTATGAACAAAATCTATCGCAACCATCTTGCACTTTTATAACAGCTCTTGTTTTTTCTGTAAAAGTAACTTCCCCAAAGTCCACATATTCTTCACAATGGAGAACATCAGTTACATCAATTTTTTTGCTTGTTGTGGTATGATTTTCTGTATGAGCATTTACTTCTTGGTTGTTATTTTTATTTAAAACATCTTTTTCTTCCTTACTATCTTTTTTATAAATTTTATATTGGGCTAAATTACTATTCCTCTCATTTAGCATTTCATCTACTAATGCATATATATTTTTCTTTTGGTTTGTTCCAAGTATTAAATCAATTTCTGGAATTTTCTCTAGTTCGTCTTTTGCTACTTGGGCATAGCAACCTACTGCAACAAGTATTGCGTCTGGGTTTAATTCCTTTACTCTTCTAAGCATTTGCCTTGATTTCCTGTCTGCCATATTTGTTACAGTACATGTATTTACTATATATACGTCTGCTTTTTCATCAAATTCTACTATTTTATATCTATTTTTCATAAATTCTTGTATCATTGCATTTGTTTCATATTGATTTACTTTACAGCCTAAAGTACAAAATGCTACAGTTTTGTTTTCCATTTATTTTCTCCTGCTTTCTTATATTTTTTATTGTATAGGAAATTCCTATCCTTCAAAACTTCTCCTGCAAAATGCCTTTCTTATTAAATAAAATTGTACATTTACATGATTTATATATTGTTAACTAATTTTGCATTTATATTATAACATATTTGTTTATGCTTTGATATTAGTTAGTGAAAAATAATAATTTCACATATACCTAATCTATATTATAATTTAAAAAGTTAACCAGAGTAGCCTAAAAAATAAAGCTACTCTGGTTTTTGAGAATTTTATCTGTTAAGTACTGTCCAAATTACTCCGTAAGTACAACAGAGTACATAGATTATGAATATTGGCTCTGCTATTTTTTCATGCCGTTTAATCCACATTTGAACCTTATATTCTAAATCAGGCCATCTCATGTATGCCAAATTTAGTGCAACTGCTACTATTGCTAGTAGCAGTGTCATGCAACAACCTAATACTCCAATATTTTCCAAAATTTTCATAAAATTCTCCTTTAGCAGGTTATTTAACCCACACTTTTGTCAGTACTAGAAGAAATGAATATCTCATCTCCTCTTTAATCGCTTTTTTTAATACTCTACGGTAGGCTTTTTGGTTTTAAAGCCTTCGTTATACTGAGCAATAATTTTTTCCTTCTGGAAGTTCTTATAATTTACCATAATATGAACCTCATTGAATTCAAATTCGATTCCACAGAAAACAGAGTTGAATTCAAAAGCTCTCATTACCTCTTTCGAGAAATTTGAGCCATTCAAGAAGCACCCCTCAACCAGTTCTGCTAAATCACCGATATAGCAGACAGGACTCGGAACTATTGTCGCCCAACCATGCGAGTATGATGCCACACTAATAATTTTAATCTTTCCCGGATTTTCTACTCGAAACTCCCGAGTCATATTGTCACCAAGACTAACTCTTTCAAAGTGTACCAAAGTTGCTTTTATCATGTTTTTTCCTCCCGTTAATTGCAACTGTTTTTGCGATTTGCTGACATAATTAAAAGTCTGCATAGATTATATTATACAATGAATTTACATAATTTTCAAGTATTCTCCGAATAAAACAGTAATAACGAATAAAAATTTTTTTCCTAGAAAATTAAAGTTTTTAAAGATTATTTCCTATATATTTTTCGCAAT
>CALXWT010000063.1 GCA_944392445.1 uncultured Clostridia bacterium
CAATGTGCTTTTTTACATTTTTTGGATAATGTTTTCATATTCTATTTTTTCATAGATTACTTTACACTATCTTTATTCAAATATTTTAGTCTGTGTAAAATTATATAACAAAATTATTTGATTAGCAATTATTATTTTATACTAACTTTCAAAGAAGGGTTCTAGATAATGGTTTTGTAGAAATTTAGGTTCTAAAACTAGGTAATATGTATATTTAGAGAATTTTTTTAGTGACGCGTAAGCGACCAAACGAGCTTCTTTGAAGCGAGTGCGATTTGGAGCAAACGAGCAGAATTAAAAAATTTATTTTTTAATTCTGGTTATATGTTTGCTTTCGCCAAGGAACAAAAAAATTTGATAAATATACATATTACCTAAGGTTTGTATCATATTATTTTGCAAAAACCATTATCTAGTAACCAAAAAGAAGCATCTTTTTGATGCTCCTTCTAATTATCTGTTTCATTTACATTTTCGTTATTTTCTTTTGTGTCTGTACTTACCTCACCATCTTTTTTTTTCCTCATCTGTTTCCGTTGTGCTTGCACTAGTTTCAACTGTTTTTGTGCCTCTTCGTATTATTCTAGTCATTGGGTCATAAGTATCTTTAGAAAGTAATGTTTTAGAAATTACTTCACCATTTAATTTTATAATTCTGTATGTTTCGCTTGTACATCCTGTATATCCAGATTGCTCAACTACTTCTTCACCTTCCTCTAAAGTAGGGTCATCCTCATATATTGTAGAATAAGGAATATATGATAGCACCACTGGTTGTATTACTACTTCATATTCAGTCTCTTCTTTAATTCCATATATACTCATTGTGCAAACGCCATTCTCTACACTTGCTTCTATTTTTATAGGGTATTCTCTAGTGTTCTTAAACTGAAAATCTATTGCTCCCCAAGCAACTGTTGCATCTCTGCCTGCTGGAACATAAGAGGTTAAAAACTGATGATTACTTCTATCTACAATTTCTAGATTTGCTAAAAGTACTGCATTATAAAGTGTTGAAGATGTTTGACATATACCTCCTCCTACATCTTGCACTACTCTTCCACCTGCATAAGCACCGGCTTCTTTGTACCCTTCAGCTATTGTTCTTTCTCCAACTACTTGATTATATGAAAAAGTTTCTCCTGGCATTACTATGGTTCCATTTATTTTCTCTGCAGAAATTTCTAAGTTATTACTTCTATTACGATTTGTTGGGTCATATCTTGTTGAATATGTAGCCAATTCATCTGGAAATGCCTCTTCCCCTAAGTCTGCTAGAGTTTTCTCTGGCACTGTTATTTTTAATGGTATTACATATTCTTCTTTATCTTCAGATATTATTTCTTGTGCCTCTTCCATAGATATTGCAAAATCAACACCATTTACATGTGTATGAACTGTAGTAGGATTTGTTTCTATATATGCGTCTTGTGGTTCTTTATATATTTCGTTTCTTATTTGTTCTAAGTTTATTTCTTCAGGTTCTACATCTTCTGTAGGGATTGTTGTTATTTCATATTTTTTGTTTATATCTTGTATTTTATTTAATATATCTAATTTTAATTCGTCATTTTTTATTGTAATTCCTGGTGTTCCTTTTACTATTATTAAATCTTCATCTTCTATATAATAGCTACTTTGAACAACTGCTCCTGGTAATTTTGCTGTAATATCGCTTATTTTTTTATCTAATGCTTCTTCACTATAATTAAAACTGCATTCAATATCTCTTCCAAATAGCCAAGTACTTAAAATACCATAATTATTTGTAATTATATTTCCATCTCTTCCTATATTAAATGCCTCACTTACTGCTGTTTCTATATCAAATTGAGCACTTATTTGATTAGCATTCATACTAGTTTCATAATCGTCTATCTTTAAGGTTAAGTCTTCTTCTAGTTTTGAATTTATAACTTCACTTATAGCCTCTTTAGCTTCTTCTATGGACATATTGCTAACATCTATTCCCATAATAGATACATTGTTTAATATATTTTCATTATTTATATTTATTAGTGAGAATATTACTGAAAATATTAATAGAATTGCTATAAGAATAGAAACTATAACTATAGGTATTAGAGATTTCTTTTTATTTTCTTTATTATCTGTTTCTATTTTTTTCTCTTTCTCCTTTTTATCATCCATAAAATCTATTTCTCCTATCATAATAAATTTTATACAACTTAGCAAATTTATATTACCATAAGTATGGAATTTTTACAATATCTTTTTCTCCATAATTTTACAAAAAATCTTATTTTAATCTAGACATTTATTTTGTTTTTCTGTATAATATTAAAAGTTATAAAAACTATTAATTAATAAAAAAAGAGGTTGATATAGATGATAGGAGATATGATATCTAGAATTCGTAAAGAAAAAGACATTAATAAATCTGAGCTCGGAAGACGTACCAATATTAATGTTGGACATATTGCCCATATTGAAAACGAAGAAAGAAACCCTAGCCACAGAGCTTTAAAATCTATATGTAGAGCTTTAGAAGTTCCTTATCAACCATTAATGTATACTTATGACAAAGTATTTACTGAAGAACAAAAAATGAATAAGATGCCTGAACATATTTCTTACAACCAAATTTTAGCAGTTAGTTCAGCTGACTCTTTTATGGAGTGCCCAATAGATTTTCCTACTGCTTCTTTGGCTTTAAAGGTTTCAGATGATTCTATGGCTCCTAAATTGGAAAAAGGTTCTTACGTTTTTATTGAATTTAACACTCCTTTAGAAAACAAGGATATAGGATTGTTTGAATATGAGGGTAAAGTTCTTATTAGAAGATACGTTATAAGAAGAGATTCTTTAGTTTTAAGAGCCGATAACAAAGAATTTCAAGATATAACTCTTTCAGAAGATTCTAAATATAATATTATCGGAAAGATTCTTGGAACTAATACAGGTTTAATATTTTGATAAAAAATTTTGAAAAGAAATAAAATTTTACATTTTTTTTCAAAAAACTATTGAATATTTTATTTTTTAATAATATAATTTATATATCATTAACGAGAGATAAAAGGAGATAAAAATGGAATTAGTAAAAAACATATTTTTTAATACAGATAAATTGATAGGAAACAATACAGTTAAAATTTCTTACACAGGGAAATTATTTCAAGATGAATCAGAAGAAGTTTTTGCCCACTATGGTTTTGGTAATAACTGGGATAATTTAAATGAAATAAAAATGGAAAAAACCGAATTAGGATTCCAAGCAGAAATAGAATTAAATTCTAGTGATACATTAAATTTGTGTTTTAGAAATTCAAATAATGAGTGGGATAATAATGATGGTCAAAACTATATTTTTCCAATAGAAAAACCAGAAATGTCTTTAGTCGTTACAGAAGATAAAAAAATATCTGCTCCTCGTAAATTAAGAAAAACATATTTATGGAGCAAAAAAATACGCTTAGCTGTATATAAAATAATAACTTATTTACCAAAAATTATCTCTGGAAATTATAAAAGAAAAATTAAAAATGAAGAATAATAAAGTAATATAAATAAAAATAGTACAAAAGGATTTTTCCCTCTTTGTACTATTTTTTATTTGATACTATTCAATACATTGTAGCAGATATTTTACATATACCATCCACCATTTATAGAAATAATATCTCCTGTTGTATAATCATCATCGATTAGCCAATTAACACATTTTGCAATACTTTCTGTTTTTCCTATTCTTTCTAATGGAATTTCTTTTTCTAAATTTTCTATCTCCTCTGTGGTATATTCTTTATTCATATCTGTATCTATTATTCCTGGTGCTATTGCATTAACACGTATATTAGATGGTCCCAATTCTTTAGCTAAAGCTTTTGTAAATCCTATTAGACCAGCTTTTGCAGTAGAATAATGTACCTCCATACTTCCTCCGGTTAGACCCCAAATAGATGAAATATTTATAATAAGCCCTTGTTTATTACTTATCATACTTTTAACTGCTTCTCTTGTGCAATAAAACGCCGAATTTAAATTGTTGTTTATCATATTATTCCAATCTTCATCGGTTATTTCTGTAAACAACTTTGTTTGAGATATTCCAGCATTGTTTATAAGGACATCTACTTTTCCATATTTGCTTAAAGTATATTGTATTAGAGCCTCTGCTTCTGCTTTTTCAGAAACATCTGCTTTAAAAATATCTACAGTTAACTCTTCTTTTCTTAGTTCGTTTTCCACATTTTTAGCACACTCTTCAGATTTGTTATAGTCCAAAATTACTATGTAACCTTTTTTTGCTAAATGCTTTACAATACTTGCTCCTATTCCTCTTGAACCTCCTGTTACTATAACTACTTTATTTGCTATATTTTTTTCTTGATTTTCTACCATGATTTAAATTCGCTCCTTTGTAAGTTGAAGTTAAGGAATGGCAATTTGGACATAATAATACCAAATTATCTTCCTTATTATTTCTATAATTTCCATCTATATGCTCTATTTCAAGTGGTATAGTATTAGTATAGGTATTCTTTTCTCCCCAACCACATCTTGCACATTTATTATCATATTTATCGAATAAATATTTTTTTATATGTAACGAAATTTGATATTCTCCTCTTAGACCATCAAATTCTCCATTTTTCCATTTAGTAATATAATCTTTATATTGGAATTCTTTTTGGCAGTAATTATTACAAAATTTCTTTTTATTTGAAATCTCTTTTCCACAATTTAAGCACTTCATTACTTAACCCTTTCTTTTTCGTTTAAAAAAGAAGAACTAGAAATTCCAGTTCTTCTTTAAGTTTGGAGCCACTTGTCCGACTTGAACGGACGACCTACTGATTCATACTACTATAATTTTCATTACCACTAAAAAGTGTTTGTAGTCTGGACTTTCTCTTTACCATAGCTTTTCGCCTTAGGTACATCGTATAAAGTCTCTACACTCGAAGATTTTTATCTTCTAGCTCGGGATTAGCACATATAACTTAGCCTTCCCCGAATTAGCGATGTCCACTATACTTGTTTCCACGTATAGGTGCAAGATAGTTCAAAATAAAACTTTATGTTTTATCTATCCCACAAGTCAGTTGCTCTACCAACTGAGCTAAAGTGGCATTTTGGTGACCCCGACGGGAATCGAACCCATGTCTCCGCCGTGAAAGGGCGATGTCTTAACCGCTTGACCACGGGGCCAGAAATCTGCACTAGGGCTTTTGCACCCTAGTAGATTGGTGAGCCATCGCGGACTCGAACCGCGGACAACTTGATTAAAAGTCAAGTGCTCTACCACCTGAGCTAATGACCCAGATTTAGGCTTGCGCTTATTTCGTAAACGCAAGTATTATTTTAAACTATTTTTTCACATTTGTCAATACAATTTGTAAATTTTCTGTGAAATTCTTTAACTTTTTATAAATTTTTTATTTTAATTACATAATTTAATTCAAAATTGACGAGATTTATATATTTCGTCAATTTTAAACTAAATAAAACTATACATTAGATAAAGAATTTATTTATTTAATTCTTCTACTAATTCATTAACGTCTATTCCATGTACTTCACAAGCTTCTTCTAATGTTTCTGCTTGAGAAGCTGGGCAACCTAAACAATGCATTCCTGCATCCATTAAAATTTCTGCTTTTTCTGGAGCTTGTTCTAAAAGCTCTCCTATCTTCATATCTTTATCAATTTTCATCTTACTAATCTTCCTTTCTTTTTATTTTAACTAAAAATCGATCTACATAAAATTTTACCACAAATTTTCAAAAAAGTATAGACAAATTTAAAAAATTGTTGTATTATTGTTAAAAATTGGAAGGTGGTGTTTAAATTTAGTCTATTAGATTTGTTTTTCATATTTTTTATTATTCATCTTTTTATTACTCTTTATTCAATTTATTTATTTTTCAGTAATAAAATTTTTCATAATCGTCAAGGTTCTAAATTAAATTTAAAATCCAAATTTTCTAAGTAATCTTTTTTAGTGAGGTGAGTTTATTTATTAAGCGTTTATTATTTATTCTTATTTTTTCATTTATTTATTGTTCTATCGGTTATAAACTTTTTTCTAGCATTATTTATGCAAATTCTGTAATTATTCCCTATGGCGTACACCCCTTTGATATTTGTATAAAAAATCCAGATTTATGGAGATATATTAAAATTACATTTATTTTTACATACATATTTTCTTCTCTTATTATTTCTAACTCAATTTATCAAATTTTGTGTATTATTATGAAAAAATTATTTGGAACAGTTCGTAATTTATTTTCTAAATTGTTAAATATTTTTAAAAAGTTTGCTTTCTTTATCCATAATAAAATGCAAATAAAAAGAAGTAAATATACCTTTTTTATGTCTAGCAGTAATAAGCTATTAAAAAGTAAAAAGCCTTTGCAACTATTCGTAGGCAATACTATTAGTTCAAATAATCCTATTTATCTT
>CALXWT010000064.1 GCA_944392445.1 uncultured Clostridia bacterium
CATTGCGAAAAATATATGGGAAATAATATTTAAAAACTTTAATTTTCTAGGAAAAAAATTTTTATTCGTTATTACTGATAATTTTCAATACCTATTTACTTTTATTGGAAAAAGTGGTATAATATAAAGTGCACTACAAAAATGTAGTATTTATTAAAAAAACGGAGGTTCAAACATTATGGAAAAATTTGCTAACAGCAAAAACATTCGGCTAATTGTTTTCAGAGACATTGTCTCTGAGGAGTTTGTCCACATTTTCGTGGATTGCTCCATCACCTCGCCCATAAGTGGAAAATTGAGTCATTCTGTCAATGAACTTTGGCAGAGCGAGCACAGGCTCCCTGAAGTCTACAAGGACGTGCAGGGAATTCTGGAAGAAATCCAGAAAATTGTCAAGGTGCGTGGTATTACCTTGCATTATGACAATGCTATGCTCGGGAACTTCATCCGTTTTATAGCCCAGACGAGTAACAAAGATGGCGAGGTTGACAAGCTCACGAAGCTGTTGATGTAAGACCTCAAAAAGGCGCTCACCGTAATGGTGGGCGCCTCGCTTATTGTATTTGTGACTATCTATAATTTACAACTTACAAAAATCTTCTATTACATAGCTTCTTCATATAGTTTAATAAAGTCTTCTCTTGTAACTTCTCTTGGGTTTCCTGGTTTGCAAGGATCTTCCATTGCTTTGTCTGCAAGCATTGGTATGTCTTCTGCCTTTCCTCCAACCTCTCCAACTGTTTGAGTTATTCCAACTCTTTCTGATAAATCTTTTATTTTTTCACAGAAAGTTTTTATTACTTCCTCTTTAGTAAATCTTGTAGCATCTGTATGGAAAGCCTGAGTTAATATTTCTCTATATTCTTCATAGCTTGTTTCTCCATTAAATTTCATAACAGTAGGAAGAAGTATTGCATTTGCTAAACCGTGTGGTGTATCATATACAGCACCCAATTGATGTGCCATAGAGTGAACAATACCAAGTCCAACATTTGAAAATGCCATACCTGCTATATATTGTCCAAGTCCCATATTGTTTATTGCTTCTTGGTCTTTTTCATTTACTGCTTTTTCTAGGTTATCATAAATTAGTTGAATAGCTTTCATAGAAAACATTTGAGACATTGTATTTCTATTTTTTGTTATATATCCTTCAATTGCGTGTGTTAAAGCATCCATTCCTGTTGATGCAGCAATAGATTTTGGCATAGAAGCCATAAGTTCTGTATCAACTATTGCAATAATTGGAATGTCGTGTTCATCAACGCAAACCATTTTTATTTCTCTTTCAGGGTCTGTTATAACATAATTTATAGTAACTTCTGCAGCTGTTCCAGCTGTTGTTGGAAGTGCTATAATTGGTAATCCTTTATTTTTTGTATTAGATGCGCCATTTAAAGAAACTACGTCTGCTCTATCAGGGTTTGTCATAATTATTGATATTGCTTTTGCAGTATCTATACTTGAACCACCACCTACTGCAACAATTAAATCTGCACCAATTTCTTTGCACATTGCTATACCTGCATTTACATTTGCGATTGGTGGGTTTGGAAGTACATCATGATATACTCCATATTCAATTCCTGCTTCATCTAATATATCTGTTACTTTTTTGCTAACTCCTACTTCATATAAAGATTTGTCTGTAACTACTAAAACTTTTTTAAATCCTCTATTTTTAATCTCATCTGCAAGAACACTTCTTGCACCTTCTCCAAAATAAGATGTTTCATTTAAAACAAATTTTGTAACTGCCATTTTAATTTCCTCCTATTAAATTAACTTTTATTCTTGGTAAAACAATATATTTTAGAAAAAAGAAATTAAACATGGAATTGAAAGTAATTTGAGTATAGAGTTTGTTTTGAAATTTTAATAGGGAATCTCACACACTTGTGAGGGCGCTATCAAAATTTCAAATATAAACTCTACGAAAATTAGCTTGAACGACATGTTAATTGAATTTTTTCTAAAAGTATTGTTTTTATTTTTCCTTAGTTGTGGACAAAAGTCAGTAGTCCCTTTTGTCCACGATTATTAAAGTATGTTCTTCAAAATAATTGTCTTAATTCTACTCATTTCTTGAAGTGTTGTTAAAACACCTTCATTTCCTATGCCACTGTGTTTCCATCCACCAAATGGCATTTCGAATGAACGATAGAAACTTGCGCCATTTACTATTGCTCCACCACATTCTAGTCTATCTGCAACTTTCATTCCTAAAGAATAATCTTTAGTTATTACACATCCACATAAACCATAAGATGATTGGTTTGCAATTTCTATAGCTTCGTCCACTGTATCAAATCCTATAACAGAAATAACTGGTCCAAAGATTTCCATATCTTTGCTGACTTCCATATCTTTTGTTACATTATCTAATATTGTTGGATAGTAGTATGCATCTTCTCTTCTGCCACCACATACAACTGTAGCTCCTTCTGCTACCATTTGATTTACTTGGTCTTCAATTCTTTTAGCAGCATTTATGTTAATCATTGGTCCCATATCAGTATCTTCTTTTGTTGGGTCACCAACTTTAAGGTTTTCTATAACTTGTCTCATTCTTTCTATAAATTCTGCTTTTCTTGAATTGTGAATTAAAAATCTCTTACTTGCACAACAAACTTGTCCACCATTATATAATCTTCCCCAGATGGTTTCTTTTACTGCTAAATCCATATCTCCATCCTCTAAAAAGATAAATGCATCATTTCCACCAAGTTCAAGCATTACATGTGTTAGGTTTTGTGAGCAAGTTCCCATTGTTTGTATACCTGCTGCTGTTCCACCTGTTAAAGATACTAAATGTACTCCTGGGTGTCTAGCTAATGCTTGTCCTGCTTTTGGTCCATCACCTGTTAATATTTGGATACATCCTGCTGGAACTCCAGCTTCTATCATTAATTTTACATATTCTATTAATGTTAATGGATTGTAATTTGATGGTTTTACAATTATACTATTTCCCATAAGTAGTGCTGGTGGCACTTTTTGACAGAATAAGTCGCTTGGGAAGTTAAATGGTATAATTGCTACAATAACGCCTATTGGATATCTTTTTGTGATTTGCATTGTTTTTTCTTGACCAGCTTCTTGTCCTGCTGGAATGCTTTCACCATATAAGTGTTTTGCTCTTTCTATAAATGCTCTAACACCAATTCTAACATTTGCAATTTCTCCTCTAGCCTCTCTGATAGGCTTTCCTGTTTCTGCTGTTAAAAGCTGTGCTAATCTTTCTTTGTTTTCTTCTACTAAATCCACAAATTTATATAGTTTGTCAGCTCTTTCATGAATTGGTACTTCTGCCCATTTCTTTTGCTCTATTTCTGCTACTCTTACAGCCTCATCCACATCTTCTTCTGTAACATTTGGGACTGTATCTATAAGTTCACTTGTTGCAGGATTTACAACTTCTATTTTAGCTCCATCACGAGCTTCTTTCCACTCATAACCTATTAAATTTTTCACGCTTGTTTCCCCCCTTTTTTTCTCTTGTGTCTCTAAATCTTTTTGAGATTTTATAACTTGTTTAGAATTTAGTGCCATATTCCAGCTATTTACTTTTTTATTTAATTCATATAACGCCGTACTTTGTTCTCTAGCACTTTTTTCTAAATCCAATGCTATATCTTGCGTCATATTCTGACTGTCTACATTCTCAGTAGACGTTTGCATTCATTTTGCAATAGCTGTGAAAGAAAGCATTAAACCTCCACATGTATTTGCTCCATGATCTTTTGAACCATATTCACCAAATGTAAATATTGTCATAAATGGAACTCCATTTGCTTCTTTCTTTAATTGTTTTGCAACTTCATCAATTCTGTCTCCAATTCCTAATTTTCTTCCACCACAGTGGACTAATAGGTAAGCTCCAACATCTTGTTTTAGGTTTTTCTTAGCTTCCTTCATAGCCTTTCCTGTAGAATCTATTAACTCATCAACTGTAGCTTCCATTTGAATTACTGCTGTGTTTACAGCTAAATTGTTTCCTATATTCATTGAGTAATCATCATTTCCATTCATTGGGTGACGAATTGCTACTAAATCTCCTAATCTATCTTTTACACCAAGTGGTGCTAATATTGTTTGAGAAAGTAAATTTCCACCTGCTAAATCTTTTAATTTTTTGCCTGTCCAAGAAGAATATTTCTTCATTGCAGGTTCTCCATCTATTTCAACTAATGTTCTTTTTCCACTAATTTTTGTTATAACTCCAGAGTTTGTTGTCTCATGATATTCTCCTGTGTACACATTTGCCATTGGCTTATCTGTGTAGAAAAATGCTACTGCACATCCATCAGAAAATACTGTGTCATTTGTATAGATGCTCCACTCTCCAGATACTGTGTTATCTGCTGCACTACCACCAAAGAATGGTACTCTACCTATAACATCTTCAATTCCTTTTAAGTAATCTTCTTCCTCTGCTGGCGAAGCTACCATATAGAAATATGCTGGTGCAACTGTTTGTCCTGCTTTTTCCATTGCTTCTTTAGCAAGTAATCTACCTGTTGCTCTTGCATCTTTTTGTTTAGCTGACCCTGCTACTCCAACTGTTGTATCTGGGTCTCCTATAGCCATAATTCCAACAAATCCATTTTCAGATGAAATATATCCATCTGGAACTATAATTCCTCCACTTGATGTACATCCAATAATTGGTGCTGTACCAAGTTCGGCTTTTGCTCCTTCTAGTACTTTTTTTACATCATTATCTGCTGATGTATAAACAAATGCTACCTTTGTTTGAACTAAATCTACTACAGCCTTCTTAGCTGAGGCTCTTCCTGCTTCGTAATTATCTGCTTCTGTGCTCCAACCTATGTTTGCTTTTAACATATAAATTCCTCCTTTGTCTTTAATAAATTTATATAAATTCATTATGCTTTGATTATATACTTAATATATTTTTTTGACAACACTTTTTTGAAATTTTTTTTAGGAAAAACTTATTTGTGAGTTAAGTTGGTTATGTATAAAGGTTGGAATGCATAAAGGTTGGAATGGGCTTCTAAAAAAAAGTATGAAAATATGGAATGGAGAGTGATTTGAGTATAGAAATTCTTAATGGATTTTATGGAAAGAGTTCATCTTTGATGGAAGGGTGCCATAAAATACATTTAGAATTTCTATGAAAATCAGCTGGACCGACATATTTGAAATACTTTTTTTAGAAGCCCATTCCAACCTTATAAATTACTTTTCATATATACGTATCACTCTCTATCCAACAAATAAGTTCTATAAATTTTAAAATTTATGTTCTGATTATCTCAATTTATGTTATAATACTTCCAACGCAATTTTTGTTTTTATTATTAGGAGGTTTGATTATGAATATAAGCTTACCTGCAAAAAATCTTCGTACAAAAAACTTCTTGATAAAAGATGGTATTTTGTATCTTCGGTATGGGCAATCTTTTGAGGACGTTATTTATGCAGTAACTTACTATATGAAAGGAAGGAGACGTTGTTATTACTGTAAAAAGCAATTCAGTAGAGATAAAATAACTATGGATCACATGTATCCTCGTGATACAGGAGGTCCCACAATTCCTCAGAATCTAGTTCCAGCATGTAAAAGTTGCAATGGAAAAAAGTCTAATATGACATATAATCAATTTTTAGCTTTTTCTGCACTTACAACAGCTGAAGAAAAAAGAGCTTATCGTTTGTCTGTAAATGCTTTCAAAGAGGGTTTGCGCTCTATCGGAATGTTTGAAATTCCTAATACGTGGATTACTCCTATAAAAGTTAGCGAAATTCACACACGGATTGATTTTGCTAACATTTCTGAGAAAAAGTACATACAGCAAAAGGAATATTACGAAAAGTATCATCAATTCCAACGGCCTATTGTTTTGGACCGGAATTTATATTCACTTGATGGGTTCTATGTGTTGTTTGTAGCAAAGTCGTGTGAATTAAAGTATGTTCCAGCAATTGTGCTTGACAATGTCGAAATTCGTCGAAGTAGTAGCGAAGTTTAAGTATAGTTTTTGCAATTCAAATTAATTGTATTAACTAGCCAAAGATATTTTGGTTTCTAAATTCCGAATCAAAAATTCAAGAAATCCCACTTGTTAAAAGTTGGATTTCTTATTTTTAATTTCAGTATTTTTAATATGAGTTAAATAATCTGGGGAAAATAGATATAAAAAATTTTGAAAAAATATAGAAAAACAAAAGCACTAAGTA
>CALXWT010000065.1 GCA_944392445.1 uncultured Clostridia bacterium
CCTCATTTTCTTTTTTCTGCTCTTCCACTAAGTTTTCTATGCTGTCTATTAAATCTTGTAATTTTTGTATATCTTTTCCTATCATCTCAAAATCCGAATTTGAAGTAGATTCTTTTAAATTTCCATTTGCTTTAATTATAGCTTGAACTAAGTCATCTATACTATCTGTGTTTTCTACCTCTATATCTACAGCATATTGCGATACAAGATTTCTTAGTGCTTCATTCAAGTTGTTACCAATTGCTAGTTTGTTTCCAGATGCCACAATTACTTTTTTAAGTGTTGGTGTAGAATCATCTTCATTTATATACTCTTGGTATACAGGTTCTACATATAATAGAGTATTATTAAGTGGTACTATAATCATATTTTTAGAAATTCTTGTACCTGTTACATTTAAAGCTTCTAGTTCGCTTGAAATTTCTTCGTCTTGCTCAATTTGTGTATCTAGTTGCATTGGTCCTAAAATATTACTATCAGATGCAAATCTGTATATTGTAAGTTTTGCTTCTCCTCCCTCATATGTTCCTACTGCATATGATATTATGTTTTGCTTCTCACTAGGTGTAAATGGTAACACCAAGCCCAACTTACTTTCTTCTGCATCTATAGTATCTACCATCGTATAATATGGTTCTATATCCACTCCCGTTTTGGTAGAAACTCTGCCTGTATTATGTGTTGCTATATCCCATACATCGTCGCCTCTGTATAGCACATCTGGTTGGATATCGTGGTATCTTTGTATTATGTCTGCTTGTATGCTATATAAAAATTCTGGATATATAAATTGACTGCTTATATCACTTGGAATTTCTTCGTCTGTAAATAAATCTTGATAAATTTTATCATAGGCCATAGCTATTGGGTCAGTTTCATCTGTTATATAAAATTTAATTTCACCAGTATATGCATTTATTAATACCTTTACAGAATTTCTAATATAGTTTAACTCTAACTTATTTAGTGTATCTTTTTGTAATGTTGTTTTTTGTGAATATGGATAATTGTTTGATGTAGTGTATGCATCTAATACCCATATAAGCTCACCTTCGTCATTTACTACCATATATGGTTCTTCGTCATATAGTAAGTATGGCATCAAGGTCTTTGCTCTTTCTATTATGTTTCTGTTTGTTAATATCTTACTGTCACTATTAACATTTGCCGAAAATGCTAAGTTTAAATCTCCCTCTTTTATACCAAGTATAAATCTATCAATAAAGTTTAAGCTTAAACCTGCATCTCCATCGTATACGTTTTCAGCATTTTCTGTTGTAGAAATTGGATAGTCAAATTCATTTCTATTTTTGCTATTTGTAACAATATTATTATTTGTTTCTAGTCCAAAATAAATTCTTGGCTCTGTTATTGTTACAATGTCATTTTCTGAGGATTCATAATTTTTTTGCAATTTTATTAAATTTCCATTTGCATCGGTTTCTGTTGCATCTGTTATAACTACACCATAGCCATGTGTGTATTCGTAAGTTTGGTTATTATATGTTCCATTTGCATTAGAAATTTCTCGTGGTGATACATATACAAGTTTTTGCTCCCCATCCACTCTATATCTTGCTATTGCAGTGGTGTTGTACGTATAGTATCCTTTTTCTGTTTGCACTGTATTTAAGTCTTTTAATAAAGTATCTTTATCTACAATTACTATGTTGTTTACTGTATCGGCTAATTGGCTTAAGTCTTCATTTGTAATTGTCTCTCCACCATTTTCTATTGTATAGACATCTGTATTTATATTATAAGCTTCTTTTGTGTACTCTATGTTATACCTTATATTTTGCTCTTCCCTATCTAGTTCATTAGGATTTATAAATATAAGTTGGAATAATGCCATTATTATTAATAGCACAACTAAATATGCTGGTACAACCATTATCCACATAACTACTTTTTTGGTGCTTCCTTTATTAAATGCTCTTATTGCCATAAATACTGATAAAATTATAAGAATAGGTAATATTCTATATCCCCATAGTTTTATAGTTGTATCTGTAACTCCTGCGCCATAAATTGAATAAGTTGTGTCTTCTTGTAAGTTCAAAAATCTATCAAATCCTATGTCTAGTGTTTTTACTAGCACAAATCCTGCAATTAATACTGCAAGTATTTTTATATTTGTAAATAACTGTTTTAATAGTTTACTATTTTTTAATGTTTCTCTATCTATTCCATCAAAACACACATTAAATACTACTATATAGTAAATAATAGTATATATTGTAAGCCCTATAATTAACCAAATCGCATACATAAATAATGTCTCTATAAATGGCTTTTGGAACATAAAGAATCCAATATCTAATCCGAAAACTGGATCGTTTCTACCAAACCAAGTACTATTTGTAAATAGCATATATTGATTTAATATCATTTCTGTTGTAATAGCACTTACAATTACCGATAATATAAGTGATATTGATTTGTTTGGAAGTTTTGGCATTTGCTTTTTCTCTGTGTCGAAAAATGGTTTTAATGCTTTCTTTATTCTGTTGTTGTTTATATATATAACGCAGAATAAAAATATAAAGTTAATAACAAATGTTATTGCTGTGTAATTAACATTTTGCCAGAATATACTTAAGTAATTTTCCCCTATTTCTAGAATTTCTAGATATTCTCCTCTATAAATAATATATCCTACAATAGCTACAAGTAAAATAAATAGCAATACAATATACATCCTTGCTTTACTTTTTTTCGGATGATTATTTATGTTTTCTTTTGCTAGTTGTTCAGTTTTCTCTAATTTGGTTTCGCTTTGATTAGTTTTGTCCTTAGATATATTTTCTGAACTTTTTGCTATTTTCTCGTCCATTTTTTCTCCTTTCATAATACTTTTATTTTCTTACTATTTATACAAATATTTATTCTAAATGAACTTATACACTATAATAAAGCCTTAACAAAATCCTCACTATTAAATATTTCCATATCATCTATTTGTTCGCCAATTCCTATAAATTTAACTGGCATCTTATTTTCATTTGCTATTCCAATTACTACTCCACCTTTGGCAGTTCCGTCAAGTTTTGTAAGCACTAAACCTGTTATATCTACAGTTTCTTTAAAAGCTTTTACTTGGCTTATAGCATTTTGTCCTGTGGTTGCATCTAGTACCATTAAAATTTCTTTTGAAGCATTTGGAAGTTCTTTATCTATAACTCTTTTTATTTTTATAAGTTCGTCCATTAAATACTTCTTATTGTGCAATCTTCCCGCAGTATCACAAATAAGTACATCTGCATTTTTCTCTTTTGCAACCTTAATTGCATCGAACACTACAGATGCTGGGTCAACTCCTTCTTCTCTTTTTACAATGTCGCTTCCTGCTCTATTTGCCCAAATTTCTAGTTGCTCTACTGCTGCTGCTCTAAATGTATCTGCTGCTGCTATTACTACTTTCTTTCCGTCTTTTCTTAGTCTATTTGCCATTTTACCTATTGAAGTGGTCTTTCCTACTCCATTTACACCTACAACTAAAATTACAGATGGAACTGTATCTAAATGCAAGCTATTATCTAGTTCATCAAATATTTTCTTAATTTCTTCTCTTAGTGCTTGCTTTACAGCTTCTTCGTCTTCTATTTTTTCTTTTTTAATTCTATCTCTTAAATTTCCTATTATTTTGGTTGAAGTTTCTACTCCAACATCTGACATAATAAGTGCCTCTTCTAGTTCTTCTAGTAACTCTTCATCAACTTTTCTAAAATTACTAAAAACATTATTTATTTTCTCTTCAAATGAAGTTTTAGTTTTGCTTAATCCTTGTTTTAATTTATCAAAAAAGCCCATTTATATTATTTCCTCTCTTTTTACACCTTATTTTAGTAAAATATTTGATTTATATACATTTATTTAACTTTTTAATACCAAATATTTCCTAATATTTTACATTGTATATTATATTATTTTTAGTGAATTATGTCAAGGAAAAGCAAATTAATTGCACTATAAACCATTTTTGTATTGACAAATAGATATACATCATGTATAATGTAATCACCATGTAGGAGAAGACCTATATGTAGCATATCATATTTTTATATTTAAAGTATGATAAAAATCCTTGAGAGAAGACTCAGGGAGCAACCAGTCTTTAAGATTCTTGTAAGAATCTTGTACAAAGGCTGGTTGCATTTTTTATATTCATTTTTACTTTTTCGATATTGTTCTAACATGTTAAAATTATACAAGATAGATAATTAGATGTATAAAGGAGATTTTTTAAATGAAGTATTATGATAACGTAGATAAAGAAGTAAAGGATTATTTTAAAATATTAGAACCTAATTTTCCAGAATGGCTAAATGACTATATAGACACAAACGAATTATTAGCACAACAATATATTAGTGTTACCTGTGGTACCATCTATTCGGATTTATTTGAAAGCAATTTTTTCTTTTCTAGCTTAGACCATTCAATTGCAGTAGCTTTAATTGTATGGCATTTCACACGTGATAAAAAGCAAACTTTGGCAGGGCTATTCCACGACATTGCAACACCTGCATTTAAGCATTGTGTAGATTTCCTAAATGGAGATTATATGACTCAAGAATCTACAGAAGATTTAACTACAGATTTTATAAAAAATTCTAAAGAAATAATGACTTTACTAAAAAGAGACAATATTAGTTTAAATGAGGTAAATGATTATCATATTTATCCAATAGCAGACAATGATACCCCTAAACTATCTGCCGACAGATTAGAATATTCGTTATCAAATGCTTTATTTACTTATAGATTAGTTGATAGTAGTGTTATTTCAGAAATATATAATGATATAGAAGTGCAAAAAAATGAAGAAGATGAAATTGAATTAGGCTTTAAAACTAAAAAAATTGCAAGAAATTTTGTAAAAATTACAAGTAGGTTATCAGTTATATATCGTGAAGATAGAACTAGGTACTCTATGCAACTTATTGCAGATATTTTGAAGAAATTAAGTGATGAGCATAAAATATCTAAAAAAGATTTATATGAATTAAAGGAAAGCGATATTATTAACATTATAGAAAATTCTAAATACAAAGATATATTTGACATCTGGAGAAATGCAAAAAAGGTTAAGACATCTAAAGAAGAACCAAAAAATGTTTATTTTGTGCATCACGGAGCAAAAGTAAGGTATATTGACCCTTTATTTAATGGGCAAAGAATGTCTAAAAGTTGTAAGATTGCTAAGAAAATGATTGATACTAATTTAGCTTATGATATGGATAATTATGTGTATTTGGATTTTGAGTTTTGAAAATTAGTTTTAGAAATTATACTCCCACAAAGTTCTAAAATTATTTACTTTAAGTAATTTTAGAATTTCGTGGGAGTACTTTTGGAGCCTTTAGGGAGGTTATTTGCGAAAAAATCACCTTTTTCTCAAAGTGTTCCTCCCATATTTTGCTCAAAAAAATAATTCGATTCATCAACCGTTGCATAAATTATAACATAATAAAATTATTTTTCAATATCTATTGTATTTTAAACAGATGTTTGATACAATACTTCTATATTGAATTACTAGGAGTGATACTATGGATGAAAATGAAATCAAACTAAAAAACAATGCTATTCTACATAAGGATAATTCTTTAAACAGATTAGACTTATCTTTTTTGAAACATATAGAATTAAATGAATACAAAAAAAGTGATTTATTAGCATATTGGATACATGACTTTTCCGAATATCACGATGAAGAAAGAACTTTCAATATTGCAAAATCTGGTATGTACTCTCGTGGCGATGTAATAAAAGTAAACTTGGGTTTTAATATTGGAAATGAATTAGGAGGATTACATTATTGTATTGTACTAAATAAATATGATAATACCAGAAATGGAGCATTAAATGTTATTCCATTAACATCTAGAAAAGATAATAAAAAATATGATTCTTCTTCTGTAAATCTTGGAAAGGAACTTTATATTGTTTTTCAAGACAAAATAGAAAAGGAAAAACAGAAATTGCAACAAATATTAAGTGAATTAGAAAAGATAGAAGATATTCCTAT
>CALXWT010000066.1 GCA_944392445.1 uncultured Clostridia bacterium
AAGGGTGCCATAAAATTATTTTAGAATTTCTATGAAAAAGTAGCTGGACCGACATATTTGAAATACTTTTTTTAGAAGTTTACTCGTACCATAAATAGTAATAATAAAAATAATGTGCATAAATCTGTACTTTTTGCAAAGGCAAAAAAATCTTAAGAAATTTTTAAAAATTGTAGCAAAACATCATTGATATATGATAGAATATAAAACAGTTAAAAAATTAAAGAAGGAGAGTGTTAAAAGTGCCTGAGAATAAATACAAGAGAATATTACTTAAGTTAAGTGGAGAAGCATTATCAGGAAACAAAAAATCTGGAATTGATACAGACACAGTAGACAAAATTTGTGAACAAATAAAAGAACTTGTTAAGATGAAAACAGAAGTAGCTATAGTTGTAGGAGGAGGAAACTTTTGGAGAGGAGCAAATAAAAACATGGAAAGAACCACATCAGACTATATGGGAATGCTTGCTACGACAATGAATGGTTTAGCACTTCAAAATGCACTAGAGGAAAAAGGAGTATATACAAGACTTCAAACAGCAATAGAAATGAGAGAAATAGCAGAACCTTACATAAAAAGAAGAGCTGTAAGACATCTAGAAAAAGGAAGGGTTGTTATATTTGGATGTGGAACAGGAAATCCATATTTTACAACAGATACAGCAGCAGCACTAAGAGCAGCAGAAATAGATGCAGAAGTTATTTTAGTAGGAAAAACCATTGATGGAGTTTATTCGGCAGATCCTAAAGTAGATAAAAACGCTGTAAAATATGATGAAATATCATATTTAGATATTTTAAGTGAAAATTTAAAAGTTATGGATTCAACTGCAATTTCACTTTGTAGAGACAACAATATTCATTTAATAGTATTTGAAATAGCAAAACCTGATAATATTATAAAAATTGTAAAAGGCGAAAAAGTAGGCACTTTAATAAAATAAAATGTCGGGTTTGGGGACAGGCTCTTTTCCGACATACTTGTCGGGTTTGGGGACAGGCCTTGGTAAAAAAATATATTATTAAAAATGAAACTTAAATAGATATTATGAAGAAAATAATAAAATAAAACTTAATATAAATAAAGAAAGGAGTGCACAAGAAAATTGTGCAAATAAAGATATGAATTTAGATAAATTTGAAGAAAAAATGATGAAAACAGTAAGTGTATATGAAGAAAATTTAGCAGAAATAAGAGCTGGAAGAGCAAATCCAGCAATATTAAATAAAATTACAATAGATTATTACGGAACACCAACACCAATAAATCAAGTTGCAGGTATTTCAGTTCCAGAAGCAAGACTTATAGTTATTCAACCATGGGACGGAAGTATATTAAAAGAAATTGAAAAAGAAATTTTAAAATCAGATATAGGGATAAATCCTTCTAATGATGGAAAAGTAATAAGACTAGCTTTCCCTGAATTAAATGAAGAGAGAAGAAAAGAAATAGTAAAAGATATAAGAAAAATGGCAGAAGAAGCAAAAGTTGCAATAAGAAGTATAAGAAGAGATGCTATAGATGAAGCTAAAGCAATGCAAAAAAATTCTGAAATATCAGAAGATGAGTTGAAAGGAGCAGAGGACAATATACAAAAATTAACTGATAAATATGTAGAGCAAATTGATAATATATTAGATAAAAAAGAAAAAGAAGTAATGAGCATTTAGTTAGTATTCGATTTTAAGCAAACTTCACTAGGAATATGCTTAAAGCTAGAAAAAAGAAAATTAAAATAATTATAACACAAAAAGAATAAAGAAGGGAAGGAAAACTATAGTGGCTATAGAAAATGTAGACAGAGAGTTAATGCCTAAGCATATAGCAATCATAATGGATGGAAACAGGAGATGGGCTAAAGAAAAAGGTTTAGATACTAAGTTTGGTCATAAAGCTGGAGCAGAAACACTAGAAAAGATAGCTTCATATGCTAACAAAATTGGTTTAAAGTATTTAACTGTATATGCTTTTTCAACAGAAAATTGGAAGAGAACTAAGGAAGAAGTAGGAGCTCTAATGATTTTATTAAGAACATATTTAGATAAATTTTTAAACAAAGAAAGTTTGCGTAATATTAGAATTAGAGTATTAGGAGACATAGAAAATTTAGATATAAGTCTAAAAGAAAGTATTGAAAAAATAGTAGAAAAGTCAAAGAATAATACAGGACTTACATTAAATATTGCATTTAATTATGGAGGAAGGGCAGAACTTGTAAGAGCAGTTAGAAGGATATCGGATAAAGTAAGCAAAAATGAAATTACGATAGATGATATAAGCGAAGAGTTAGTATCAAATAATTTATATACTAATGGTGAACCAGATCCAGATTTATTAATAAGACCTGGTGGAGAATTAAGAATAAGTAATTTTCTATTATGGCAATTAGCTTATACAGAATTTTTATTTATTGATAAATACTGGCCAGATTTTTCAGAAGATGATTTATTAGAGGCAATTAAAACTTTTGAAAACAGAAACAGAAAATTTGGTGGAAAATAAGATAATGAGACAAGAATATAGAAAGAAAGGACTAAAGATGAGCATTAAAAGAATTTTATCAGGAATAATATTATTTCCAATATTTGCACTTATATTGATATTTGGAAACAAATACTTAGTAGATGTTTTTATAAGCATTGTTGCTATAATGAGCCTACATGAATTTTATAAAGCATTTAAAGAGAAAGCTAAACCAATTCAATGGACAGGATATATTACAGCAGGGCTTATCTCATTTATTCATCTAATACCTAGTGAATATGTACTTCCAGTTATTACTTTGTTAATATTAATGAATATACTTTTACTTTTTGCACAAAGCATTGCTACCAATATGAAAAGAAATGTTAATGATATAGCTATTTCACTTTTAGGAATATGCTACATTGTTTTCTTTTTGATGTTTGCACCACTAATTAGAGACAACTTAGAAAATGGGAAAATACTAATATGGTATGTGTTCTTTTCTGCATGGGGAACAGACATATTTGCATATTTTATAGGAAAACGTTTTGGAAAACATAAATTTACTCCAATAAGTCCTAAAAAATCAATAGAAGGTTGTGTAGCAGGTATTTGTGGAGCGATAATGATGAACATTGTATATACACTAATATGCAATTCTATTTTTGGTACTAATTTTAATTATATATATATATTAGGAATTTCTATTTTCTTAAGCATAATAAGCCAAATAGGCGATTTGGCAGCATCTAGTGTAAAAAGATATTGTGAAATTAAAGATTATAGTAATTTGATTCCAGGCCATGGTGGATTATTAGATAGGATAGATAGTGTAATATTTATTTTACCTTTTGCATATTTTTTACTTAGCATAATATAATTAATAAAAAATTACATATTTTCCTGTAGTCAATTGTTAAACTAGATGTAAGGCTTGGAAAATAAAAAAAATATGTAATTGATTAAAGAAAATATAATTATAAAGGAATACGCTTATGAGTATTATAATTACAATTATTAAAATAGTAGTTATACTTGGTTTTCTAGTTTTAATACATGAAACTGGCCACTTCGTTGTGGCTCGTTTGTGTAAAATAAAAGTAAATGAATTTTCTATTGGATTTGGCCCACTTATTTGGACAAAACAAACAGAAAAAACCAAGTATTCACTAAGACTGATACCACTTCGGTGGTTATGTGAATATGTTAGGAGAAGAGGAACGTTCTGAAGAAGAGGGTTCCTTTAGTAAAGCTAGCATACCAAAGCGAATAGCTATTGTAGCAGCCGGAGGACTGGTAAACATCATATTTGCAATTTTACTTTATATAGTTATTGCTACTATAATGACTGGAAACTTTGGAACTGCCATAAATTCTACTGGTAATTTTATACTAGCTATGTGGGAAAGCATAAAAATGATATTTACAGGTAATGTAACTGCAAATGACCTTATGGGACCTATAGGAATATCGGAAGTAGTGGCGCAAACTAGTGGATTGTTAGACTTTTTATATATTATGGCATTAGTTTCAATGTCATTAGGTGTAACAAACTTATTACCATTTCCACCACTAGATGGAGGAAAAATTCTAATATACATAATTGAAGCTATCAGAAGAAAACCTTTAAAAGAAACCTTTGAATTAAAAATACAGATGTTAGGATTTTTTGTTTTAATTACACTTTCAGTGTATGTGGCTTTTAATGATGTAGGAAGAATAATTTCGTAATATAGTTTTTGTGTGTTAATGCACAATTATCTATTTGTTTCTTAAGGTTAGAGTGGGCTTATAAAAAAAGTATGAAAATATGGAATGGAAAGTGATTTGAATATAGAAATTCTTGAAAAATTTTGATAGGGAATCTCAAACTCTTTTGAGGGCGCTACCAAAATTTCTCATAGAATTTCTATGAAAATCAGCTTGACCGACATATTTGAAATACTTTTTTTAGAAGTTTACTCTAACCTAGAGTAGAAAATCATAAGTGCATTAACACACAGAAACAAAAAATATAGGAGATGAACTCATGGAAAAAACAATAAAAGAAATATTTAAAGATTATAATTCAGAAAGTTTTTCACTAAATGCAGGAAGAATTAAGTCAATAAATTTATTTAAAAAGACAAATAAATTGGAGTTAATTATAATAGCAGATGAGTTTATAAAAATAGAAGACATATATAAATTTGAACAATATTTAAAGCAAAGATTCAATATATTTGAAGTAAATATAAAAGTAGAGTATACAAAAGAAATTGATGTGGATTTACAAAAAGAGTGGAACCTAATTATATGCTATATGGCGCATAAGCATCCATTAAGTAAAGCTTTTCTAAAAAATAGTACACTTGAAATACATGATAAAGATATAACTGTTAGAATGGTAACTAAAGGAAAGTTAGTATTAGATGCAAAGAAGTTTGACGAGATATTAGCTGAAATTATAGAAAATATATATGGATTAAAATATAAAATTACTTTTGTAGAAGACGTATCAGAGGATGCAATTAAACAGTATATGGAACACGCAATGATGCTTGAGCAGGAAGCTATTAAGCAAGCACAGATAATGGCTGAAGAAACAAGCGAAAATTCAAAAGAAAAAGCACATAGTGGAGCACCAAAGAATAAAGAAACTGTTGGAACTAGTGCTCCTAGTGAACCACAAGAGATAAGTGTATCTATAGAAGTGCCACAAGAAAAAGAAGAAAACTCTCCATTAATATATGGCAGAAGCTTAAAGTTAAAAGAACAGCTAGTAAAAGTTATAGATTTAAGTGTGGATAGTGGAAAAGTTGTATTAGATGGAGAAATATTAAATATAGATTCTCGTGAATTAAAAAGTGGAAAAGTACTTGTTATGTTTGACTTGTATGATGGAACAAGTACAATAACTTGCAAAGTATTTTCAGAGGGAGATAAATCAAAAGAACTTATAGGAAAGCTTAAAGGAGCTAAAGGTGTAAAGCTAGAAGGAACAGCACAATTTGATCCATTTGCAAAGGAACTTGGAGTTATAGCTAATGTAATTATAGAAAGTACTGGTCTTAAAAAACAAGTTAGAATGGATAATGCAAAGGAAAAAAGGGTTGAGTTACACATGCACACACAAATGAGCCAGATGGATGGTATGACATCTGCAACAGATTTGTTAAAAAGAGCAGTAAAATGGGGAATGAAGTCTATTGCAATTACAGACCACGGTGTAGTACAAGCCTTTCCAGAAGCACATAAATACTTAGAAAAAGACCATCCAGATTTAAAAGTTATATATGGTGTGGAAGCATATTTAGCACCAGATAGAAC
>CALXWT010000067.1 GCA_944392445.1 uncultured Clostridia bacterium
TTTGCAAAACTTGCTCCATTTAAGTCGAACATTGTACTTAAGTAAGTACCCACTTGCGTTAAATCTTCGAATGCAAATATTACCCAGCTTATTAGCACTAAAAACATTGTATATAAATGTCTGAAAAAGTTTGGTAATTTTTCTAGCACTTTTAGCATAAATAGCTTTTCTATTATTAAAATTATTCCAAAGTATAAGCCCCAAAGCACAAAGTTCCAAGATGCTCCATGCCAAGCACCAGTTAGTGCCCACACGATTAATATGTTTCTAATTTGTTTCGGTAAGCCTTTTCTATTTCCACCAAGTGGTATATAAATATAATCTCTAAACCAACTACTTAGTGTAATATGCCATCTTCTCCAGAATTCTGTAATACTTTTACTAATGTATGGATAATTAAAGTTCTCGTCAAAGTCCATACCAAATATTTTTGCAAGTCCTATTGCCATATCAGAATAACCACTAAAGTCAAAATAAATTTGTAATGCAAAAGAAATAATGCCTATCCACGATAGCAAGACTGTCATTTCTCCATATCCACCTGTTTCTATTACATTCCACAAGGCACCTACATTGTTTGCTATTAAAACTTTCTTTCCAAGACCTATTATAAATCTTTTCATACCGAGCGAGAAGTTGTCCAAACTTATTTTTTTGTCTACAAGTTCTTCATCAACAGTTTCATACCTAACTATTGGTCCTGCAATAATTTGTGGGAATAAAGTAGTATATGTTAAATAGTTGTAAAAGCTTTTCTCACAGGTTACAGTTCCTCTATATACATCAATTATATATGATAACGATTGGAATGTGTTAAACGATACTCCTATTGGAAGTGGTATGTTCAAAAGTGGTATGCTAAGCCCAGTTATTCCATTTATGCTTGAAATAATAAAGTCTGCATATTTAAAGAAAAATAGTATTAGCAAATTTACTCCTACATCTATCCATAAATATATTCTCTTTTTCTTTTTATCTTCCCAGTTTTGGTTTATTTTATTGCCACACCAAAAATCCATAACTGCTAAGAGTAACATTATTGGAATATATCTTATTTCTCCCCAAGCAAAGAATATAAAGCTAGCTATTATCATTACTAGGTTTTTTAGTTTTTTTGGTACTATAAAATATATTAAAAGCATTATTGGTAAAAATATATATAAAAATACTACACTGCTAAATACCATTTTTCTTCTCCTTTTTCTTTTTGCTTAGCTAGATAATATAATTTAAAATTTTAAATTATATTATCTAGCTAAAGGTACGTTTTTCTATTACTCTAAATTATTGTCTCATTAGGAATTACAAAGTTTTGTATTCCCATAGCTCCAGGTGCTATCTCATATTTTTGAAATACTATCGTAACTTTTTTATCTTCGTTAATGAAAAAATCTTGATATTCATTCTCTATTCCGGAGAAGCCACCTTCTTCTGCTGTAAAATATAAATTGTTTTCCTCGTCTTCTGCTCGTCTTTCGTTTATTTGCTTATTTACTTCAGTATCTACTATTTCTTTATAGTCCTCTCCTAGCACATCTTTTAAATTAAGTTCTCTTCCGTTTTGAATGTCTATATTATAAAAATATTGTTCTTGATATGCTGAAGCAGAACTTTCACTCTTTGTAATTACAAAAGATATTAGTTTATCATCTTGATATGTTATTTCATAATCCACATTTATTTGAGTAGGAATAAAATCTTCCATTGTTCCACCAGTTGCTAGAACTGCATCTCTATAATCCTCTGCTCTTTGTTTTGCTTCTTCTAATACTTCATTTATTTTTGAAGATATTTCGTAATTTATTCTGTTTTCCAAGTCTGTATGTCCTGTGTTTCTTATTGCAGGTACTTTTGCATCAATTAGTTCAACATCGTTTTCTTCCTTGTATTCTCTTATAGTAAATACCTCTGCTATGCTTCCTAGTATAGGAACTTCTTCCATAGCTTTTGCAAAACTTTCATTTGTGTTAAGTAGTATAACAAAGAGCGCAAATGTCGTAGCAAAAGTTGCTGTTGCACCTTTTAGCCAAGTTTGCATACTATATCTTTTATGTACCTTGTTCTGATGTATGGCCCTATTTACAACATAACCTAATTCTTGCGGTATTTCAATCGAATTATAAGTCTGTTTAGCCTTTTTTAATATACTCATACACTTCTCCTTCCAATCTCTTTTTTAATCTCTTCCATCCCTTTGTATAATCTAGATTTTACAGTGTTTGCATTTGTTTTTGTTATATATGCAATTTCGTCTATTTTTAAATTTTCAAAAAACCTAAGAATTATAACTGTTTTTAGCTTTTGATTTAACTTTTGTATAATCGTATATATATCTATATTTTCTACAAGGTCATTTTCATGACTAGCACTATATAGTTCATTTGTTGCTAACTCATATTCTATAAAATATTTATTGCTTTTTGATGCATTTATCGCTTCATTAATAAGTATTCGATAAAACCAAGTTTTTACATACTCCTCATTCCTTAGTTTGTTAATATTCTCAAGTGATTTGGTTATAGCCTCTTGAACAACATCTAAAGCAGTTTCTTGATTCTTAGTATATGTGTATGCTATTTTATACAATTTTTCTTGATTCTCTTTTATATATTCTATTAGTACTTCTTGAGCTACACGTGCCATTTTTAAGTCCTTTCGTTATATCTCTTTTCCATTGTTATTTCTTTGCTATGTAAGTTATTGGTTTGAATTGCAGGTTTCTAATATTTAAGCCTATTTAACATAATCATTTGTTATTTGATTTACTTTGCTACTATCATTAGATACACAAAAAATTATATAATTTCCTTCTACTCTTAAAATATTATTATCTATTTTTCCAACTTCTTCTGGTAAATAACTCTGGAAAGCTTGCTTTCTTTCTTGTATTCTTGAATTGATTTTATCTTTTACATCATTCAAATTGCTTTTATCTTTAACCTTTAAAATTACTATTTCTTCGCTTGTTGCCCCACTTCCTTGGTATGACACAAACCCTTCTACCTCGTCAGTTGTAATATTATAGTCGCTCATAATCATTTCTGAATCAATTTTAGCTATTTCATCTTCAAAAGCTCCACTTTCTGCAATTTTAGTAGCTAAATCCTCTATATTTATTTGTATGTTTTTATTACTATTATTTATTATTATTATTCCTAATACTGCTATAATTATTAATACTATTACAATTACTATTGCGATTTTCTTCTTCATTTTGATTTCATTTCCTTTCTTGCCGTGGACAAATGGGACACTTCTTTTTGTCCACGGTTTTTACACTACTATAAACTTTTGTATTTTCCATATTCCTTTGCCGTGGACAAAACGAAGTGTCCCATTTGTCCACGATTACGAATTATTTTTTAAGTAATTTAGCCATTTTTTGCAATAATCTGAATCTAAATGGATTCCATCTGTACTTGCGTCTTCTGGCAGGTATCCTTGGCTATCAATTAATGCTGATTTTACATCTAAATAAGTTACATTTTCTTCGTTTGCTACTTCTTGAATTAGTTTATTGAACTTTGCTACATTTTCATTGTTAAATATTTTATCACTATCACTTTTACTCTTTGTCATAGGGATAATTGATTGAATATATATTTTACAATTTGGTTTTACTTTTCTTATCTCCTCAATTAACTCTTTATATTTTACTTTAAATACTTCTGGATATGACCATCCAAGCTCATTTACTCCAAGCATAATGTATACTGTTTTTACATCTTTATTTTTCATGTCTTGTAATAAAGTAATTTTTTCTCCATTACTAGTTTGAACAAATTTTTTTGTTATAGCTGTATCTACCATAAGTCCAATATATGAATAATCTTGAACATTTTTTAATCCGTTATACATAATAAGGCCTTGAGTTCTTGAGTCTCCTATAAATGCTACTGAACTATCAAAAGTTACAGGCTTGCCACTTGGATCATTGTTTGTTACATTATCTTGATTGCTTGAACTTTGTTCATTTGAATTTGTATTACCTTCATTATTTTGATTTGTACCGTCTGTGGTTTCATTATTGGCATTTTCTTCTTTATTCTCTCCTTGACTTACCTCATTTGCCAAAATATTTTGTGTAGTATTTTGATTTAGTGTATTTTCTGGTGTCTTCGATGTAGAATTTTTTATAAGAGTGCCACCAACAAATCCTCCTATTATTAGTAAAAATACAATAGGAACAAATGATGAGAATAATTTTGACTTTGTTTTCTTATTTCTTTTGTAATATGTTCCGTACATAGTATATCTTCCTTTCGTTTTTACTTTTATACTATATTAGACTTAGTTATATACAAAAAAGTTTAAAAAATACTAAAATTTTTCAAACTTTTTTGGAGTGTTTATATTACCTCTAAAATTCCTCTTGCAAATTTTTTTCGCGTAATTTTTTATTAGTATTTTCTTGTGTAATTGCATAGATTATTGAAACAACTGGCAAACCAACTATCATACCCATTATTCCAAATAAGCCTCCTCCAATAGTTATAGCTACTAGAACCCATATACTTGGAAGCCCCATGTTCTTTCCTACAACATGTGGGTATATTAAATTTCCTTCTACTTGTTGTAATACTATTATAAATATTATAAATATTAAAGCTTTTAATGGATTTACTGCAACTATAAGCACTGTACCTATAAATCCCCCTATAAATGCACCTACAATTGGTATAAATGCGGTTACAGCGGTTAATGCACCAATAGGTCCTGCATATGGAATGTTTAATATAAGCATACCTATAGCACAAAGCGAGCCTAGTATTACTGCTTCTTTTGCTTGGCCTGTTATAAAGTTTCTAAAAGAATCTCTTGCTAATCTACATATTTTTATTATTGAATCTGCTTTTTCTTCGTCTATTCTAGCATATATAAATTTCTTTGATTGATTTTTTAATTCTTCTTTATTTGCTAATATGTATACTGCAAAGATTATTGATATAAAAGCATTTACTATGTTAGAAATCAAACTCGAAATTTGATTTATTGTTATGTCTAAAACGTTTTTTGATAGATTTACTATTCCGTTTCTTAATGCTTCTGTATCAATTTCTATGTTTTGAATAAAATTATTTGCTTCTGGAAATTGCTCCGTTATCTTAATTCCCAGTTCTTGTAAACTTTCTAAATAGTTTGGTATGTTACTTATTAGACTTCTAATTACATCTATAAACTGTGGCACAATTAATAATAGTATCAATGCTATTATTGCTATAACTGTAATTATAGATAGGGCAATAGAGAATACTCTTTCTATACCACTTTTCTTTTTGCTTATTCGTTTAGTATTGTTTCTCTCTTTTACATTACTTATGTCTGCACTTTGCATCTTTGTATTAGCTTTTGTTTTATTCTTCTTGGCTATTTTAAAGACCTTATTTTCATAAAATGTCATAAAAATGTTTAGAATAAATGCTATTGCTAGCCCCCAAATAAATGGAGATATTATGTTTAAAAATGATACACAAGCCTCCCATACTACTTTTACGTTAAAAAGTGCTACAAGCAAGATTATTGCAATTACTACTATCTTTAGTATTTGCTTTGTATTTTCTTTATCTAGTTTCATAATTTATATGATATATTTAATGTATTAAATATATCTACACTCCTTTCTCTACTTTTTTCAGGAAATAAGAAAAGTGGCTTCGCCATATGTGC
>CALXWT010000068.1 GCA_944392445.1 uncultured Clostridia bacterium
GGTATGCCATTTTGAAAATCTAATTTAGGTATTAACTTTGGCTTTACTAATTTATTTGAAATATATTGCACTATTTGTATAAATATGGTTTCAATTGGTATATATGTTAATAAAATTGTTAGAATAAAACTCCATAAGGTATTTGTTTGGCGATAAATATATAATCCAAGTAGAATAGCAATTACTAAAGAAACAATTATTTTAGTAATTATATAAATACTTATTTTTTTGTTATTAGTGCATTTTTTTACTCTTTTGCCTTGCAATGCCTCTAGCAGTTCGGTATTTCCTTTATCTATTAAATAATATCCAATGTGAGCCTTTTTTTCCTCTTTACCTTGAGCTAATTCTAAGCATTTTTTAGCAATGTATATTTCAGATATTTTTGTTTTTTTAGATAATTCTTTTATGGCATTTCTATAATATATTTTAGTTTTATAATCCATTTTGTCATACACATTTGCAGGATCTTGCTTTAAAATTTCATCAACTTGATTTATTTCTTCAAAAATATCTATAAAATTTATTCTTTGAATAGCTTTTATACTAGTTATAGAATTTCCCATCGAAACCTTTTTTACTGCCACATCAAAATGCTCTTTTTTTATTACTTCAGAAACTTCTATTCCCATCTTGTTTACTTGCTCTTCTAAAATATTTAAAAATGGATACGCTTTTTTGCCATAACTTTTAAGCTTATATGACATATATTCTATAAAAGGATACTTCATCTCGCCATATTCTTTTACTTTTGTCTTATATTCACTTAGTTTATTAAACCTTAATTCTTCTTTTTGCTTATTTTCTACTAATCTTTCTATAATACTTTCTACTTTATATTTTTGAAGTTCTGCAGAATATATACGCTCGCAAATATTTCTAATATTCTCTACTAGAGCAATTTGAAGAAATATACCTATATTCCAAATTTCTTCCATATTTAACTTCTTTTTTTCTTGATAGCTTTTAAGTAATTCTGTAAGCAAATCTCTGGTTATATTACTATCTGTGTAGGATACAATTTCTGTTGCAAGCACATAAATTCTTGCAAAACCATAATTTACACCATTTGCTATACCTAAAAAATTAGTATATTTCTTAAGAGTTAGCTCCTTTTCAATACTTTTTACGGTTTCCTCTATAACATAATAGTTGTCTAAAAGCCACTCTCCTGCTGGGTGGATTGGTATTTTTAGTTTTATATGTTCATTTAATAGATTATATACAGTAGTAATAACTTCGAAATTATCCTGCAACCTAGGAATTGGGTAAGTATTCTTATCCGATTTTTCTTTAAGTACATGGTCAGAAGCTAGTTTTTCTAGGTATTTCTCTAACTGTTCTTTATCTAGAACAACACTTTTAGTATTTAAAATTCTATAGTTTTTCAAAAAATAACACTCCTTGTTAAAATATGTTTTTTACATATTTTTCCCAAGAAGTGTAAATTTATTCATTGTTTTGCAATTGGGGACGAGCTTGTTTTGTAAATTTGTTAACATAAAAAAGGTCTATGTATGTTTTTAACAAATTTTGCTTGTTCCAATCAATTTTTTGTTACTCTCCTTGCTCAATATCTTCTTTGACTTGAACAGTTTTATTTTTTTGAGCACTCTCTCTTTCTATATTTTCGGAAAGTTTTTGTGCTCTCATTTGTAAGCCTATTCTTTGAGATTGAGTTAGTTTCCAAGGTCCATTATCCAAATCTTGCTCTTGACTTTCATACTTACTTAAACCATCTTTTATTTGAGGTTCTAAAGCTTCAAGTCCTAAACTTTTTAATATAGGCATTACTTCTTTTTCAAACATATATTGCATTGTTTCTTTATCATATCCTTTACTAGTTATTGAGTTTATAATGCTCTGTGCCACGTTATCGTTTAAACTATAATTCCATAACTCTTCATCTATATCCTTATACATAGAAATATTCGAATTCATCTTCTCTATTTCCTCTGGTAAAAATGACATATCATCTTCCATACTTTCATGTACAAAGAAACTTCTTATTTTCAAGAAAAACTTTTTTATTGGACTTGTTGTTACTAATGCTTTTGCTCTTTCATTCATTCTATTTATTGCTTTCTCTAAATTAAAAACATAGTTAGTATATGCCTGATTTCCTTTTCCGAATTTTGCAAATAAATCATCTAAAATAGCATCTCCAACAAAGTTTGAACCTACAAATTCATTTTCTTCGTTTGGCATAGCAAACATTGAAATTCCAGCATCTTCAAATTCGTGTGAAATTTCGTTTATTTTATTATTTAAAGTCACACCAATATTTGGCAAATCTATGTCTAAGTCTAAATCTAATTTTTTAGAGATTTTTCTGTTAGTGTTTAAGGTATCATACATGTTAGCCATAATGCTTTCAATACTTTTATATAAAATTTTTTTGTACTTAGCTTCATATTCTTGTACATCTTTTTTTGTTATACTCATATTACCTCTATTCCTCCAAAACTTCATGTTGCAAAATATTTCTGTAACATTCATTACGAATTTTTTCCGTTTACGGAACTTTTTCGTAATGATTATAACTCAAAATTAAATATTTAGTCAATTTTTTCATTACGAATTTTTTCCGTTCACGGAACTTTTTCGTAATATTTGCAAAACAAGCTCGTCCCCTTTTGCTGACTATTTTATGTAAAATAATTTGCAAAAGGGGACGGGCTTGTTTTGTAAATTATTTTACATAAAAATAATCATTTATTCCATTATATATTCCCCACGCCAGCTTTTCTTGATACTCATCTGTTTGAAGTAGACTTTCCTCTTCTGGATTTGATAAAAATCCACATTCTACTATTGTTATTGGTATTTCCACATATTTCATTATATATACGGTATTTAATTGTGCAGGAATTCTATTATTTTCTTTTTGCATTGCTTCGTTTAAACTATTTTGTATGCTTGTGGCTAATCTTTTGCTATCTTCATTGTTCTTTTTATAGAATGTTTGCCACCCACTATATTGTGACTGTGAAATTTTATTTAGATGTATCGATACAAATATATCTGCACTTGATTCATTTCCCAGCTTTACTCTATTATGTATGTCCGACACTTTTTTCTCTCGTATTGTATCACTTCCAGCATCATATATGGCATTTTCATCGGAACGTGTTAATAGAACAGTACATCCACTTTGCTCTAATAGATTTTGTAATTTTAATGCAATTTTTAAATTTAGTTCTGCCTCTGTAGTACCATTTGAGCCTTCTGCCCCTTCATCAGGTGTGCCGTGTCCAGCATCAACTATAACTACCTTGTTAGAAACTGGTGTAGATACTGTCTCGGCCGTTTTTTCTGCTACTGCATTATTATTTGCAATTTTAAGAGAAAATGCGTACAAGGATACACATATCATACACATCATTAAAATTATTCTTTTTTTACTTAAAATAAGCATATACATACCTCTCTTAGTATATGTATATGCTTTTTTTGTAAGTTTTATTCTTTAAAATCATCATTAATCACGTGCGTTGGGAACTGTTTCATTTTTAGTATGTTTTTTAAGCACTTTGGCAAAATATTGTATTCATCAATTTTATCTAAATCTAACCACTCGTATTGAAGATATTCCTTGCCTTCTACATTATGCATTATGTAGTCTATTTTTTTATCTTCTTCATTTGTGAACTCTGCTTTATATAAAAAGTAGAACTCATGATATTTTTTTCCATCCATCTCAAAAAAATTTTCTATTGTTGCCATATAATCATTTATTTCTATCTCTTTTCCTAGTTCCTCTTGCATTTCTCTTTTTAAGGTTAACTCTGAATTCTCTCCTACCTCTATTCTTCCACCTGGTATAGCGTAATGGTCTTTGTTTACATTTTTGTGTGTTAGTACTTTATTGTTATGTATAATAACTCCTGCTGCTCTTATATTTAGTTTGTACTCTCCAACATCTAAACATAAATCCATTTAACTTTTCTCCTCTCCATTTAATTTTATAATATTTTACCACTTATTACAGGTCTATACAATACAATTTTTCTCCATTTGATAATTTTTCTATATATTTTGCTCCGAATTTCTCATAATAGTTTTCTAAGTCTGTTTTTAAATATAGCCTTTGTATCCCTCTTCTTCTAGCCTCATTTAATATTACATTGTTTAATATTTTTGAATAGCCCTTTCCTCTATACTCCTCTTTTACATACATTGTTGCATACCAAGGTGACAAATCTTTTCGTTCTTCTCCATCTGTAGGAAATATTGAAATAAAGCCTATTAAGGTATTATCCTCTACTAAAATTAGCTTGCAATAAAACTTGTTTTCAAATCCATTTTTTATTTTTTCTATTTTTTTATTAACTTTATTGTTAAATTGCTCTTCCGTTAATCCTGCCTGTCCCCATTCTCTTTGAGTTAAAATTGCAACTTCTTCTATAAATTCTAACTTTTCTTTTAAATTATATATTTCTAACATTTCCCAAAAGCTCCTTGCTTATTTCTTCTTTTTTATTATATAGATTCCTGCATATTTTGGTTCTAAAAAATGCAAATTTCAAAAGTTCCTCCTGCTCTATATCTTTCACATACTCTTTGTAACCAAATGTACTACTAATTAGTTGTAGCAAATACACGTAAGGTGCGTATTTTAAATCATATTCATTTAGCTTTATATATCCATTAAATGTTTTAAAATAATCTACTAAATTATTTATATTTATTTTACCGTCTTTTACCTCTTCATCTGTATAGCAATATGATCTCATAATCTCCCATACTATAGGCATTCTTTTGGCTTTTTCGAAGTCTATTATCGTAGGCTCCCCATCATCATTGTAAATTAGTTGTTGTGTGCAAAAATCCCCGTGGCTATTTAGCATTGATAGTTTTTTAATAATATTAAAATCAAACTCTTCTTGGATTTTTTTGCATATTTCTATCTTATAGTTTACGTCTTTTACTATTTGCTCCTTATATTTGTCTATAATATTTGTATCTTGTAATTTTTCCTTTAATTCTTCTAACTCACTTATTCCACTTTGCAATCTATCTTTTGAAAATTGCTCTTCTAATATGCCTTCGTCACTTAACTTATTATAATCTAACAACGCTTTTGTTAACTTTCCTAAAATGCTCGCGCATTCCATTGTTTCTTCATAATTTCTTGTGTTATCTTCAGCCACATAGCCCTCTATAAACTCTTGCACTATAATAATTCTACCTTCATTTTTAGTATAAAAACTACCATTTATTGTCTTTACATATTTAGGAACTTTAATTTTTTTTCTTGCAAAAAGTTTATTACATCAATCTCTTTTGTAACAGTTTTCTCTGTTCTTTTACTAGTAAATTCCTTTAAAATGTAACATTTATCTAATGCTACTATTTTAAATATATTTGCAGTACCTCTATTTATTACCGATATATCTATGGGTTTAATATTATATTCATTTTGCAATATATCTTTTATTTTTCCTTTATTTAAGCTTGTTTTTTGAACTCCCATTTTTTCTCCTTATCCTGTACCATTTTATAGTTATTTTATCATTTTAATTTCGTATTAGCAACAGTGAAGTTTTACTCTGCTCTAGTAAATACTGGATAATAGTTTTTACAGGAATTTAGGTCTTACCCCTAGGTAATATGTATATTTAGAGAATTTTTGCAGTGACGCGTAAGCGACCAAACGAGCTT
>CALXWT010000069.1 GCA_944392445.1 uncultured Clostridia bacterium
AGAGAAGTAATTAGCTAATTATTTCTCGGGAGGGTAACCACCACAAGTGGTTGCCCTCTTTTAAAAATATTTAGCAAATTAAATCAATAACTTTAAATATTTTATTTTCAATAAAAGTAAACCAACCATATACAAACAATTATTACAAAAACATTACAAAAATATTATTTTTATGTTACAAACACCTAAAAACGAAAAAAATATGTTATTATATAAGAAAAACTACTGAAATTATCAACAATATGTTAAAAAAATGTTGAAAAATGCGAAATCTTATATTATAATAATATAGAGAGGTGAAATAGTGAAGAAAAGTAAGGTATTAAAAAAGTTTACAATAATAGCTATCATCTTGATTTTATTTTTAGCTATATTTAATACAATATCAAATGCAGACGTACCAACTACGATTGACCCGGGCGATTGGCGACCATCAGATTTAGAAACCACTGATGTAGATGAAGTACTAGACATTGGAGGCATTATAGTTAGCATAATTAGAACTATTGGACTTGTGGTATCTGTAGTTGTATTAATTATTATAGGTATAAAATATATGACAGGAACTGTAGAAGAAAGGGCTGATTATAAAAGTAGTATGAGACCATATTTAATAGGTGTATTTATATTCTTTGCATTAAGCCAACTATTATCTGTAATTATAGATTTAATACCAGGATTTTTCGAGTAGGTGGTAGTAAATGAAAATAAAAATGACTATAAAAACTATTTTAACACTAATTATAATCTTACTAATAACAGCTAATTTTAACATAGTACAAGCAAACATACAAGTTGCAAGTGGAGCCGGTAGAGGTAGCACAAGCTCGCGGAAGAGAAGATATAACCATAGAAGATGTTACAGGGGGAGCACAAAGTTTTATACAATCAGGAACATCACAGGATAATCCATTAGATATTAACGGAGTACAAAATGTAACAGATGTACTATATAATATCCTATTAGCAGTAGGAATAATAGTAGCAGTTATAGTAGGATTACTTATAGGTATAAAATATATGACAGGTAGTGTGGCACAAAAATCAGAAACAAAGCAATTACTTTTACCATATATAGTAGGGTGTGTGGTAATTTTTGGAGCTTTTGGAATATGGAAAATAGTAGTAGAGCTATTAAACCAAACTCAAGTATAAAATAAAGATATTAAATTTATCTCACAATAAAGAGATATTTATATATAAATTATAAAATCTAAAAGGAGGATAAAAATGAAAAAACTTACTAAAATATTAACAGTAATTTTATTAGTTGCAATAATGCTAACAGCTTATACAACAGTTGCTAATGCAAGTGACTATTCATCACAAGTAGAAGGATTGTTTGATGTAGAGGCAGAGGGAACAGAAAACATAATGAATGTTGGTGGAAACATTGTTAGTATAGTAACTACAATAGGAATTATTGTTGCAGTTGTAGTGCTTTTAGTATTAGGTATTAAGTATATGATGGGTAGTGCTTCAGAAAAAGCAGAATACAAGAAAACAATGATACCATATCTAGTTGGTGCTTTACTAATATTTGGTGCATCAGCTATAGCTAAAGCAGTAATTGCTATAAGCGAGAACCTAACAGCTGGTTAATAAATATTACAGAAATATTACAAAAATATTACAATTATATTAAAAGTGCATTTTATATGCACTTTTTTTATATTTTTTGTATCTTTTTGGAGAATTATTTGATATAATAAGATGTAGATAATTATAAACTAAGGAGGAACTTATATGGGAACATATAATTTACCAAGAGATGTAAAAGGTGAAGGTCGAATTTTATTTATATTCACCGGAAAGAGTATGCTTTACACAGCAATAGGTGCAACAGTTGGATTTGTACTCTTCTATTTACCACTATCTGCGCTAGGTATGACAATGGTAGGAATAGTTGTAGCAGCAGTATTTGCACTTATAGGATTTTTAATAGGAACAATGAAAATGCCAAACCTAGCAAAGTTTAAATTTACTCAAAAAACTGGTGGAGAAAATATAGATGATATTATAAGAAGAGCCATAAAGTTTAGAACAAAAGGAAGAAAAATATATATTTACAAGGAGGAAGATAGAAATGCCTAATCAACAAATAAATAATTATGCAACAATACTTGGAATAATAATTGTAGTAATTGTTATATTATTATTTGCACTTGTAGTAGTATATTTTATGTCAAGAAATAAAAAAGAGAAAAAACAAAATGGTACAAGTGATTTTAGTAGCCCAGAAGAAGCAAAAGCTAAAGCAACATCCAAAGCAAAAACATTTGCTGTAGAATCTGTAATAGATTTTATGGAATTTGAAAAAGTAGAAGACAATATGATTGTTGGAAAAAATGGTATGAAGTACCTAATGGTTGTAGAGTGCCAAGGAATAAACTATGATTTAATGTCTGAAATAGAAAAAAATTCAGTAGAGGCAGGTTTTATACAATTTTTAAATACAATAAGACATCCTGTACAAATTTATGTACAAACAAGAACTATAAACTTAGAAAGCAGTATAAGTACATATAGAGAAAGAGTAAAGCAAATAGAGGCAGATTACCAAAAACAAGAACAACGATACAAAGAAATGAGAAGTTCAGGCAATTATACAAGAGAACAATTAGAAAGAGCTTATTATGAGCTTACTAAACAAAAAAATTTAACTGAATATGGTAAAGATATTATTTATTCTACAGAAAGAATGAGCTTAAACAAAAATGTACTAAACCAAAAATACTATGTAGTTGTACCATATTATCCAGATGAACTAGGACAAAATGATTTTGATAAAGAAGAAATCCAAAACTTAGCTTTTTCAGAATTATATACTAGATGCCAATCTGTTATTAGAACACTATCAGGATGTGAAGTTAATGGAAAAATATTAACCTCAGAAGAACTTATTGAATTACTATATGTAGCATATAACAGAGATGAGCAAGAAGTTTATGGATTAGACAAAGCTTTAAGAGCAGGATATGATGAACTATACTCAACAGCACCAGATGTACTAGATAAGAAAATGAGAACATTAGACAGAAAAATAGAAGAAGAAGCATTTAATAAAGCAAACGAAAAAGTAAGAGAAGCACAATCTGCTAAGGAAAAAGCTTTGCAGAAAAAAGAAAACAATATGGACAACCTAATAGATAATTTAGCAAAATTAATTATTGAACAAAACTCACAAGGAATTGGATATGATGTAGCACAAGATGCTATAAAGAGTATTGACGAAGATAAAGCAAATAGAGCAAAGCAAGGAGGTACAGAAGAAAATGTTAAAACGAAAACAAAAAGAAAAACAAAATCAGCTTAACGATTATACAAGACCAGATGAATATGAAATTCTTAAAAAGAAAACTATTAAAGAGTTAATAGCCCCTTCTGGAATTGATGCTAGCAACATAGACCACTTAGAAATTATTTCTAATGTAACTAGATATGCAAGAAGCTTCTTTGTATCTACATTACCTAGAATGTGTACTTTCCCAGAATTGTTTAGAGATATGTATCTATTTGGTGATATAAATACTTCGATATACATAAACCCAGTGCAAGAGTCTAAATCACAAAATGAATTAAACAGAGTAATTAACCAGCTAGAAACAGAAAGAATTGTTGCAGCAGATAGAGGTAACATTAACAGAGAAAGTGATTTAGGACAAAAAAGGTTAGAAGCAGAAGAGTTAAGAGACGAAATTGCAGCAGGATATAACAAATTATATGAAGCATCAGTTGTAGCAACATTATTTGCATATAGCCTAGAAGATTTAGACAGATATACAAAACTATTATCAACAGAAATGTCAAAATCGTTAGTAGAAGTAAAAAGTGCTTGGGGAATGCAAGAAGAAGCATTTAAATCTAACTTGCCATTGATGGACGATAAAATTAAAAAAACACATACATTTGATAGAAGGTCAATGGGAACTGTATTTCCATTTACAACTTCAGAGGTTGGACATTCGACAGGTGTACCACTTGGAATAAATAAACAGACAGGAGTACCAATACTTTTTGATAATTTTCATAGCTCACTTACAAATTACAATATGGTTATATTTGCTAAGTCTGGTGCTGGAAAATCAGTAACAATGAAAACATTAGTATCTAGATCAGCAGTTTTAATGGGTGTACAAAGCTTGGCACTAGATGCAGAAGGTGAGTATAGCATAGTTGCAGAAAGCCTTGGTGGCATAAATGTGGTAATAAGCCCATCATCTAAAACTGTTATAAATATATTTGATATAGAAACAGAAATTGTAAAAGATGAAATAACAGGTAGAGAAAAAGTTGTACTAAATGTAGAAAACAAAGTGGAGGACGTTACACAGGCTTTACTTACAATGGCTAAAGGTAGTACCAGAAGTGAAGAAGTTAACGAGCTTACAAAACAAATTATAGCAGAATCTGTTGCAGAAGAATATGCAGCACACGGAATAACCAATGATCCAAATAGTTTATTTGAAGCAGCAAGTGGAGAATTTGGTTCAAATATGTTAGGAAGAAAAAGAAAAGATATGCCAACTATTGGTTCGTGGTACAGAAGAATCCAAAAGAAAGCAGATGATAATAAAAACCCAGACTATAATTTCCATTATAGTTATTTACTAAAAGTTATGAAACAGTACATAAGAGAGTATGACGGACAGATGGCATACTTTGATGGACAATCAACCTTTGATTTACTAGAAGGAACACTATTTATAAACTTAGACATATCACAACTAGAAGAAAAATTTGCAAGACCACTTGCACAACAAATTTTGCTAGAGTGGATATGGGAAAAATATGTTAAAAAGAACAGTGAAGATAGAACAAAAGCTGCTAAAAAGAGAGTACTAGTGGACGAGGCATGGATGTTACTTCCTTTCCCAGAAGCAGTAGATTTCTTAAACACAATGGCAAGACGTGCCAGAAAAAGAAATGTATCACTTGCAATAATTTCACAAAGATTCCAAGATTTTTACGAAAAACCAGAGGCACAAGCAGTACTAACCTCATCAGATACAAAATTATTCTTAGCACAGGACAAATCTGAAATACAATACTTAAAAGAAGTATTTAAGCTAAGCGATGGAGAAGCAGGATTTTTGATTACTTGTTTAAAAGGAGAGGGCTTACTAAAAGTAGGTGGAGATAGTGCAATAATACAAATACAACCAACAGCAAAAGAGTTTGAATTCGTTGAAACAAACTTAAATAAACTAATGCAAAAAGGTAGAAAAACAGGCAATAGATATTAAGGGGAGGAGACATGGAAATATTTAAAAAGAAAAGTTTAATACTAAAGATAGTAATTGCTCTAGTTGTAGTTATATTATTTAATTTTTCTGCTCCTACAGTAAGCCAGGCAG
>CALXWT010000070.1 GCA_944392445.1 uncultured Clostridia bacterium
GAGCAGCAATGAACACACCTATACAAGGTACGGCAGCAGACATAATGAAAATTGCTATGATAAATGTATTTAATAGACTAAGAAAAGAAAATTTAGATGCAAAAATAATATTGCAAGTACACGATGAACTAATTGTAGAAGCAAAAAAAGAATGTCAAGAACAAGTTGAAACGATTCTAAAAGAAGAAATGGAAAGTGCAATGAAACTAAAAATACCACTTAAAGTAGAAATATCCGAAGCAAACAACTGGTACGATGCAAAATAAAAAAGGAGAGTGCAAATGACAAAAAAGTTTATTATAATGCTAATAGTGCTAATTTTACTACTGGCAGTTCGGGTTAGTATTATTTAAAGTAATTAGAGTTCAAGATATAGTACTAAAATATATTTATCCTACAAAATATTCGGAATATGTAGAAAAATATGCAGAAGAAAATGGCATAGACAGATATTTGATTTATGCAATAATAAAAGCAGAAAGCAATTTTGAACCAAATGTAACATCTAGTGCAGATGCAAAAGGACTTATGCAGTTAATGGAAGAAACAGCAATAGAAAGGTCAAATGTTATAGATAATGAAGATGTACAGACATATGACTTGTATGACCCGGAGACTAATATAAAATTAGGAACTTCGTATTTTGCATATTTGCTAGGCTTATATGACGATAATATGTTATTAGCAATAATTGCATACAATGCAGGACTTGGAAATGTAGAGCAGTGGATTAAAGATGGAATAATAAAAGCAGATGGCTCAGATATAGAAAACATACCTTATAAAGAAACGGAAAACTATGTAAGAAAAATATTAAGAGATTACCAAATGTATTTGAACCTCTATGAATGACATTTTGGCACTTTGGTGCCTGTCACAAAAGTGTCATTTGGTACTTATAGGGACAGGCTCTAATTTAAATATTACAAAAACATTACAACTTTATGACATTTGTGTAACATTATTGCAAAACATAATTACTTATCATATAATTAGAATAGATTTGGAATTTTAGAAGATAACAAAAGTATAGACCTTGTATAAAGGGGGAGAAAAAATGGGAGCCGAAACTTTTGCAGACTATATTTTATCTGAAAAAGATTGGATAAAAAAGATGGAAATCGTATACTATTTGCAAAAGAGAACTGGAATATTTTTCGATAATTCAGTTGTGTTTAAAACACTAATTACTAAGTTGTTTATAGATAACGTAGATTTAGGAATAGATAAGAATGTTACAATAACAGCAAGTTTGCTTTGGAGTTGTAAAAAGCAACTAACAGCAAAGGATTTGGAAAGTGTAAAATTATACGCAAAAGAGGGGGCAGAATACTTGGCAAAATTAGGATTTGATGATAGATTTTGCAGAATATGCGAAGGAGCAAATAGATACAGTGGTATAGAACCTAGAGAAAAAGAAAGTGACGTTTTAGAACTTGCAGATCAATTTGGTGGAATGCTTTTAAGTAGACCGGAGAGAATTGCTTTTAAAGCAGATGAAGCCTTGGTTTTGTTAGAGTATAGAAATTTAAAAGATAAAGATAATAGATATTTAGAACAATTTAAAGACTTTGTTAATGATATGCAAGAAATTTATATCTAATAACGATAACTTAGGAAAGGAAGAAAATTAATGAGTGATTTAACACCTGTTTTTGATAAATTACCTAAATATTTTGATGGAAAAGAAACAATTGGCGCTATGAATAATGCTAGAACTTGGGAAGGAAGAGTAAAACAAGCTAAAGAAGAGCAAGAGAAAAAGAGACCTGAAACCAAAGAAGAACCAAGTATGCAAGAAATTTTGAATGGAATTAAGGGAGATATGGGAGAAGATAGTCAAACACCAGAACATAATGAAGAGCAAGGGTTAGAAAGATAATTATATATATTATTTTTACGAAAGATTGGAGAAAAAAGAGAAGAGCCAGTCTTTTGTTTTGAGTTTTATAGGTGAAAATTATAGTATTGCATAACTTTGAAAAAATAAAGCTATGCGTTGTAATAAAAAAGTAGCAAAACATAAAAAGAAAAGAGGAAAAATAAATGAACGAAATATTTGCAGATTTGCACGTACATATAGGAAGAAGTGAAAATGGCAAACCAATAAAAATTACAGCAGCAAGATCACTAAATTTTGCCAATATTGCAAAAGAGTGTGCAGACAGAAAAGGAATAAATATAGTTGGAATAATAGACTGTGCATCACCTTATGTAATAGAAGATATAGAAAACTTTTTAAAAACGGGTGAAGCTTATGAAATTGAAGACGGAGGAATTAAATATAAAGATAAAATATGCATAATTCTTGGAAGTGAAATAGAAACAGCAGAAATAAATGATGAAGGAAAAACAGGAAGTGCACATAATTTATGCTATTTTCCATCACTAAAGGACATAAAAGCCTTCTCAAATGAGATGAGCAAACACATTCATAACATTACATTAAGTTCGCAAAGGGCAGACATATCAGCCTATGACCTAGTTGATATTGTGGAAAAATATAATGGGGTGCTAATACCAGCACACGCATTTACACCGCATAAGAGCTTTTATGGAAATTGTACAGATAGACTAAGCAAAATATTTAAAGAAAAATTTGACAAAATATTTGCAATAGAACTAGGCTTAAGTTCAGATACATATTTAGCAGACGAAATATCAGAACTTGAAACACGTACCTTTGTAACCAACTCAGATGCACATTCACTTCCTAAAATAGCAAGAGAATATAACAAAATGCTATTGGATGGAATAAGTTTTAAAGAAGTGCTAAAAGCACTAAAACATGAAGATGGCAGAAAAATCTTGGCAAACTATGGACTAGATCCAAAACTAGGGAAATACCATAGAACATTTTGTGAAAAATGTGGAAAGCCAATAGAAGGCAAGCCACCTGTAACACACTGCCCAGACTGTGATAGTAGCAAAATTACAATGGGAGTTTTAGATAGAATAGAAATAATAAAAGATAAAGAAACCACAAAAAGTCCAAGCTTTAGACCACCATACATATATCAGATACCACTTACATTTATGCCTGGCTTAGGTGGAAAAACAATAGATAAATTATTAGCAAACTTTGAAACAGAAATGAACATACTTCACAAATTATCGGAAGATGACATCGAGGCAGTTGTAGGAGAAAAAGTAGCCAAAAGCATTGTAGCAGCAAGAACTGGAAATGTGCACATACAAGCCGGTGGTGGTGGAGTATATGGCAAACTAACAGCCTGCTAAAAAAAATTTGCAAAAGGGGACGGGCTTGTTTTGCAAATTTATTGTATATTCAGAATAAGTTTGTATGTTTTATATTTTGTCTTCGGCCCCCAACAGCGTAAAAACTGTAACGCCAAAACTATGTTTTGTCTAACAGTTTTTAAACTTGTCGGTCCCCACCTTAAGCACTCCGACAAAATAGAAAACATACAAAACTTATACAAAAAAGAAAAACTATATTTTTGCAAAACAAGCCCGTCCCCTTTTGCAAAAAAATAGTTCTAAATCTCATATTATCGAATAGATATTATGTATAAATTAATTAATATCTAGGAGAAGATAAATGAGAGAAATACGAAAAAGACAAAAAGGTAATGTTAAAGACTTAATTATAAGGCACTTATATGATAATTTTAAACTATATTTAATAGTTATAATTATATTCATTATAGGAATTGTAGCAGGAGTTATATTCATAAATAATGTAAATGGAGACCAAGCTACCGAAATACAAAATTACATAACTGAATTCATAAATTTACTTAAGCAAGATTACCATATAGACACAGGACTACTGCTAAAAAAATCGTTAAGCGATAATCTTATACTAATTATAACAATGTGGCTTCTGGGCTCTACAGTAATTGGTATACCAATAGTTATGGGGATTGTACTATTTAGAGGATTTTGCATTGGCTACTCGGTATCTGCAATAATTGCTACTCTAGGAGTACAAAAAGGAATATTATTCTTTACAGTTACAATGTTACTGCATAATTTGATTTTCATACCAGTAATAATTTGTATGACAATTAGTTGTATGAAACTATATAAATCAATTATGAAAGACAGAAGACGAGAAAATATAAAAATAGAAATAATAAGACATACCTTAATATCAATCGTGCTAAGCCTATTTTTAGTAGTGGCATCATTGATAGAAAGCTATGTATCTACAAATTTACTTATGTTAAGTATAAATTTATTTTAAAAAAATGCAAAAATCATTTGCTTTTTATGAATAAGTATGATATAACATATACAGTGTTTATGTAAATTGTATAAATTAGATATTAATATAAAAGAAGGGGTAATGGCAAAGATGGAAAAACAAATTAAACAATTTTTGGATTTTTTACAAAACGAAAAAAGGGTATCAAATAATACACTACAATCATATAGTAGAGATATACACCAATTTGAAAGTTACTTAAGTCAAAATCGCATAAATTATAATAAAGTGGATAATACAAAAATACAAGAATATTTAAAACATTTACAAGATTTAAATAAAAAAACATCAACAATATCAAGAAATTTAGCTTCTATTAGATCTTTTTATCAATATCTAATTAGAATTAAGAAAATGAAATATGACCCAACAGATAATATACAATCACCAAAAGTAGAAAAAAGAGTTCCTAGCGTATTAACAGCTGATGAGGTTGAAAAGCTATTAAGCCAACCAAAAGATGTTGACTTAAAAGGAACTAGAGATAAAGCAATGCTAGAAGTGGCTTATGCTACAGGAATGAGAGTTACAGAGATAATTTCTTTAGATATAGAAGATGTCCATATACAAGATGGATTTATTACTTGCAAATCTGCAAATAAACAAAGAAACATACCATTAGGCTCTATATCTATAGCAGCTCTAAATGAATACATAAAAGATGCACGACCAATAATGATAAAAGACGAAAACGAAAAAGCATTATTCGTTAATGTAAACGGAAAAAGATTAACCAGACAAGGATTCTGGAAAATTGTTAAATTTTATAAAGAACAAGCACACATTACAAAAGACATAACACCACACGTGCTTAGACATTCTTTTGCAACACATTTATTACAAAACGGTGCAGACTTAAAAGCAATTCAAACAATGCTTGGACATTCTGATATATCATCAACACAAGTATATACACAATTCCAAGATGCAGGAATAAGAGATATTTATAGAAGAACACATCCAAGAGCATA
>CALXWT010000071.1 GCA_944392445.1 uncultured Clostridia bacterium
TTAAAAGAAAAAACATAGCTCTTTTTTCTTGTTTTTGCTATGTCTTTCCTTTTATTCTTTTTTATTCGTTATTACTGGTATGGTAAAAATAAAAAATTTTCTAACATATATGCTAGTTTTTTAGCAACAAAAAACACATAATTAAAAATAACTATGTGCTTTTATTATTTAATATTAATCTAGCATTCCTTTCTTTTTTAGCCATATTGATGCAACAACTCCAATTACTATTGAAAACACAATCAGTATTATAAAGCCAAATGGATTATTTTGAAATGGTACTGGTACATTCATTCCCCAATAACTAGCAATTAAAGTAGGTATTGCAATAATAATTGTTATTGAGGTTAAATATTTCATTACTCCGTTTAAGTTATTTGAAATAATTGATGCATATGCATCCATTGTTCCTGTTAAAATATCTCTATATATTTTTGCCATTTCTATTGCCTGTTTATTTTCTATAATAGCATCATCTAATATGTCTTCATCTTCATCATAAAGCTTAATTAAATTGCCTCGCATTGTTTTTTCCATTACTACTTCATTTGATTTTAGAGATGTAGTAAAATATACAAGTCCTTTTTCTAAACTTAATAGCTTTAAAAGTGCTTTATTTTTCATTGAATTTTTTAGTACATTTTCTGCTATTTCTGTTTCTTTGTTTAATTTTTTTAATAAATCAAGAAACATTTCAGCATTTGTATAAAATATTTGCAATAGCATTCTGCTTTTTTTATATGTTATTATATTTTTAATTTTTTTATTAACCAAATCATCTAATATAGGGTTTTTATTTAAAGATACAGTTATTATGTAGTCATCTCTTACAAATATTATGCCTATAGGTGCTGTACTGTAAACCTTTGCACCTGATTCAATTTCCATAATTGGAGTATCTATAATAAATAATATTGTATTATCGTCCTCTTCCATATCGATTCTGGCTTTTTCTTCTGGGTCTAAAGCATATCTAATAAAATTTTCTTGTATATTTATATTTTCACATATTGTTTTTATTTCATCGTCCGTCGGTGAAACCATGTTAATCCAATTTCCTCTACTAAATTCTTTTGTCTCCTCTGTTACATTTGTTTTAATATTTGTTTTGTACATTTTATACATAGTTATCACCCCTCAGGATAATATATTAACATAAGTTTAGGCTTATTACAACTTAAATTTGAAAAAATATTGACAAATTCGATTATTGGAATTATAATATTTATGTTGTTGTAACATTTTTAATTTGAAGGGTCTTCTTATTAAGAGTTGATTTTTTTACAACATAAGAGTTAGTATTTTGTTTATATTATGCGCCATTAGCTCAGTTGGTAGAGCAGTTGACTCTTAATCAAATGGTCGGAGGTTCGAATCCTCTATGGCGCACCAATATTTTTTATGAGGAACTATTTATTAGTTCTTCTTTTTTTATATATTTTTACATATATTAAAGTTATAAGTAAATAGAAAATTATATATGGTGCTACACAAACAACCCATACTAGTATTCTGTTCGAATGTTCTTCTATGTATAAACTTATATTATTTTTTATATTTTCCGGATTGTTTTCTATTACTTTTCTTTCACCCAAAGTAGTTGGATACAGTAATACATTATTTATTACTATCTCAGCATCACTATATGGATTCATAAAACCTTTAACATCTACCATAGCTATTTTAAAATTATAATTAGTATGAGATATACTTTGTATATATTCTCTATCTGTTTTTGAGCATAGCATCACATAATCTGTTGTTAATATTGTAAAATTTTCAATAATTAGTAGTATGCTATTCAGAATCATCATTATAACAAATATAAATGTACATACTATTGCTTTAGATTTTTTCATAATTACCTCACTAAATTTATCCTATATTTTACTCCATCTCTTTCTATAACTAAATATAGTTTATCTGTTAAATCATAAGTAGTCAAACTAAATGGCAATTTTCCTTTATACGTTCCATCAGCAGAATATGTTGTTCCATAATTATCATTTGTTGCAGAAGTTTCAAATTTTTCTCCATTTTCATTTTCTATCCATATTTCATCATAAAAGCCTCCTCCATTTAACAGGCTATTTATTTTATCTTCTAACCCCTCTTGTGTGCTATCATAGTTTTCCGAATTTCCTTTATAGCTCACTACTGTTTGTGTATTTGTTATAACTGCACTCTCTATGCTTATATTAGCTTTTCTATCGCTTCCATCTTTTACAAAGTAAATAATATCTTCTCTTTCATAGAAATTTTCTGGTAAATTTATTTTTATTTTCCATACGCCCTCTATGCTCATTGTTTCTTCTCTTGTAGTTAATTCCACTGTATGAATTTCTATATTTAATTCTTTGCTTTTAGGAAATTGACTTGAATATAATTTATATAGTGTTACCACATTATTTTCTTTTGGTTCAATATTTTCTATTCCATATCCTCCATTTGTAATTGAATCTTTTGGTATAGTTCTTACTTCTTTTCCACTTTCCTTACAATATTCTTCATAAGTGTCTACATCATCACAGAAGATTAAATTATTATTTTCATCTGTAATTATTAAATCTTCAAATCTTGCCTCATATATAACATTATTTATTTCATATTTTGTATCAAATGCTAGAAATAAATTGTAATCATCCATTAAGATATAATCAATTTTTATCCCAACATTATTTGATTCTGCATATTCCATATTTATTTCTGAATAATATTCATTATTTACTGCAGTAGCAATGCCTTCGTGCACTTTTGCCATTCTATCTAAAATGTATAAATATATTTCTTTTCCAAATGTTATAGTGCATATCATTAGAAAGATAGCACAAACTGTAGATATTTTCCACCAAATTTTTCTTTTTTTATAAATACTTTTTTGTGGAATATTATTTATAATGTTTTCAATGTTAACAGGTGTCTGCAAGTTTTTATAATAATTATTCAACATTTTATCAATCTCATCATTTTCCATTATTTTCTCCCCTCCTCTACTTTTTGTTTTATTTGTTCTTTTGCTCTCTTTATTTTAGACCTTATAGTATTCTCATTTTTATTTAGAATACTAGAAATTTCTTTTGTAGTATAATTATCTCCATAATATAGAGCTAAAATTGTCCTATCTTCTTTTTTTAGTTCTCTTAATAATATTTCGAAATCCACATTGTTTTCATCTGTTAAATCAATCATGTCTAACAGTTTTTTTGTAACTTTTTCTTGCAACTTTATTTCTCTCTTTTTATTTCTATAAATTTTATTACATTCATTTATAAGTACCTTTATGAGCCATATTTTTATTCTATCTGTATCTTTTATTTTATCTATATTGATATATAGTTTATATGAAGTTTCTTGAATTGCATCATAAATGTCTTCTTCACTAGATAATCTAGATTTTGCTACTTTGTACATATCTGTCATGTATTTTTCTAAAATATTACTTGTTTTTTCTTCTTTACTAGATTCTGCTTCTATCTTATTTACAGTTACCATTTCTTTCCCCTTTCTTTGTCATCTATATATAAGATAATATTTTATCACCATTTTGTTGCATTTTTTATTGAATTATTTTACAGTATTTTGTAACAAATTGCACTTTAAAAAATCTAATATATAGAAAGCACGGAAGGAAAAGTCTAATATGAAAAATATGGAACAAATATATATTGATAATTATGAGGTCGTTTATAAATATTTATTTGCAAATACACATGATTCTGATATAGCAGAAGAACTAGCACAAGAAACATTTTATAGAGCTGTAAAAAATATAAATAAATTCAAAGGTAATTCAAAAATTTCCACTTGGCTATGTTCTATTGCTAAAAATCTTTTACTAGCTGAATTTAAAAGAAAAAATAGATTTGATACACTAAAAGAAAATGATTTAATTGTATCTGATGAAGTTGGATTTGATAACGATGAAAAAATTCTTCTCTTTAAAGAAATTCAAAAGCTAGATAATAAAACAAAGGATGTTATGTACTTAAGATTAAGTGGTGAATTGACTTTTAAAGAAATCGCTGAAATCATGAATAAAACAGAAAACTGGGTTAGAGTAACCTATTACAGGGGTAAAGAAAAAATTAAAGGAGGTTTAAAAAATGAAAAATCCTAAGGATTGTAAAATTGTTAAGGACTTGCTACCTACATATGTGGACAAGCTTACAAGTGATGAAACTAATATTTTTATTGAAAATCATTTAAAAGAATGTGATAATTGTAGAGAAAGCTTTGAAAATATGTCTAGTAATAACGAGCATAACGAAAATAATTCAATAAATAAAAGAAAAGTAAAAATATTTAAAAAAATAAACCATAAGATACGTATTCTTCAAGCAATAATTATAGTGATTGTATTAATCTTTTTGATAATAGTTATTAGAAAATACTTAATTTTAAACCATGTTGAAACTATGGCAGAAAATACGGATTTCAGTAACTATTATTTAAAAATCGTTGAGTCCACAGATAGAGTGACTAATAGAATTGATTACTATCAAAATGGTGATAACTTTTTCAAAATACAGACCAAAATAAACATCAATAATAAGATTGAGAAATATATAGAGTACAAATTTAATGGTAACCAATACTATTATTCTGAAATAGATGGAGAAGAAATATCAAATGAAGTAGAAAGAGATGTAGAACCTTTTGTTCCTTATCAGTTTTTAAATAAAAGTTTATTAGGAAATATAGGTTTAGCACTATTCCCTAACACATTAGAAGAAACTTCTCTTTATAAAAAAGCTTGCTATTTATTAAAGGTAGATAATTATTTTAATTTTATAGATAAAGAAACAGGATTGACAATCAAAGAAATAAATATAGATAACAATATGGTAATAGATTATTCATATTCGTTTGGTTCGGTAACTAATGAGATGATGCAAGAGTTAATAAAACAATGCACAGATAAATAATTGTTGGTAAAGTAAGGTATAGTTGAAGTGCACCCCAAATGTTAGACAAAAAATCTAACATTTGGAGGTGTATTTTTTATGAGTAAATATTCTAATGAA
>CALXWT010000072.1 GCA_944392445.1 uncultured Clostridia bacterium
TATTACTGCTAATATGATTAGGATTACTACAGTCCTTTTATTTCGTTACGACTAGTATTGCTTTTGCTATTTATTAGGTGCAAAAAATGCAACTAGTTTTATCCTAATTGCATTTTTTTTAGATTTTTTGTCTATTTTGTTGATTTCCTATTTTACCAAAAATGTAGCATACAATGGAACAGATTTTATATTATTTGCAAATCCAAAGTTCTTAGTTGATATTCTAATCGCATATTTAGGTTTATATCTATTCATATATACCTTTAAACTTTGGCTTCCTACATTGTTATCTGCCTTTACTTCTACTGGAATTAGTCCTTCACTGTTGTATAATATAAAGTCTACTTCTGCTTGATTTCCAGACTCCCAATACATTAAAGAATTCTTATTTACAAGTAATTGTGTTGCTACATAATTTTCTGCAATTACACCTTTGTATAGAAAAAGCCTATCCAATATTATGTCATTATATTTTACCTGTAATAAATTTAATAAAATTCCAACATCACTTAAATACAATTTGAAGTGTTCTTCATTAATAAAGCCGAAGTGGTGGTATTTCTACTTTGGTTAGAATTGGACATTTGTGTACCATAGTACTAGAAAGTAACCAATCTAATGCAGTTTCATAATCTCTTCTTCTAGCGTTAGATGATATCTTTCCATATTGAAACTTATTACTTTTATTTCCTAGCTGACTAGGTATAGATTTATATATAGTTTCTATTTTTATGGCTTCTGCTTTATTCTGTACGTACTTGTTCATATCATTTAAGTATGATTGAGTAATATCCTCTATAATAGTTTTATCAAACTTTAAAATATCTTTGTCATTTTCTAATAAACTTTTTATTGCCTCTGGCATACCTCCAACACATAAGTATAAGCGATATAGATTTAAAGCTTTATCATGCAATACAGAATCCATTGCTTCATTAGTTTCATAGCATTTTTTAATTTCTTCTATTAAACTTTTGTTGCCATTTGCCATTAAAAACTCTTCAAAATCCATTGGATACATATTTATCATCTTTACTTTTCCAACAGGGAACGATGAATTCATTCTCTTTAGCTTTACTCCTAGTAAACTACCTGCACAAATGATTTTAAATGGCTTTTCACTTTCGTTAAAATATTTTAAACTACTAATTAATTCTTCGCTTTCTTGAATTTCGTCAAAGAAAATTATAGTATTTTCTATGTCTATGTCTATGTCCAAATAAATTTTCATTCTATTAAATTTTTCTTCTGTACTTATTTCTTCTTTAAAAATTTTTATTATTTCTTGATTGTCTAATAAATTTATATATATACTTTTATCAAATTCTCTCTCACAAAATTCTTTAATAATATATGTTTTTCCAATTTGTCTCGCTCCAATTATCATTAAAGGTTTTAATATATTAGAATTTTTCCAATTAATTAACTCATTATATATTTTCCTTTCCATACTATCACCTTCTTGACTTAAGTATATAACTATTAATTTATTCTGTCAATATTTTTCACGTTTTCCATATCTTTCTTTTAAAGTTTTTTCACGTTTTTTATATCTGTTTTTTTAGTTTTTTTCACATTTTAACTTTTCTTACATTTTTACACTTCTTTAGCCAACATCTTTTAATTTTATTTCTTCTTTTCCATTACTTAAAATATTGAATTTATAGTATATTGTTATTTCTTTATTTTCTGATATTTCTATCTTATCCACTAATGATACTAGCATTGTTCTTGTTATTTCTTGCATATTTACAAAATCTTTAATTATTCTGTCTATATCTACTAAAGAATCTTCTTTTTCTTCTAACTCTCTTAACTGCTTTACCCTTTCTTCTACTTGTTTTCTGCTTCTAATCTCGTTTGTATATATTCTTGTAAAATCTTCATCTTCAAATAGACCTTTATATTTATCTTCGTATATTTTGTCTATTACTTTGTTTATGTCTTTTATCTTTTTCTCTAATATAAGAATTTCATTCTTCACATTATACTTATTTTGAGCTATTTTATCTTCTGATGTATCATTTGCTAGTTTTGTATACTTCTCTTCGCTTAGAAACTCTTTACAACTTTTCTTTATTTGTTCTATTACAAAATTTGTTACCTTTTCTAAATTATTACTATGTGGTGTACATAATCTTAAATGTGTATTGCTTGCATACGTATTGCATCTTAAATAAAATGTTGTTTTATTTGGATATTTTTGTGGCACTATACTTAATTTTCTTCCACACTCTTTACAACATACTAGTCCTTTTAGTAACCAATCGTAACTTTTTACCCTTGTTGCTGTTCTACTCTTCATTTGCTCTTGTACTAAATTAAATGTTTCTTCATCTATTATAGGGGTGTGCATTCCTTTTATTATTATTCTATCTTCCCTCGGCATTATCATTGTTTTCTTACTTTTATAGTTTATCTTCTTTGTATTTCCATTTGATACCCACCCTAGATATGTTACATTATGTAATATCCTTTTTACTGTATTTCTGTTCCAGCCTTTTATTTCTTCTCCTTTTCTTGTATGTAAGTTTCCCACTATTTCCGATGGCACTAAAGTTTTCTCGTCTGTCAACAAATTTCCTATTTCAGTTGGTGTCTTTCCACTTCTTGCTAACATAAATATTCTTCTTACTATTGGTGCTATATCTTGGTCTATTATATAATGATTATAATTTAATGGATCTTTTTTATACCCATACGTCGGATATGTGGTCATTACTTTTCCTTCTTTTGCTCTCGTTTTCTTTCCATTTCTTACCTTTCTTGAAGTATCTCTCAAATACCATTCATTGAAAAAAGCTTTAAATTGCATCATCTCTTCTGATGTCTCTATCTGCCCAGTATCTATGTCATCTGTTACTGCAATAAACCTTACTCCTTTTTCTATAAAAAATTCTTCTAAATAGTACGATATTTTACTTGATAGTCTCCCAAACCTAGATAAGTCTTTTACTATTACTAAATTGATTTTCTTATTTTCTATATCTTTTATCATTCTATTAAAAGCTGGTCTATCAAAGGTTGCTCCTGATATTCCGTCATCAGTATAATCATCATATATTTGTATATTGTTGTCTTTACAAAAATTTCTTAAAAATAATTTTTGTGTACTTATACTTCCACTTTCACGTTCATCCTCTTTTGTTACTATTATTTCGTCGTTTCCTACTTCTATATTCTCATTGGATAATCTTTCGTATAACCCTGCTATATATCTTTCTGGGTTTGCTATTGTTATCATTTCTTCCTTCCTTTCCAATAACAATAGGTTTGCTCCTATCCAATTTTAATCGTCGAACAAAATTTTACAACGATTATTTTTGTTAACTACAACTAAATTATACTTTAATTTATCAACCTATTGCTATTTAATATACTTTACAATTTTTTTTGTTTTTCGTATTCTGCCATTCAATTTATGTTTCGCACCTCCATTCCTTTAAACGATTTTTATTAAACTCACTCTATACAAGAAAACAAAATTAAGTAATTTTATTAATTTTTAGCAATTAGTTCTATAAAAAGTATTGTATTTATATTAGTATTATAGTATAATTAATATGTAAAGTCAATAACAATTTATTTTATTTTTTTAAATTGTTTATCAGGATTTTATTCCTAGAAAGGAGTTAAAAGTTATGAAATTACCAGAAATAAACTTTTTTGATGATTTCTACTTTTGGTTTAATACCGAAACTAAAAAAGAATATTATGCTACGCCTTTATATTTTTATAGGGCTAATTACCATTTAGATACAGAAAATAAATTATGCGATGTATATTATACGGAAACACGAAAAACAGATAATGGACTAAAACATTCTGCTAGTATCTATTCTCCTTTTTATGAAAGATTCGGACTTTTATTATTACGATTTTTAAATGCTGATTTATCTAACTACGAAACAGCTAATAAAACTTTCTTCTATGCTTATGGATTCGAAGTATTAAAAGATTTAGATAAAAATTATAAATTTGAGTTAAGCAATAATTATGGAAGTAATGAGAATTATTTAAAGTCAACAACTAAGATTTTTAAAGATTTACAAAAGAACCTGATTGATTTACAAGAAGAACTAATAAAAGCAGTTACATATATATATAATTTGAATAATGAAATTAAATTAGAAAAATACACTTATTCCGAGCGATTTGCAGTATATTTGATAAAGAGAAAGGGCAAATTATATTCTTATTATAAAAATGACTTAATTATTAGAGATAGCTTTTCAAGAAAATATGATGAATTTACCCAAGATAGCGAATTCGAAATATTAGAAGAACTGCACACCAAAAATATGTTACTTTCGATGAGATATACTCATAAAAGTACAGATTTATCAAGTATTTGTTACGCTATACTAGACGAACTATCTAAAACACCAAATTATCCAATAAAAAAGTGCCTAAACTGTGGGATGTATTTCATTCCTACCTCAAAAGTAGATGAAATTTATTGTGATTACCCAAAAGAGGATTCAAAAACTTGTAGAGATTTAGGTGCTTTTCAATCCTATACAGAAAGATTAAAGCAGAATAAAGCTATGGGAGAATACAGAAAAACATATCAACAAAAGTTTATGCAGGTTAGAAAGGATAAAAAAAATAAGAAACTTGCCCAAAATTTTGAATTTTGGAAAAAAAATGCTAAAGAAAAAATTAATCAAATGAAGAAGGGTGAACTTAGTGAAAATGAGGTCTATGAATGGATTTTGAAGAATAAATGAATCTAAAAAAGATGACATTGTATTATTTACAATTCATCTTTTTTAGATTCAAAAATTTTATTTTTACTAAATTGCTAATAAAAGAAAACCTTTGCTATTACTATTTTTTATTTTTTCGTCATAAGAGAACAAAATCGTGATTATTAGAGCGATTAGGGTTATACCCATTTCTTTTGTCCTTTTTGTTCTTTTCATTTTTTTCCTTCCTTTCTTTGCTTGGTAGTGTCAACTAAATTTATTTTTTATTTAGTTACACTCCTGTATTTTTAAGGTTTTCATCATTTTTTTGTAAT
>CALXWT010000073.1 GCA_944392445.1 uncultured Clostridia bacterium
AAATTTGAATCAAATTATAACTTGGAGCTTAAAAATATTGAAATCTAGGGAATTCCCCAGTCAAAAAAACTCATACATGTGTTAAATCAAATTTGACAAAAATAACATATTGCGATATTATTTAAATACAAAATAAATGTGTCTAAAACCGATAGACATTTTGTAGTTAGTATGTGTACCGTGAATACACATACTATTTTTTTGCTCAAAAATAGAGCAACTCAAGTTGTAAATATATTACTATGTTTTACATAAAAAACAAGCGAACATTAACAATTTATAAAACTTTTTGACACTAATCAATATAAATGTTATCATACAGTAAGTGGTGATAAAAATGAGCCTAAAAAGCAGATTAAAAACTATAAATAAAAAGCAACTTATTATTTTTCTAATTATTATAATAATAGCAATTTTTGTTAGAATATATGAATTTCCAAATGCTCTAAAAGAAGTAAATTCAGATGAAATGATGCTTGCCGTTAATGCAAAGTCAATTGCAGATACAGGAAAAGATATAAACGGCATATCGTATCCAGTATACCTTCTAGGCTTTGGTGGTCAAAGTGTGCTATTACTATATCTTATCGTTTTTTGTATAAAAATATTTGGTTATTCTCTTTTTGCAATCAGACTTCCACTTCTAATTATTAGCATAGTCTCTTTGGTTGTATTTTACGATTTAATAAGGAGAATAAGCAAAAATAATACTATTGCACTTATTGGTTTAGGATTACTTGCTATCTCTCCTTGGCATATATTACAAGGAATGTGGGCATTAGATTGCAATATTTTGCCTCATATTTTACTAATAGCAGTTTATTTACTATATATTGGTATATTTAAAAAAACTAGATGGACGCTATATTTATCTATGGTATTTTTTGCATTAACTCTATATTCTTATGGAATTGCAATATATTTTACACCAATACTATTATTAGCTCTTGCAATTTACTTAAGGCGTAAAAAGAAAATATCTATGCCTGATTTAATAATTTGTATAGTCATTTTTTCAATACTTGCAATGCCAATTATCTTAATGTTTGCAATAAATATATTAAAAACAAATCAGAGCATTTATCTTGGAAATATAACTATTCCATATTATGAAAATCTATCAAGAACTGATGATATGCTATTTTTCTCACCTAATATATTGGTTCAATTATTTATAAACATTGGATTTACTGTACTTATGATATTAGGCGAATTTGATGGGTGCGTATGGAACTCTTCTCTTATTTTTGGAACTGCTTATCATATAACATTAGTTCTTGTAATTGTAGCTATAATTATCAAAATAAAAAACAAGGCTTCACATATACATTTTGGTTTGTCAGATGTATTCTCTTCCACAACAGATTCTATACAGGAAACTACAAACAGAGATATAAATTTGCAAGATAATTTTCCTCGATTTTTAATTTTGGGTTGGCTATGTACAAGCATATTTACTGGAATTGTAATAAATCAAACCAATATAAACAGGTTAAATACTATTTGGTATCCACTTATTATGCTAGCAACTTTTGCACTATATTATTTTTACAATTATTTTAAGAGGTTGGAGACGAATAATGAGAATGGTAGTAAAAAATCAAAGATTTATGCAATTAGTATAATTTCTATATTTGTAATTCTATTTACATCATATCTAATTTACTTTAATTGTTATTATGCTAATAAGATAGATATGTCGATTTGCTTTTCAAGAGGTATGGAGCAAGCTTTAGAATATACAAATACATTGCCTATAGATAGTGTAAAAGTTGATAATTTGGATAATGACGGAAGTATTGATATATATATTAAATCCAATAATTATTTTACAGATAAAATATTTGATGAAATGAGGAGCCAAGATGAGTTAAATAATGCTTTGAATGATTTAGATGGCGAAGTTTTAATTATAAATGAGAAAAGGAATGTGAATATAGATAACTATGATTACGTGAAGTTTGGAGAGTATTATGTGGTTTCTGAGAAATAATTTCTTTTAAGGCGTTAATAGGAGAGCGAAATTTTGCTCTCCTTATCTATCTTTTTCTAATATCCTAAATTTCTGTGCTGTTTGTATTTGTTATTTCATAATATTTTTCTAGCACTTGATTAAAAGTTTCTTCTCTTGATACTCCACTTTGCATATATGGGTATATTCTTTTTCCTTTTACGTTTAAATAAATATTCCAATTTTGATAAAAATTCTGATTACCACAGAATTCGGCAAAATCGCTTATTGCATCTATTCCTGCTTTCATTTCATCTTCATTATTTATTTCTATGTATGTTTCGTAATTTAGCAATTCTCCATCATAAGTTTCATTTATAATAAATAGTTCTTTTTTAGAACTGTCCCATAAATTAAAGTAATATTTTTGGCAATTGTCAGAGAAGTCATCATTTAGTAATGTTCCTTGTTTTATTATTGTAAATTTTATATCTTCGTTGTCTTTTAATTCTAGTTTATATGTTCCTGCACCGTTTTTGTCAACATTTTTACTAATTACCTTAGCTTGTACTTTATATAAATCTTCTATCTTTCCTACAGGATTTGAATCTGCTTTTAGTCCTACAACATACAAAACATATATTAAAAGTGCTATTCCTATTATTGCAAAGAAGATTCCTCTGATTATTTTTAAAGTAATGTCCATTCCTTTTGTTACTTTATCAATTTTTTTATTTTTTTGAAATTCCTCTGGGTATTTTCCAAATCTATTTTTTTGTTCTTCTTCTCTTTGTGCGCTCCATTGTTCTAATTCTTCCCAATCATTTTTATTATCCATTTTACTCCCCTTTTTATTGTATATTAAAAATCAACTTTTTATTTAACATTTCAGTATTTTGGCAATCTTTCTGTTTACAACATAGTAATTACTTTACTAAATAAACCTCTCCAGAATTAAGCCTTTCTAAATGAGTTACATTTTCTAAATTCAATGCCTTTTTTATTGTATTTAATATAGCTTCATTGTCTTGTATATCATTTATAAATACTATTACTCCATTAGATATATCTTTATCTAGAAAAATCTCTTTTATTTTTTCTTCACTACATTCAATGTCTAAAGCTATATACGACTCATCTATATTCATGAATAGTAATATATCATCTAAAAATCTCTCATTACCCGAGTTCATAATATATAGTGCTGGTAAACCACTTAATTCATTTTTAGTCATTTCTACAATATCCTGCTTATCAGAATACATTGCTTGTGGTTCTATTTTAGTAGTTTTGCCTGTAGCTAGGCTTATAATATAGCTTGAAGCAATTGGCATTATTGCCATTAGCACAAATATTAATAAGATTATTTTATTTAGTGTTTTTTCTTTAGTTATATTCTTTAGCAATAAAATTAAAAAGTAAAGAACAAGTATAAATATTAAATTACAAACAGGCATCATATACCTTAAGTCTTTCCAAGGTGCAGATATCGCTATCAAGATGAAATAACCGAATGTTGAAATTGCTATGTATTTCACGTATTTATTATTCACATCAACTAATTTAATTTTTTTATTTTTCTTATAGATAATTATTCCTAATATAAAAATTATTAAAAGGAGTAATGTCATATTAAATGTGTATTCGTTTATAACTAATAAGTATTGTCCAATTCCGGCTATAAATTTAGGAATATCTATTAAATTATCTATAACTCCATGTCCTCTATAGCCTAAAAATACGTGTTGTATTGAGTATGGAAAGATTGCTACCGATACTATTCCAGCTAGAATCATTGTACATATATATTTTCCTAATGCTTTATAATTTTTATCTTTTATGTATTTAACAACAAACATTATCGCTAATATTGCTAAATAAATTAAATAGTAATAGTGTGTTAATGAACCTATTAACGCAATTAAGCCAATTGCAAATAATAGCATATTGTCCTTTTCGCTTTTGTCTAACAGTTTTAGATGTAAATATGTAGTAATTACTATGCACATATTAGCTAATGCGTACATTCTTATATAAATTACATTATTAATAGACGACATTATTAAACCGGAAATTAGGGCTAAAATAGCTGATTTTTCTTTGTAATGACTAAATCCTGTCAGTAATTTTTTAATAATTAAGTACATGAATACAGTTGTGAATAGATATATAATTATATTTAATATTATAGCTGGCCATTTTGAAAAACTACCTATATTAAAGTTTTCTGCTATTCTTAATAATAGATAATACAATGGTGGGTGCACATCATTTTTTTGATTTTCATATACTGGCTTAAAGTTGTTTTTTTCCTCTTCATCTATAGTCATATAATCTTTATAATATTCACTATTATGCCAAGTGTTAAAGAAGTCTTCATTGTCTTGTATATAAAGTTTATCATAATGAGTTAATGCTATAGAAAGTGCTTCGTCCATGTGCAAATATGATTTTTTGATGCCTGCTACTACAAATGCAATGGTTTGAATTAACAAAATTATTGCAACAATTATTATTTCTTTTTTATTGTTTTTCATTGTATCCCCTTTAAATGAATTTTTTACCAATTAGATTATAACATAGATTTAGAAAAAGCCAAGAATAATTTAATTTTCTTTTTACGTGATGTTACAGGATAATGGTTTTGTAAAAATTACGGTCCTAAACTTAGGTAATATGTATATTTAGAGAATTTTTGTAGTGACGCGTAAGCGACCAAACGAGCTTCTTTGAAGCGAGTGCGATTTGGAGCACCTTTCCTGCGATAAAAAGAAAAATTTATTTTTCTTTTTATCATAAGAGAGGTGCGACACCAAGGAACAAAAAAATTTGATAAATATACATATTACC
>CALXWT010000074.1 GCA_944392445.1 uncultured Clostridia bacterium
ACAAATACACCAAATGAAGTAATACTTGATATAATTCCATCGTATTCTTCTCCTATATGACTTTCCATATATTCTGCCATTTTTATATCTACACTTTCTCTTTCTACTTTTTGTGCTATTTTTTCTCGTTCTGATGATTCTTCTGCATATTTAGTAGCTTGTGTGCTGTATTTTGCTATTTCTTCATCATCTAAATTATAACCTTGTTTTAAATACCTCGAAATAATTCTGTGTATGAATAAGTCTGGATATCTTCTAATAGGTGATGTGAAATGACAGTAATATTTACTTGCAATTCCAAAATGTCCTTTGTTTTCACTTTCGTACCTTGCTACTTTAAGTGTTCTTAATACAAGGGTAGAAACTACTCTTTCTTCTGGTTTTTCCTTTACTTCATTTAACACTTCTGCAAATGCTGTTGGGTGTACCTCTTCTTTTTTGCATTTTACTCTATATCCTAAGTTAAACAAAAATTTATTAAGCTCACTAACCTTTTCCATATCCGGTGCTTCGTGTACTCTATATATAAATGGTGCTTCTAGCCAGAAGAATTTTTCAGCTACCGTTTCATTTGCTGTAAGCATAAATTGCTCTATTATTTCATTTGCAAATTTTAGTTCATATTTTGTAATGTCTACTGCAAATCCTCTTTCATCTAAAATTACTTTTGTTTCTGGAATATCTAAGTTTATGCTTCCTGCTTTTTCTCTTCTTTTCTTTAAAATATGTGCAAGTTCTTCCATTAGTTTAAAATGTTCTATATATTTTGAATAACGTGCTACTACTTCTTTATCAGAATTGTCCAATATTTTTTGCACATTTGTGTAACTCATTCTTTCAGTAACATTTATAACACTTTTAAATATGTCTGATGATACTACTTGTCCGTTTTTATCGATTTCCATGATACATGAAATTGCAAATCTGTCTTTGCCTACGTTTAAACTACATATACCATTTGAAAGTTCTACTGGAAGCATTGGTATAACTCTATCTAACATATACACACTAGTACCTCTTGCAATTGCTTCCTTATCTAGAAAAGAACCTTCTTTTACATAGTGGCTTACATCTGCGATGTGTACTCCTAAAATATAATTTCCATTTGGCAATTTTTTTACATTTACAGCATCATCTAAATCTTTTGCATCTTCGCCATCTATTGTAAAAATTTCTTCATCTCTTAAATCTTTTCTATTTACAATATCTTTCTCATCTATCTCTTGGCTAATCTTCTTTGCTTCTTTTATAACTGGTTCTGGAAATTCATAAGGCAAATCATATTCTTTAACTAAAGATAGCATGTCTACTCCAGCTTGATCTATATATCCAATAATCTCTATAATTTTTCCTTCTGCACTTTTGTCTGCTTTTGGTAATTTGGTAATCTCTACGACAACCTTTTGATTGTTCTTAGCTTTCATTGCATCTTTTTTTGCAATATATATGTCCGTACCAAGCTTTTTATCATCAGGCACAACAAAGCCAAAATTTCTACTTTTTTGGTATGTACCTACTATCGTATTCTTTTCTAGTTCAAAAATTTTACTATCTTCTTTTATTTTTGGTTTTTTTATGTCTAATTTTGCATTCTTTGTTTTTCTATTATTTAATTCTTCGTTTTTTATATCATCCAATTCTTTTTCTATTTTGTTAAGCCTCTTCTTTAATTTAGCTATTTCTTTATTCTTTTGGTTTAAAGCTTTCTTTTTTGATTCCATCTTTTTAAATATTTTTTCTTTTTTATTTTTTGATTTTAATTTTTTCTTACTCATTAAACTTCCTCCTTTCTTCAAAAAAAGAACATATATCTTACTATATATGTTCTACAATATCTATATTTTAATACCTTACATTACAAATAAAATTGATAAAGCTATTGCAAGTACAGCAAATAAAACTCCTGAGATAATTGTTGCTCTTTTAAGTCTACCTTCTTTTGTTCTACCTTTGTTTTGCTCATAGAAGTTATTTGCAGCAGCTCCAGTAATTGTTTGTGATGCTCCACTTGTATCTTTTGCTTGTATTGTAGCAAGTACTATTAATACTATACACACTAAAACATATATAACTAATACTATATTTCTTATTATCTCTACCATTAGAATCAATTCCTTCCTATTTTCTCTTTTAGTAACAATAAATATTCTACCATATATTTCTAATGATTGCAAGGGGTTAGAGTGAAGATTTTACAGATTTGTAAAATCTTATTTTTTATTTTCTATACTGAACAGTAACAAATCTTAAAATATGTTCTTTATACTTAGCTTCGTCTTTTCCTCTATATGTTTTAAAATAAAACTACACTTTTCTACTTCTGGCACAATCTCATCATATTTTTCTATCTCGTAAAATCCTTTTATGGCATAAATCTGTGTTTCTACCTTTTCTAATTCATCGTGTTCTATATAATATGCAAGCTTTTCTTGTAGCTCATTCCAAGTATTCTCTAAATTATCCACTTCTTGCTTTATTTTATTTTTGTCTATATTACTGCTTTCTGTACTTGTGCTTATGTTATCGCAAACAATTTGTGAAACCACATCTAACCTTTCACTCATTTTATTTACGCTATTTTTTGTATAACTTTGTGTTATTATATTGGTTACTATTATAAGTACTATTATAAATATGCATATAATTAGTTCTTTTTTCAAGATATGTGCCTCCTTATCCTAGATATTTAATTTCAAATTAATAGAGCCTGTCCCCAAACCCGACAACTTTGTCGCAAAAGAGCCTGTCCTTAAAACCCGACATAAACCCGACATAAACCCGACATTACTTCTTCTCCTGGCAAAAAAAGTTCCCCTTTCCATCTATTGTTACAAGTAAAGCCTGTTCTGGTAATATTCCAAATTTATTTACTTCCTTTTTTAACCATTCGTAATCTTTTTTTAATATTTTTAAATTTTCATACATAACCTTTCCATCTACTACTAAATCATATGATATTCCTTCATATTCTGGCTCTATGCCAAAATCTTCGGGTATTGTTGTTCTTTTATTGGGTTTTTGTATTACTGTAATTTGTCCACTTGTTTCTAGTATTGCATACTCTACATCTCCAATATTTACTATATTATTTCCTCTTAGTCTTTCTTCTAGTTCATTTACAGTAAATCTTTCTTTTTTTAAACTCTTTTCATCTATTTTCCCTCTATATATTAGTATAGAAGGTTTTCCACATAATATTTGCCTTGCTTTTATACTTTTCATATTAAGTATGGAAATGACTAGGTGCATAACTAACAATGCTAAAATTGGAATTATCCCATTTGTTATAGGTATTCCTGTATCAGCCATTGGTGTTGATGCTAAATCTGCTATCATTATAGATATTGCAAGTTCAAATGGTTGAAGCTGTCCTATTTCTCTTTTTCCCATAAGTCGCATAACTATTAAGACTATTATGTATAGTAAAATTGATCTAATAAAAATTATTAACATATTTTTCCTCTCTTTTTTTATTTTATATATATTTTTCACAATTTTTCATTTATTATTCAAATAAATGAGCTAACTTTAAAAATCAATGCATATATATTGAATTAACAATGAATTAAACATTTTTATTGATTTTAAAATTTTTTTAATGTTTTGAATAAATTATTTTTTTTAGTTCATAATAAGAGTAATATCAAAGATTATTTTTTTCTTATAATTCTTTGAAGTTTTTTAGAATTTATATTTTTTATACTTTGTTTTTGTTTTTTTCTTATCTCTTTACAAATAGTAAATGTTTTGTATTTTTTACTATTTAACTAAAAAAATAATCTTTGATATTGATTTTTATTTTAGCTTTTAATCTGTTTAAATAGATTTTAAGGAGGTTTATACTATGGAGAATAATCAAGCTCAAGCTAAAAATAATACTTCTACTGTATGGCAAGTTCTCGGAAGATTGATTACAGCAGCCATTGTTCTTGGTATAACAGCATTTTTTACACCAGGTTTCCAAATTAATAATATTTGGGCTTTAGCTGCAGCTGCAGTAGTTCTTACTATAATAGATTATTTACTTACAAGATTTACTAGTCTTCATGCAAGCGCTTTTGGTAAAGGCTTTGTAGGATTTGTTTTAGCAGCAGTAGTATTATATGTAACCCAATATTTCGTTGCAGGATACACAATTTCTTGGATTGCTGCAATAGTTGGTGCTTTAGTTTATGGTGTTGTTGACTACTTCTTGCCAGGTGAACAGTTATAATGAAAAAAATAAGAAATTGGGAATAGTGAAGTGCACCCCAAATGTTAGACAAAAAATCTAACATTTGGAGGTGTATTTTTTATGAGTAAATATTCTAATGA
>CALXWT010000075.1 GCA_944392445.1 uncultured Clostridia bacterium
TTTAATGTATTAAATATATCTACACTCCTTTCTCTACTTTTTTCAGGAAATAAGAAAAGTGGCTTCGCCATATGTGCATTTTGCTTTGCAAATACGCACGGCCAAGGAAACTTAACCTTGTTGTATAGAAAAAATCGTTAAAAGTACTGAAATATCATATAAAAGGTCGATTTTTCCTATACAATAAGAAAAGTGGCTTCGCCATATGTGCGTTTTGCTTTGCAAATACGCACAGCCCAAGGAAACTTAACCTTGTTGCTCCGGAAATTTCTAACGAAATTTCCTACGCAATTAAAAATTTTCTCACAAGTTTTTTTCCGTTTAAACTTACGAGAAAATTATACCATACTATATTTGCATTGGCAATTATTTTTAGATTATCAAATTTATTAAATTAATTCTTTTGCAATTTCTTTAACCTTAAACTATTTACTGTTACCGTTATACTACTTAATGTCATTGCAAGTGATGCAAACATTGGATTCATTGTAATTCCAAATGGACTAAGTACTCCTATTGCAATCGGTATCATACAAAGGTTATAGAAAAATGCCCAAAATAGATTTTGTTTTATGTTTCTAATTGTTTTCTTACTAATTTTCATAAGCTCTGGTATTTTTTCCAAATTATCTTGCATAAGTACCACATCACTACTATCCATTGCAATATCTGTTCCACTTCCAACTGCAACTCCAATGTCTGCTGTAACTAGGCTTACACTATCGTTTATTCCGTCTCCACACATCATTACTAAGCCATTTTGTTTTAACTCTTTTATTTTTTCTGCCTTTTCCTTTGGAAGTACATTTGCAATTACTTCTGTAATTCCAATACTACTTGCTATTGCTTTTGCAGTTTTTTCGTTGTCTCCTGTAAGCATTACTACGTTTACCTTTTGTTTTTGTAGTTTTTCTACAACATCTTTTGCCGAATCTTTTATAACATCCTTTACACCAATTAGAGCTATTAACTTGTAGTTATATTCTAATTGATTATTTTCTTCTTGTTTTTTAGTTTCTGCTACAAACAATATACTATTTCCATCTGCTTCTAGCTCTTCTTCATCTTGTAGTTTGCTTTCTATAGTTACATTGTTCTCTTTCATTAGTTTACTATTACCAATTAAATATTTGTTATCGTTATATTCTGCACTAATTCCATAGCCTGCAATATTTTTAAAGTTTTTTACTTCTGCTAATTTTATATTTTTTTCTGTTGCATAGTTTACAATTCCTCTTGCTATTGGATGTTCAGATTTGTTTTCTATGCTTGCGACAATTTTTATAATTTCGGAATTTGTTTTTCTTTTTTCTTCTACTTGTTCTACAGTTTTTGTGTTTTTAGAATTTTGGCTCGTAGTTAATTGTTTTGAAAGTGCTTCTGCTTTTGGTTCATTACTTGAATTATCTTCATTTATATTTTCCGTATAATTAAACATTTTGCTTACACTAAGCTTGCCTTTTGTAAGGGTTCCTGTTTTATCAAATACTACTGTTTTAACTTTGTGAGCATTTTCTAGGCTTTCACTGTTTTTTATAAGTATTCCCTCTTTACTAGCTACACCTGATGATATTACTATTGCAAGTGGAGTTGCTAAGCCTAGGCTACAAGGACATGCAACTACTAATACAGAAATAAATACATTTATTGCAAATGCAAATGTTTCTCCTATTATTAGCCATACAATGGCAGAGATAAATGCAAGTGCAATGATAGTTGGTACAAAATATCCACTTATTTTATCTGCAATTTTTGCAATAGGTGCTTTGGTATTTGTTGCTTCTACAACCATTCTTACTATTTCAGAAACCGTAGACTCCCTGCCAATTTTCTCTGCTTTATATTGTATAGTTCCTTCATAATTTATGCTTCCTGCAATAACCTTGCTTCCGACTTCTTTTTTAGATGGTATACTCTCCCCAGTAACAAAAGACTCATCAATGTGCGTGGTTCCATCTATTACCTCTCCATCTACTGCAATTTTTTCTCCCGGCTTACATACAACTGTATCGCCTTTTATAATTTCATCAAGAGTAACTTCTTTTTCTTTTCCATCTCTAATAATTGTGGCTTTGTTTGGAGTAATCATCATTAAACTTTGAATTGCTTCTTTGGTTTTGTCTTTGTTACGCGACTCTACATATCTACCAATATGTATAAAGAACAAAATAATAATTGCCGATTCATAGTATAGGTTATGAGCATATTCATGATGCCCTGTAAGAATCATGTATGTGCCATATACACTATATAGAAAACTGCTTAAAACACCCATTCCCACCAATGTGTCCATGTTAGGGGTTTTATGCACTAGGTTTTTGTATCCATTTTTTAGAATATCCCAGCCCATGATAATAGCAACAATGCTTAGAATTAAGAGAGCTATAGTATAATTTACAGGATAAGTATGCATACTTAAAAATGGAATTTCTGGCAAGCCAATCATAGAGCCCATAGCAATATATAATGTTACTATTGCTATGACTGTGAAGCCCCATAATTTATATTTTTCTCTTGACTTTTTCTTTTCTTCTTTTTGCAAATTATCTATGCCTAAGCTTTCAAATCCAGCTTTTTGTACAAACTTTTCAATTTGTGGAATATCTAATTTTTTCTCATCATATTCTACGCTAGCATTGTTCATAACTAAATTTACAGTAGCATTTATTATTCCATCTTGCTTATTCAAATACTTTTCTAGCCCACTAGAACAAGCACTACATGTCATACCATCTATTTTTAATAAAACTTTTTTCAATTTTAATCACCTTACTTTTCAGAAGCATAAATTTAGCTCAAAAAAGAATTGTTATTTTGGCTATGCTGAGCTTGTTAAGGCTTTGCCTGTTACAAGGTCAGTATGCAGTGGCTGGCAAACGAGCAAGAAAAACTGAGGCGTACTTTGTGTACGTTGAAGTTTTTCGTAGCGAAGTTTAACAAGGCCAAAATGCGATTATTTTTTGAGCTTTGCATTACTCTGCATCAAAACCAGCATCGCTAATAGCTTCTTTTATTTCGTCTAATCCTATTTGATTTTCATCGTATTTTATATCAGCTTTTGCTTCTTCTAAGCTAACTTTTGCATTTTCTACTCCATCTTGATTATTTAATACCTTTGTTAATCTTGTGCTACATCCTTCACAATGCATTCCTTTAATTTTTAAACATACTTCTTTCATAATAATACCTCCATTTATCTTAGTTTTTTAAATAAATCCATTATTTCCTTTGATACTTCTTCTGTTATTCATTTATATGTTTCTTATACTTTCTTGTACATTCTAAATTATTTAAATGCTATCTTCTCTAATCTTTTTTATTGCTTCTGGCAAGCATTTTACTGTATCTGACGCAATCATACTTATGTCTGTATACTTTTCCTGTGCTATTTCGCCTGCTATTCCATTTAAGTACGCACCTGTTGCAACTGTTAATATGTCTGGTTCATTATACCCTAGTAATCCAACTAAAATCCCAGACAGTACATCTCCACTTCCAGCAGTTGCCATACCCGGGCAACCTCTTTTTACTAGATATACCTTCTCTCCATCTGTCACTACTGTTGTAGGTCCTTTTAGTAATAAAATAACATCATACTTTTTGGCAAAATCTTTTGCTATTGTTATTTCGTCTTTTTTTATATCTTCTACTTTTATTTTGCTTAATCTCTCAAATTCTTTTAAATGTGGTGTAAGTATTACTTTACATTTTGTGCTTTTTAAAATATCCATATTCATTTTTGAAATAGTATTTAAGCCATCTGCATCTATTACCACAGGTATGTTATAATTACCTAATATATATTCTAATATTTTTTCATATTCTTTGCTTTGTCCCCAGCCCATTCCTATGGCTAATGCTTTTAATTTACTTAGAGCTTCATTTATTTGTTCCTCTGAAAATACCATTTTATTTGCATTGTCGTTCATTGGAAATATTGTTTGTTCTAGCAAATATGGTGCTACGGCTTTTGCAATTCCTTCTGGAACTATTAGTCTAACTACACCACATCCTGCTCTCATGGCAGATGCACTTAAATTAGCGAGTTTAACTGCTCCAGAATATTCTAGAGAGCCTCCCATTATTCCAACATAACCATAATCTCCTTTGTTGGTGTCCCTTTGTCTTTGAATAAATTTATTTTTTATGTCTTTGGTTTCTATTTCATAAGTGAATTCGTTTATTTTTAACATAGAATTTGATTCCTTTCTAAAAAATTATAAAAGTATTATATCATAAAATAGAAAAATGGAATCAATCTTTTGTTTAATGTTGCAATTTGC
>CALXWT010000076.1 GCA_944392445.1 uncultured Clostridia bacterium
TTGAAGGGGGCAGTTTGCTAAACTGCTAGGGTTCGTAAGGGCCGCGGAGGTTCAAATCCTCTCGCTTCCGCCAAAAGTGTAAATGTAGAGTTATTGCAACTTTACATTTTTTTTGTTATTATTTGGATTGGAATGTAATAAAGTATATACTTAAATAAAATAATATAAGAAATTTTTTTACTTAACATATAAAGAACTATAGAAAAAATCTATAGTTCTATTTATAAATACCTATTCTTCTCATATAATTTATATATGAATTATCAATATTTTCCCAAATTTTAATTTCATCATTTAAAACAGGATAGTCTAATTGCTCATTTGAAATACTTTCATAACTTTTAATTATTTCATTTTTAAATGTATCAGGACATCTTCCTATAATACGAGCAATATCGAAATATGGATTTCCAAAGCCACCAAAACCAAAGTCTATTATAGCAGTAACATGATTATTTTCATCAAGTAATATATTACTTGAGTTTAAATCCCCATGTACAAGTGTATTATGTTCTTTTTGCTTAAATTCATCGTATTTCCAGAATACTTTATCTTCTTGTGAAACGTGAAGATTAAGTAACTCGTCTAAGAAGTCTGTTAAGTTTAAGCCTATATTATCAATGTCAAAAATTTCATCTTCTTTAAAGCTAACATTGTGTAATTGATACATAAATTTAGATATTTCAGAAGAAATTACTTTTATTTCTTCTGGAGATAAGTCATTCATTTTATCAGCCAACACGGTTCCTTCAATTTTTTTGTGAATACTATAAGGTCTACCATTATCATATAAAAGATTTAGTTGTACTGTATTAAAGTCTGTTTTTCCATTAATAAATTTAGAAAATTCATAATCCTTTACAATAGTTCTAATCCAAAAGTTATCTCTAGGAAATCTAAAAAAATAGTTTCCACAATCTGTACTAACTTCAAAAACAATATTTGTCCAACCTGTAGAGATAGGATTAATATTTATTATTTTCATTTTCGGTAATGAATTTTTTATTATATTAGTGTAATCTTCATCTAGTGAAAAATAATTTTTAATCATATTTTATACTCCTATTTATTTAATATATTTTTAACTAATTTTATAATTTGCTCTTCTGATTCTTTATCGTAATTATTATATAAAATGTAATCAAATTGCTTTCTTAAATTTTCATCTGTATTAAATGCTTTATAATGTTCTTCAATTTCTAATAATCTTTTATTTTCTACTTCCTTGTCTAAATGCCTTTTTCTAGTTTGATCTTTAGCCATTTCTATATTAGTTGGAAGAATATATATAGAAATCATGTCTGGGCATATTTTTTTAAAATCAAATATAGTGCTGTAATGTAATTCGAACACAGTGTTTTTTTCTGAAAAAAGTGCCTCTTTAGAATAAGCATATATATTTCCAAGCATATTAAAGTCATAAACGATTATATTAGAATTTTTTAAATCCTGTAGTTCGCTTGGAGTAACAAAGATTTTATCTTCATTATTTTTTTCACCATCTCGTATTTTTCTAGTAGTAATTATTTTTATTTTTTCAAAGCCAAGTCTTTCTACTATTCTATCTTTAAAGTACGATTTTCCTACTCCAGTAACTCCTGCCAATGCTAGTAGCATAATAACCCTCCTTTTTAATATGTAATGGTTATTATATCGTGAAATAATAAAAAATACAAGGCTATAAGCTATATTTATTCTATAAAAGAAATTTTATCTTTCTTCTTCTCTATCACGTAAAAAATCGTTTTTGTCTGAATTTTGAAGAGCAAATAGTTGAACTCTTCCCATATTTGCTATTGAATCTATTTTTGATTCATTAAAGGATATATTACTATAATCGTTAACGTAAGCAAAAGCATAATAATTATTTCTTATGTTCCTGTTATTTCTGTTTAATATTTGTAATCTAATATCTTTTATGTTTTGTGTAGGTTGATCTGAATCAATTAGTACCCAGTCTGATTTTCCATGAGCATCTTTTAAGTAACAAGATGTAAAAAAGTGTCCAGATGTTTCAACTTTCTTTCCAGAAATTAAATTCTTTGCCCAGTCAACGCAGAAAGTAATAATTTGCATAGTCGGAATTCCTTTACTTCTTGCTAATGCTGTGAATAGTGTACTGCTATCGCAACAGCCGGTTCTTTCTCTAGATTCTAAAATTTCAGTTGCAGTTCTTTTAAATTTTCTAGGATTATTACTACTATTTAATCTAATTGTATTTTGATTTATCCAGACTAAAATCTTTTTAACAAGAATACCATCACTTGCTCCATCTATAGTTTTAGATATTTTTCTTATTTTATCTGTAATTTCTGTTCTATTTCCCGACTGCAAATATTTTTCTAGATTAATAAAATCTGGCTCAACTAGTAATCCTTTAGTATTCATATATGTTATTCCTTTCATTAAATAATTGTAAATATAATAGCATATATTCTATTAATTTTCCACAATTTTTATTTTAATCTAAGATACTCAATTAATAAAAATAAATGTAAACACATTTTTGTGTCTACATTTATTTCATCACCTCATTCTCATTTATTGCTGTAAGCAATATCGAGCTAATTATTTATTAACAGCTTCTTTTATAGAGTTATTTTCTTTAATATTTTCCTTTTCTACTGCTTTTCTTTCTTTTTGTTGTTTCTTTAAGTTGTCTTTTGCAACAGTCATTAATAATTTTATTCTATTAGTTTGGTTTGCCTCGCTTGCACCTGGATCATAATCTATTGCAGATATGTTTGCTTCAGGAAATTTACTTCTTATAGTTTTAATTACACCTTTTCCAACAACATGATTTGGTAAGCAAGCAAATGGTTGTACACAAGCTATATTTGGTATACCATTTTCTATGTATTCTATCATCTCTGCAGTAAGGAACCAGCCTTCACCAGTTTGGTTTCCTATAGATAAAATATCCTTTACTTTATCTTCTAATTCCCAAATATCTGCAGGAGGTAAGTAACCTTTTTTAGAGTTTGCTAAAGCTATTTTAGAATCTTTTTCTAATATGTCTATTAGTTTTATTGCAGTTTTAAATAATTTAGCTTTCATTTTATCTGTTTTTATTAATTGATTAAATGTAATTTTATGTGTTGCAATAAATTTAATAAATCCCATAAAGTCTGGCAATACTACTTCAGCGCCTTCTTCTTCTAATTTATTTGCAATAAAGTTATTTCCAAATGGGTGGTATTTTATCAATACTTCACCAACGATACCTACTTTAGGTTTCTCCACAGATGTATCAAGTTCAATTTCTTCAAAGTCATTTACCATATCGTAAATACTTTGTTTAAATTCTTTCATTGTAGATTTTTCAAGTAGTTTCTTACATTTTTCCATCCATTCGTCAAATAGTTTTTGGGTTTCGCCTTTATTTACTTCATAAGCTCTATTTTTTGTAAGCATTTTTTGTAACAAATCTGCATATACTACCATTTTTAATAGTCTTTCTATTAAGGGAATAGTTATTTTAAATCCTGGCATTTTTTCCATTCCAACAACATTAAATGAGATTACTGGAATGTTCTCAAAACCTGCATCTTTTAATGCTTTACGAATAAATCCTATGTAGTTTGTTGCTCTACAGCCACCGACCTGTTTGTGACATGATTAAAGCAGTTTTATTTAAGTCATATTTTCCTGACTGCAATGCTTCTATCATTTGTCCTGTAACTAATATTGATGGGTAACAAGCATCATTATTTACGTATTTTAATCCTGTTTCTACTGTATGGTCTGTGCAATCACGTAATAATTCTACCTTATATCCAGACTGACGAACTGCTGCTTCTAGTAATTCAAAGTGAATTGGTGCCATTTGAGGAATTAATATTGTATAATCATCCTTCATGTCTTTTGTAAATATTTTTTTATTTACTTCGTAATTTCCATCACCTTTTAATTCTTCTTTATTTGCTAAACGCTTATTCATACTAGCGAGTAATGAACGAATACGAATACGTACAGCACCTAAGTTATTTATTTCGTCTATCTTTATTAATGTATACATTTTTCCATAACTTGTTAATATTTCTTCAACTTGATCTGTTGTAACTGCATCTACACCACAGCCAAATGAATTTAATTGTACTAATTCTAAGTTATCATGTTTTCCTACATAATCTGCTGCTGCATAAAGTCTTGCATGGAATACCCATTGGTCAACAACTCTAATTGGTCTTTTTACTTCTGTTTGGTTTGAAATGCTATCTTCAGTAAGTACGCATAAACCTAAACTTGTAATTA
>CALXWT010000077.1 GCA_944392445.1 uncultured Clostridia bacterium
TACAAAAACAGTAGACTCTCTATATCTATACGTGCATTTGTATACTCTACATCTTCCAAAGACAATCCACCAAGTTGAAGCACATCTCCTGCATTTAGGCTTAGTATAACTGTACTTGTAAGTGTATATCTGTTATTTATAATATCATTATCTATAACTGCCCCTTCGTTTAAAGTTTCATTTATTGGCACATTATTTACTAATAAAATTGCATTAAAGTTAAAAGTTCCAGTATTTTGCGCCACTCCTGTTAGTTGATATGAAATCTGATATATTCCATCTCTATTTATTAAGATTTCATTCGAGCCAGGTGTATGTGACAGTGCATTTCCTTCTACAATCTGATTTTGACTAAAATTGATTATGCTATTTCCTATTTGAGTATTATCTCCACTCGTTGCGGTAGCTACTAAGATGCTTTTATCTTGATTAGGATTGTTTATAAAAACAAATAATACAGCTAAAAATAATATAAAAATTAGTGTAAAACAAAGCAATAATTTTAATATTTTACATTTATTTTCTTGGCACATAATGTAATTCCTCCTTCTCTATATATTATGGAATTACATCGAATTTTGATAAATTATGCTCCCTTTTTTTATAAGTATCTGTATATGTTTTATGGTAACTCTTTTGCAATTGGGGACGGGCTTGTTTTGCAAATTTGCTTTTTTATGTTAATTGGTGTATAATGTATGTAATTAGCTAAGTGCTAGTGTTGAAAAATCCATACACAAATATCATTACATCTAAGGGAGGATTATTATGGAACGTTCTATGTTTGTTTGTGGCTTTATCGGAGTGGTTTTTGGGCTCGCTATCGTATATACTGGGTTAAATGCTGTGTACTATAGCGATCTTTATTCTCTTATTCTGATGTTGTTACTGATTATTGCGTTTGCTCTTGACTGTATTTGCACATATAGCGAGACAGTGCGTATCTATAAGAATGAACATCACTACGAAAACGCCGACACCCACTAAACGTTTCAAGCACCGTTCCCAAGTGCCAACTGTCACCTGGGACGGTGCATTTTTGTAACCTATAAAATCAATGCTAATAATCATAAAACTATCTAAACCACTATTCCTCCTCCGTAGTCATACACATTAAGCCCATCAAAGCTCACTAGTTCTAGTCCATATTTGTTTATATGTTTTATTATTTCGTCCTTATATTCTAGTTTGTTAATGTCTCCGAATAGTACAAATTTATTATCAAATACTAAAGTTGCACCACCAATAAAACCCGTCATTGTAGACTCTGTACCATCTCTTTTTAAGAGCTTTATATTGTTTTCTTTTATATATAATACATCTATGCCATTTTTTTGTAATACTTCTTCTATATTCTTATCCGTAGTAATGCAAGAATTATCGCTAGTTACTGCTATTGAGCACTTTGTGTAGCCTTGCTTTACTAATGTATTTGGCTTAATACTAGAATCTGTATATTTACTTCCTACAATCTTTTCTCCTATTTGGCATACATTGTATAGCACATCTTCCGGATATTTTTTACCGTACTTTTGCATTTCCAATAAGTGCATTTTTCATATGTATTGGCGCATTTGGTGCTTCTATTATTTGGTTATTTATTTTGCAGTAAAATATATCACTATGTCCTGATATTTCGTCATATACATCGTTTGACAATGGTATTTTTACAATATTAAAATATTGCTCTAAATATGATTGTTCTACGTTTCTTATTCGTTCATCTATTATTAGCGTTCTCACTATTCTTAAATTAGTCCTTTCTCATTGCATTTTTTAATGATACACAATTTTTGCTTTGTAAAATATTTTAATAGCTTACTATATTAAATTTATAGTAATTTTTTATTAAACTAGATAATTCTATTATTCTAGTTTTACATAATATTAGATAAAATCTAATAATTTTTTGAATTACAAACTAACATTTCCCGTAATCATAAAGCCAGCATAAGTTGTAGAATAATCTGCTGTTATTTCTTTTACTAATTCTTTTTCTTCCTGCATTAAAGTATTACCAAGGTTAGACATTTTTTTGTCTAACTTTTGTGTCATTTTAGCACATTCTTTTAATTCCTTTTGTACATTTTTTGGAACTTGCTTTTCGTATTTGTAGTTTATTTTATGCTCCAAACTTGCCCAAAAGTCCATTGCCATTGTTCTAATTTGTATTTCTACTTTCACGTCTATTACTCCAACAGATAAGCTAATAGGTAAAGACACGATTAAATGATAACTTGAGTAGCCACTACTTTTAGGGGTTGTAACATAATCTTTCTTTTTTAATACAGTTACATCTGGCATATTTTCTATCATTTCTACCATTTTATATATATCTGGTATAAACGAACATATAATTCGCATTCCTGCAATATCATTTATGGTTTTTATAAGATTTTCGTAATTAAAGTCCAAACCTTTTTTTCTTAATTTATTCATAATACTTTCTTTACTTTTTATTCTGCTACTTATATGCTCTATTGGATTATATTTATGCAATATTTTAAATTCTTCACTTAGTGTATTTATTTTTCCTTCTAATTGTTGTAGTGCTGCTGTATATACAAAAGTAAGTCTCTTATACTCCAAATCTTCTTGCAGTCCATCCTCATTTTTTACTACTAGACCTTCTATAATAATCAACTCCTTTATATAACTTTAGTATAATATACACTACGTTTATGTCCATTATGTGTAATTTTATCGTTAATTTTGAAAATTGTCAAACTTGTTTTTTTCTTTAAATATTTAATAAATTGTACTTATAGGCTACTTTTATTGTAATTTGTTGTCTATTTCTTTCTTCACTGAAAATTCTAAAACTTTACCTTGGTAAAATTTTCACCAAATTTCCATCTGTAGTAAAGTTAGAAACATTATATAAGAAAAGTACATCCGTTATTCCATTTTCTTTAGCATATTCGGCATAGTCAAAAAATGTGTAACGTGGGTCTAAGAAATGAATTTCACTATAATTTTCACACAAAAACTGTGACATAATGTGTGCATAAGAATCTTTAATAACCAATAGTTTTTTGCCATTATCCACATTAGTTTTTACTACCACTTTACTATTGTTTCCATTTAGAAAATATGAGTACTTATCTTTTCCTTGTAAATAGTTTGAATTAAAAATACTATTTGTAGTTTCTTTATCATAAATTGCTTCTTTTATGTTAGTATTTATATCATTTTCATACACAAATAATTCATCTGGAGTTTGATTTAATATTTGTGCTTTTGAATCAAATGTTCCTAAGAATTCATTAGAAACTGTTACTCTATTAAAATCTTGTTTTGGAACAGCTTGTAAATTAGCAATTTTACAAAATTCGTTGTATACAATATATGCTCCATCACTATTCATGTGGTGATCTGTTTTAAAGTAAAGAGGTGTGCTCTCATTTTCTGTTTTTAATGCATCAGTTACAGCTACATTTATGGTATATTTTGTACTAGCATATACGTTATTTATAATTTCTTGCTGATTTGGTACTTCTACATCATCTGGCAATTTTTCACTATTTATATAAATAGAATTTGGAACTAATATAAAATATGTTGGTATATTCATCTCTTGCATTTTTTGTGCAAAATCTGTTATAGATGTAATATTTTTATTTACTGTTTTCTGCTCATCTTCTCCATATTCAAATTTTTCAAACAAGTATCCATCTTTGCCTATATATACTCCATTGTTTTCTTTCTTGCCCATTACTGTTGTTTCCCACCAAGAGTTGAGTTTTAGATATATATTTCTAAAGGCAAAATGGTCATTTATATAATCATTTACACCGTTTAAATAATCTCCGTTTACAAAACTTTCAAAAGAAAATCTAGGAATTGTGGCAAGCATTCTATTTTCTTCTTCTGAAAATACTTGCTTTGGCCATATAAAGTTTATAACTATTATTACAATCCATACTGTCATAAATATGGCAAAGAATATTTTGTTTTTCATACTAAGCTCCTTTCATTTAATTTGCAAAAGGGGAC
>CALXWT010000078.1 GCA_944392445.1 uncultured Clostridia bacterium
TTGTTTTTTGGTAGTTTTACTACCGCTTTATTGGTTTCTCAAAGTTTATTGTTTACTTTTCAATGTGCTTTCTTTTTCTCAATCGATTTGTTTCGACGACAAGACTTATTTTAGCATAATTCATATCTTAATGTCAATACTTTTTTAAAACTTTTTTAAGTTTTTTTAAGGTATTTTTTTCTGTCCTTTTTTCATATGTTTAATATGCTATTTTTGATAAAAATTAGTCTCTTGCGAAGCTGTTAATTATAATAACACCTTACGTTAATTAAGTCAATACTTTTTTCTAATTTTTTTGATTTTTTATGTTGCGACGGATTTTTCATTTATTTGTGCTCACTTCAAATTTTAATTGTAGGTAAGAAGTTTCAAATACAATAGCCTTTCTAGATATTTATGTAATATGTAATAGGAGTTTTTACACTTCCTATTACATATTATAAAAGTATATTAGTTTAAACTATTTCTCTTTATAGAATATTTATTGCATCATTTTCTATTGTTTTTTTCACCCATTCTTATCTTAACCAAATAATTGCTCTTTCTCCTTTTGGTACGCTCCAAGGTGAGCCACTTATACTTCCTTGCTCCTTGTCAATTCGTACTTCTACTAGATTACTACAAATAGAAAATGCAGTTCCAGCAATAGTTTCTACACTATTTGGTATCTCTATTGCTATCAAATTACTATTGCCTCTAAAGCAGTTCTCTCCTATTTCTTTTAATGTACTTGGAAGTGTTATTTCTGTTAATCTACAATTATAGAATGCCCAGCTACCTAGTACTTCGATTCCTTCTGGTACGACTTGATTTTGTACTTTATCAATATATGTTACTACTTTTTTCCCATCTTTGGTTAATATTAGGTTTCCTTCTGTTTTATAATATGGATTTTCTTCATCTATTGTTATTTCTATTCCAGAAGTCTCAATATTTCCTTTAAAATTACTATTAAGACTATTTAAACCTTTTCCTATATATATTCTTTTTAATGTATTACCATATCTAAATATATTGCTCTCTATTGTAGTTACATTATCTGGTATTACTATTTCTGTCGCTTTTCTTACATTATACATTGCTCCAGATTTTATAACCTCTACATCTTCGTTTATGCTTATAGTTGTTTTATTTGCCAGTACATATACTAATTCTGTTCCATCTTTACTATATATGTATCCATCTTCTGCTTTATAATACTCATTGCTTTCTGGTATATTTATTGTTTCTAATGTAGTATTACTACCTATTGGAAATGCCATTCCTGTTATATACTCCAAACTACTTGGTAAATTTAATGTTGTCATACTTGTACATATTGATAATGAGTTTTCCTCTAACCTTTTTATTCCTTCTCTTATTGTTACTTCTTTTTTTGTTGCCATTGGTGCTAACATTATTAAGGTACTATTATCTTTTGTATATATTATTCCCGGTTGGTCTTCTTTTACCTCATATACTGTATTTGCTTCGTCTATGGTTAGATTATATAAACTTGTACAATTATTAAAAGCATTACTGCTTATCGACGTTACACTGGCTGGTAGTTCAATGCTATCTAACTTGCTACAACTTCTGAATGCTTCATCTGATATAGAAATTAAACTGTCTGGCATATTTATTGTTGTTAAATTATTGCAATTTGTAAATGTTTGACTTTCTATTGATGTTATATTATCTGATAGTTGCACTTTTTTTAGATTAGTACAACTTCTAAATGCCGATCCTCCTATTTCTATCACACTATCTGGTATTATTACTTCTTTTAAACTGCTACAGCCTGCAAATGCACTTTCTCCAATACTTAGTACCCCATCCTCTATTGTTACTTTTTCTATTTCTGTATTATATGAAAATGCATTTTTTTGTATTACTTTCACTGTACCTGGTACTATTACTTCTTTTAATCCCTCTACTCCAGAAAAGGCTCCTTCTCCTATTTCTGTTACTCTTTCTGGCAAGGTTACTACTCCATCTTCTGTTTGTAAACCTAGGTTTGCATTTGCTGATAGTAACACTCCATCATCTATTAAATATGGACTTACTTCTATTCCAAGCTCTGTGGCTACTTCTCTTTCTAATTCACTTGCTGCATATAAATAAAACTCTCCTTTTATTATTTCAAACATTCCTGCATATTCATCATCCATTGATGGTATTACAGTTTGTATATTGCCTCCTGTTTCTTCCCCTTGTGTGTTATATTGTAAAGTAGTTCTTCCTGCATTTAGGCTTTCTTCGTTGTAATCTGAGTCTTCATACTTTTTCTCCGAATCATAAGTCTTCTTTTCTTCTAGGTATATAGTAAATTCTACTATTAAATCCGTTCTTCTAGCCTGTACCACTAATCCATCTGCTCCAAATATTGCATTTATTGATACTACTGCTAATACTATTAATACTATTATAGTTACAATTAGTGCTATTAACGTGATACCACGTTCTTCTATTTTTTGTTCTTTCCTTCTTTCTTTTTTATTTTTAGTTTGCATGTATTTCTTTTTATTACTAATACCAACTTGTGCATCTGCTACCTCTTTATTTATACTATGATTTTTTTCCTTTTGTTTTCTTTGCATTATTATCCTCCTTTTTTCCTTTGTAGAGATTGTTCTCTATCTTACATTTTTGTTGTATAGGAAAAATCTATTTCTTGATATTTCAGTACTTTTAACAATTTTTCCATATTACGACAAGGTTAATTTTCCTTTGGCTGTGCATATTCGCAAAGCGAAATAATATAGAAACTAAAACCACTTTCTTATTATTTTCAAATATTAAAATCTTGTCTTAAACGCACAAAAAGGACGGACTATATAGCAATTTTTCATTGCTATACAATCCATCCTTTTTAGGTTTTCTATTCTATTTATTTTTGTATTTTCTTTTCCATTACCAACAACTACAATAGCTACTATGGCTATTGTTGCAGTACCCATTATAACTGCAGTATTTTGAGCATAGTTAACAAGGCTTAATTCATTAGAATTATGCTCTCTCTCTCTCTCTCTCTCTTACAGTATCAATGGTTTCAGGCATTTCTTTTTTCACTCCTTGTTTTTTATTTTAATATTAGTTTACAGTTTTCTCATTTAATGCTTATTTATAAACTTGCTCTTTGCTTAACTTATTTTTATAGTTTAGGTCTATTACTTCGCTGTAAACTTAAAACGAAGTACAAATCCTTTCATTTTAAATTTATTGTACACTATCTTTTTTTCTTTTTCAATTATTTTTAAATTTTGTAACAAATTCTTAATATTTTTGTAACATTTCTGTAATATTTTCTTTATAAATGCATAGTACTTTTATAAAACACCTTTTTAATTTATAATTAGTAAATTCTACTCTATATTTATTTGATTTAACTCATTTGAGATTTCCTCTAAACCAAGTGTAGTCATTTTCTCTGATAGTTTATCTATAAATAAATTTGTCCATGTTTTAATAAATGCTGTAAATTGTTCTGGAGTATAGTTATTAGCTATAGCAGTATTACTTCCTGATAGTTCTTCTATTTCTTCCACTGCGTCTGCTTTTGCTATATTATTATCATATGTTATTGTTGTAGTATATTTCTTTTCATCTTTTACTTTATTTATTATTATTGAGCAAGAATTAGTAATGTTATCATTCTGCACAGCCCCCATATTTATTTGTATGTTTATGTCCTCTTCTAAATTTTGTACATCAGGTATAATCTGTATGTTACTTGTAGTTGTACTCTCATCAATATTTATATCTATTATAATTCTTGTTGTATTGCTCGAGGCTTGTGTTAGTGTATTAAGGTCAATTATTTCTTCTCTACTTTCTTCATTTAGAGCTGTTTGATATGATATATCGGCATAAAAATTACTAATATTTCCTATTCTTTCATAAGTAATATTTGCTTTAGAGCCAAAAACTATATTTGTTCTAATGTTAGTTTCGTCATTTTCATATACAGTTATAATCAGATTGTCCTGAATTTGTAA
>CALXWT010000079.1 GCA_944392445.1 uncultured Clostridia bacterium
AATTTATTTTTCTTTTTATCATAAGAGAGGTGCGACACCAAGGAACAAAAAAATTTGATAAATATACATATTACCTAAGGTTTGTATCATATTTTGGTGAAAAAAACATTATCTACTAACTACGTGATAGCAAATACAATTTCTTATAATACATAAAAAACATACCACATAAGTATTTTTACAACCTATATGGTATGTTTTTTTAATTACTATGCTCTCCAAAAAGCTCCATATCCTCTGTATGCTTCATATAAATCAAACTTACTTGTTACTTCATAAGGTGCATGCATTGAAAGAACTGGTACTCCACAATCTATAACATCTATTCCCTTATTTGCAAGAATATATGCTATAGTACCTCCTCCTCCAACATCTACCTTTCCAAGTTCTGCTACTTGGTATCTAACATCATTTGTCTCAAAAATATTTCTTACTTCTGCCACAAATTCTGCATTTGCATCTGATGCTCCAGATTTTCCTCTTGCACCAGTATATTTATTTAAAGATATTCCTCTTCCCAAATATCCTGCATTTATTCTATCTGAAACATTTGCATAAATTGGATCAAAGCATGCGTCAACATCAGCAGATAACATCTTTGATTTGCAAAATACTTTTTCTAATAAGTTTGGCTTATTTACTCCTAATTTATTTAGTATTTCTGACATAAACATATTAAATACATCTGATTCCATACCAGTGTTTCCCATACTGCCTATTTCTTCTTTGTCTGCTATTATGCATACTGCTGTTCTGTTAGGTATTTCTTTCATATCTACAAGTGCTGTTAATTCTGCATACACACAAATTTTATCATCTTGTCCGTACCCTGCTACCATACTCTCGTCAAATCCCATACTTCTGCACTTCATAGCTGGTACAAGTTCTAATTCTGAACTTAAAAAATCTTCCTCTGTAATTCCATATTTTTTGTTTAATATGTCTAAAACATTTAACTTAACTGCTTCTGGCACATCTGCTGAATATGGTATACTTCCTATTAATAGATTTAGGTCTTCCCCATCTATTCCATTTTTTAGCTTTTTCTCCATTTGGTCTTGTGCTAAATGTGGTAATAAATCTGTTATTGTAAATATTGGGTCTTCTTCACTTTCTCCTATATTTATTTCTATTTTTTCTCCACTTTTCTTTACAATAACTCCGTGGATGCTAAGTGGAATTGTAGTCCATTGGTATTTCTTTATTCCTCCATAATAATGTGTTTTGAAATATGCAAGCTCATTATCTTCATATAATGGATTTGGTTTTAAATCCAGTCTTGGGGAATCTGCATGTGCTCCTATTATATTTACTCCCTCTTCTATGCTATTTTTGCCTATTACAGCTAGATACATACTCTTATTTCTGTTTATATAATATACTTTATCTCCTGCATTTAATGTATCTAATTCGTCTATATTTTTAAATCCATTACTTTCTGCAATTTTCTTGCTACTTTTAATTATTTCTCTTTCAGTCTTAGAATGATTCATAAAGTCAATATATCCTTTAGCATAGTCGAATATATTTTCCTTATTCTTTACACCATTCCAGCCATTCTCCTTTTTGTTAAATAGTTTTTCTTTTAACATTTCAACTTCTGTTTTCTCTGCCATAAAATCGCTCCTTTCTATCCTTAACAATTATATTCATTTGTTACAATTTTTTCAATATAAATTTTTAAATTTGTTAATATTATATCCCAAATTTTAATATAATATTAGCATCTAATATTTACAAATTTCAATTTTTGTAGTTTAATATATGTGAGAAAAATGAAAGGATGTGTTTAAAAATGGAGGAAAATAGCGAAGAACAAAAAGTAACTAACACTGGAGATGTAAAAACAGAAGTAAAAGAACCAGCAAATGAAGCAAAAGCAGAAACAAGCGAAACTGTTAAAAGTTCTAACGTAAAGAAAGATTATACTGCAAGTAAAAACTTTTTTAAAAATTTCTTTAAAACACCTTATGATGAAATAAAGAAAGTAGCTGAATCACCTAAATCATATTTTATAATAATATTAGTTGCATTTATTGCATGGGTTGTAGCTAATCTTATAGATGGAATTATAGGAATTGCTGATAGTGCTCTTAGAAGTCTATATCCAGATATAATTACATACTTTAAATATTCTTTAGGTAGAATAGGAAATTTGTTTGTATCTATACTAGCTCCTGCGGTAATAATTGCTGTAATTGCTTTAATTATTTTCTTATTTATGAAAAATAAAAATAAGAAAAAAGGCTATATGACTATTGCTAGCACTTTAATTGTATCATACATACCAGTAATCTCAGCAAGCATTATTTCTTTATTAGGAAATATAAATACAACAGTTGCCAAACTTACAAGTACATATTCAAGTTTTTGTTCTGTAATTACAGCTGTGTTAACTTATTTTGCTATTAAAGCATTATATGGTGAAGAAAATGATAACAAAGCTACAATAACATATTTAATTACTATGGGTATATACTTCGGTTTTGTATTTATTTTAAAAATATTTGGACTTTATATTTAATTTATCGTGGACCAAAGGGACTACTGCCTTTTGTCCACGGTTTTTTTAGTTATTATACGATTATTCCAAATTAAGCCGTGGACAAATAGGAGTGTCCCTTTTGTCCACAGTTTTAATATTTTTAATAATATTGTGAAATAATTAAAATATTAGCATAAAATATTGAAGTTGATATAAAATAATGATAAAATTATGATAGTAGAGTTTTAAGGAGGTGTCAACATGATTAATATTAGACCAGTATCAGATTTAAGAAATAAATATCCAGAAATCGAGGACTTAGTTTTAAAAGAAGATGAAGCAGTTTATCTAACAAAAAATGGATATGGCTCAATGGTGGTAATGAGTTTAGAAAAATATTCAAAATTAATGAGTGATGCAGAATATAATGAGTATATTGAAAATGCACTAGATGAAGCTGATAGAGAAGCAGAAAATCCAAATACAAAATATTATACGCATGAAGAAGTTTTCGGAAAAATAAGGAGGAAGATTAATGGAGAAAAAATATAAAATAAAATATCTTCCTTTATTTTATAAAGATTTAAACCAAATTACTGATTATATTATGTATAAATTAAATAATGAAATAGCAGCCAATAATTTTGTTGATGAATTAGAAAATGAAATAAACAAAAGAGCATATAGTCCAGATGCTTATGAAAAACATATATCAGCTAAAAAAAGACAATATACATATTATAAAATTTGTGTAAAAAATTATATTGTATTTTATACTGTAAAGGGTGATACTATGGAAGTTAGAAGAATTTTGTATTCAAGAAGAAATTTTGATAAATTAGTCTAAAAACAGAAGATTTATAATGGTAAAGAGTTAAGATTTTATGCTAAAAGAAGATATAATTTAAAATATAAAAATTATATCTTCTTTTTATATTAAAAGAGTGTGTCCACACTTTTACAGTACTACCCCTAGCACTAATATTCCTATATTATCCCTATATATTTGGTCAAATTGTGAAATAGGCAAAGGATTCTCTCCCAAACCTGCTTCTATAGTGTATCCTGGTCTATTATATTCTTGAATAAACCAATCTTTAAATCCTGCGTACGCAGATTCTGGAGGAGTTATGTCTAATGTATAGCCACTCGCTTCTGAAAATCTTCTTCCTATTTCTTCTGAGTATGGTGGCAAATAATCTGAATATTTCCAATAAATTACTTCACCTTGTGTATGATATGCTAATATTAGTCTAAAATTATGGACTAGTGTAAAGTTATATATAGCTAATGCCTCTGGCTCCGTTAATGGCCCTTCTCCCACAAAATCTCTAGGTGCTGGCATTGTATACCCTTGCGCAAATTTTATTCTTCTTGCATTTAGCCAACCTGCTGGAAATTGTAAGTTTAAATCCACACCTGTG
>CALXWT010000080.1 GCA_944392445.1 uncultured Clostridia bacterium
CTGAAATTGATTTTGTTAGTTTGTCTGTTATTTCCATTTTTATTCCTCTTATTTATTATATCTCAACTTTACATAAACATCATAATATATATTTACCTATTATGCAAGCATATAATAAATTTTTTTCTTCATAAATTATCTCCTTGCATTATTAAAGTTGCCCAAGGTTGTTTAATTGTTAATACTTTCATTTTGCCTCCTATTTTTTATCAAACCTATTATTATCTATTATCATTTATTGTAATTTTTTCCATTACCTTTACTATTTCTTTTATTTCTTGTTCGCTTTCTCCTTTTTCATAAACAAAACTAACATTACAATCTTTATACTTTTCTTTCTGCTTTATTATTTCTTCCTGTATATGACTGGCTTTTTCTCTAGTTAGTCCAAAGCAATAAATATCGCATTCTTTTCCAAAACATTTTAATGCCTCTTGCAATCTCAAACCTTGCATATCCATTACTAGACTTTTATTTTCTCTTCTTGCCTCTTTCATTATTGTATCATAAAACTGTAATGTTATGCCCAACAGTTGAACATAAGTTATATTTTTTTGCAAAAGATATCCTCTCATAAATTCATAATTTTTATGATTTTGATTTAATTCTGAATACAATTTATCTGCATTTTTTTCTTTTATTCCTATTAATAATATATTTCTATTCATATCTAATCCTCCTCCTTCTATATAATATTTTTTATAAGCTCTACAAAATATATTGTTAGTACTTTATCTTATCTTTAAGAACTACATGTATATCTTGTTCCAGCTTGCAAACCGTATTGTTAACAGTATTTTACTGTTGCTATATTACTTAATATTAAACTTACTCTTGTTCTTCTAGCTCCCCAGCCCCCACATTCCTCATAAAATAATTTGTCTGTGGTTGATATGCATAGCCTTCAATCTCCATCATTGTAATAACTGGAATTACTTCATTGATTGATTTTTCTAGGTTTTTAGCTATTTCGTTAATATGCAAAGGTTGATTTGATAATATTCTATATACCTGCAAGTATTCTTTTGGCATTATATTGCTTATACTCTTTTTATTATTTTCTACTTTTTGTACATCATCTTCTTCAGCAATATTTCCATCTACTATTTCATTGACTTGTTTTACCTCTTCTTCTTTCTTTTTCTTTGGGTTGTTTAATGTTTGTAATGCAAAATTTTGAAATTCTTTATCCTTGTCTGCTAAATGCCTCTTCTTTCGCTTATTTGGTGTCATTAGTGCATTTGCTAGATTCACATCACTTGTCCCCATATTTTCGCTAAATTTTATATCCTCTATTATCTGTTCAGGCTTAGTTACCAATACTGCACCTTCTCTAATTAGTCTATTTGTTCCAATTCCCTCTGTGGCGTAGATTGTGTTTGGTATTGCATAAACGAGTTTTCCTCCTTCTTTTGCATATTTGGCAGTAATACTACTTCCGCTTCTATAGTTTGCTTCTACTACTAATACTGCATCAGCAAGACCACTTATTATTCTATTTCTACTCGGGAAGTGTCCCTTTTCTGGTTGCATATTTGGTGGGTATTCTGTTATGATGCATCCTCCTTTTTCTAATATTTTGTGGAAAAGCCATTCATTTTCAGGTGGATAGATGTAGTTAAGTCCACATCCTAAAACAGCTATGGTTCTTCCTTGTTCCTCTATTGCTGCATTGTGTGCTATTCCATCAATTCCCATTGCTAGTCCACTAATGATGCAAATTCCTTTTGAAGATAGCTCTTTTCCAAATTCATTTGCTACTCTTCTTCCATATTCTGTACATTTTCTTGTTCCTACTATTCCTACCATATATTTTGCATTTAATAGTCCTATATCTCCCATTGCATATATTTCGGTTGGAAAGTTTTTTGTTTTTAGTAACCTTTGTGGGTATTTTTCATCTTCCACGTCTATTTTTATTATTTTCACTCTTTAAAATGGTCTCTCCTTTATTTTTAAGTAATTTATAATAGAATTCTTGCTTTTGCCATTGTGAGCTTGATAAAACTTTCAACTCCATCTCATTTCCAATACTTTCTATCCAAGCTTCTATACTGTATTGCCTCTGCAATATGCTTTGCTTCTATATTTTCTTTTTCGTCTAAATCTGCTATTGTTCTAGCTACTTTAAGTATTCTCTCATATCCTCTTGCACTTAGTCCCAATCTTTCAAAAGCATTTTGCACAATTTCCTTAGATTTTAAGTCTAGCTTACAATATATATTACTAAGACTCGGTGTTAATTCAGAATTTGAAAAAATCCCATGTTCTTTATACCTTTCTAATTGGATTTTTCTTGCATTGTCCACTCTCTGTTTTATAGTTTCTGAGGTTTCGATTCTTTCATCGCTTGCTATCTTTTGGTATTTTACAGGTGTTACTTCTATTTGAATGTCTATTCTATCTAAAAGTGGTCCACTAATTTTCCCCATGTATCGCGCTATTGCTTCTGGGGTACACGTGCATTCTTTGTCTTTAGAACCATAAAACCCACATGGACACGGATTCATTGATGCTACAAACATAAAGTTACACGGGTACGTTAAGCTTGCATTAACTCTGCTTATTGTAACCTCTCTGTCCTCTAATGGTCCTCTTAATACTTCTAATGTGTTTTTGTTGAATTCTGGTAATTCGTCTAAGAATAAAACTCCGTAATGTGCTAAACTTATTTCTCCTGGTTTTGGGATATTTCCACCACCAATTAAAGAATTAATTGTAACTGTATGGTGTGGTGACCTGAATGGTCTAGTTAAAAGAATTGGAACATCTTTTGAGAGTAATCCTGCTATACTATGAATTTTTGTAATTTCTAAAGCTTCTTCAAATGTTAAGTCTGGTAAGATAGATGGTATTCGCCTTGCCATCATTGTTTTTCCAGAGCCTGGTGTGCCTATCATGAGTAAGTTATGACCTCCGTGCAGCAGCTATTTCTAATGCTCTTTTTACATTTTCCTGCCCTTTTACGTCTGAAAAATCCAAATTATATTTATGTCTTTCTTTGAATATTTTTTGTATATCTGTTTTTGTAGGTTCAATATTTTCTTCATCATTTAAGTAATCTACAACTTCTTTTAGAGATGTTGCGCCTATTACTTGCAGTCCTTTTACTATTGCTGCTTCTTTAGCATTTTCTTCTGGCAAAATAATTCTTTTGATTCCTAATTTTTTTGCCTCTATACACATTGGCAAAATTCCATTGATTTTGTTTAACCTACCATTTAATGATAGTTCTCCTATGAACACTGTATCTTCTAAATTTTGCCATCTTACATCTTGAAAGTCCAGCAAAATTCCTATTGCGATAGGCAAGTCAAAGAATGAGCCTTCTTTCCTTGTATCTGCTGGTGCTAAGTTTATAACTACTCTTCTACTTTGGAATTCGTATCCAGAATTTTTAATTGCTGTCCTTACTCTTTCTTTAGATTCTTTAACCGTTGCATCTGGAAGACCCACTACTTCCCAATTTGGCATCCCTGCTGATACATCTACTTGCACATCAACAAGAAACCCATCTAAACCTTGTAGGGACATACTTTTTACTATTGCTAACATATTTCTACCTCATTTTGGAAATTTAGACTTAGAATAAAGTCTACTAGAATTAATACATTATTATGTTATCAGGATTTACATTATTTGTCAATAGTTTTTATAAAATTTGAGAAATCTATTGTTACTAAATAATCTGCTTTATATGATTTATCTTATACAAATCATCCTTCAAGTATACTTCAATCACATCTAATCTAACAAATTCATTTTCCAAATGTCTAGAATATAAGTAATATTTGGCTGTACTTATCAA
>CALXWT010000081.1 GCA_944392445.1 uncultured Clostridia bacterium
AGAGAGTTAGAAAGAATAAGACGAGAAGGTCTTAAAGCTTTAAAAGATAAATTAGGTGTTGAAGGTATGATAAAATTTATACAAATGTATAGTGATGGAAAAGGAGATTATACAAAGGAAAAATATGAAAACAATGAAGAATTGACAATAGAAGATTTTGAAAAATATTTAGCTGAAAACAACTAATCAAATGTTAATCGCAACCCTATTTGCGTAATATAAATGCATAGGTGAACAGATGTAACTCTTTGGCTCTACTTGCGACAAATAAATGCGTAGATGAACAAATTATAAAAAGCTATTCCTAAATGCAGGAGTAGTTTTTTTATGCGTTTTATTGCTTTTTTATAACTTATATGCTAAAATGTAACAGAACGGATATGAAGTTACCGACATAAAACAACATATAAGAAAGTGAGAAATTAAGTTATGAAAATTGCAGCATATTGTAGAGTTTCAACTGAAAAGGAAGCACAAATAGACTCTCTTGAAAAGCAAATAGAGTTTTTTAATGAATTTACAAAAAAGAATGGCTATGAGTTGTACAAGCTATATGCAGATGAAGGAATTTCTGGAAAACAAATAAAACACAGAAAGCAATTCCAACAAATGATGAAAGACGCAAAGGCAAAAAAATTTGAAAGAGTAGTTGTAAAAGATGTAAGCCGTTTTGCAAGAAATACAGTAGATTTATTACAAAGTATAAGAGAATTAAAATCTTATGGAATACAAGTAGACTTTTTAAATAATGGCGAAGTTATGGAAGGTGGATCTGAATTTATACTAACAATTTTAGGTGCAATGGCACAACAGGAAAGTGCCAATATGTCTAAAAGAGTTAAATTTGGAAAAGACATTACTGCTAAAAAAGGAAGAGTACCTAATTTGGTATTTGGTTATGACAAAATACCAGGTGAAAAATATACATTAAAAATAAACGAAGAAGAAGCAAAAATTGTAAAAGAAATATTTGAAAGCTATGTATATAAAGGTACTGGTACAACAAAAATTGCTTGGGAATTAAATGATAGAGGAATAAGAACAAAGAAAACAAAGTCAAAATGGGTCCAAACTTCTATTGTAAGAATGCTAAAAAATCCAATATATACAGGCAGAGTAACAAATAAGAAATCAGAAATTACTGACTTTATAACAGGAGCAAGAAAAGAGCTACCAGAAGAAGATTGGCTTATTTCTGACAAACCAGAAATGAGAATTATATCAGATGAATTGTTTAATAGAGCACAAGATATTTTAAAACAAAGGTCAAATGAATTTAAACTAAACAATAAAAGAGAAAAAACAGAATATGTATTTAGTACACTTATCTATTGTAAACATTGTGGTTATTCATTTAGAAGGATAAGAAGGAAATATACAGAAGAAGGTAAAGAATATATAAGATGGGTATGTAGTGGAAGAAATTCGATGGGTGTAAACCATTGCCCTAATACAACTGTTATAGATGAAGAAGAACTTTTAAATGCTATTAAAGAATATCTTAAAAGTATAATTTCAAATAAAAAGAACTTTATGAAAGCTGTAGAAAAAGAATTTGAAAAAATAACAGCTTTAAGAGAAAGCAATGAAAGAAGTGAAGAAAGCCTACTTAAAGAAATAGAAAAAGTAACAGTTAAAAAACAAAAATATATGGAAATGTTCCAAAATGAAGTAATCAATATGCAAGAACTAAAACAATATACAAATCCATTAAATGAAGATATAGCAAGATTAGAAAGAGAACTAAAGCTAATTACTTCTGAAATAAAGGAAAAAGATGTATTAGAAAAAGAACTAACAAAAACAATAGGTACAGTTGATGATATTTTAAATAATGAAACAATTACAAATGCTATGCTTAAAACAATAATAGATGCTATTTACGTAGATAGCGAAGGAAATGTAGAAGTAAGACTAAAATTATTAAATGAAATTGGAAGTCAGCCTACAGTAATTACAAATTTTGAAGATATTAATTCTACCGTTACGAAAAGTAACAACTGTACACAAAGATGTATCAGAAAGATTAAAAAAAATCAATCCAAGTCTAGCACATGAGGTAAGAAAAGTTTTAGATGAAAATAAAGCAGAAAGACATATAAGAGGAGGGATGGCAACAAAATTGAAATATAGTCATTTGCATCAGCATGAAGCCTAAAATAAGGCAAATAAAGACCTAGAATTAAATTAGTTACTAAATAAATAAATAAAAATCACCAAATTACAAAAATCGACATAGAATATAATAGCTTAACTTTAAGGTGGTATTAATATGGAAAAGATAAAAATTGGTGATATTGTAGGAAGAAAATCATATAATAAAGACATTTTATTTCGCGTAAAAAATATTATAAATACCAAATCAGGGCAAATTGCCATTTTAATTGGAATCATAGAAAGAGTAGAAGCAGATAGTGATTTGAGTGATTTAGAAAAAGTAAGTGAAGCAAGAATACAGGAAGATTTAAATATAATACAAAAAAGAATAGAAGGTAAAATTACTCAATTAGATAAAATAGAAGAAAATAGAAATAAGTATACAATAACAGGAAAAATCTTGCACTTAGATGGAGATAAGAAATATAGCGAAAAATCGTATCGATACTATAAAAAATTAGGTTTAAATGCTATCGTAAAAAATATACCAGAATATAAACAACCGAAAGTCGTATATAATCTTTTAAAAATATATCAGCCAGATATATTAGTCATAACAGGACATGATGGAATGATAAAGAAAAATTCAAGATATGATGACTTATATAATTATCGTAATTCAAAATATTTTATAGAAACAGTTAAAGAAGCAAGAAAATACGATAAAGAAACCAATAAGAAATTAGTCATATTTGCAGGTGCTTGTCAGAGTTATTTTGAAGCATTAATTTGTGCAGGAGCTAATTTTGCATCTTCACCAGGAAGAATTTTAATAGACTTTATAGATCCATTAATTGTAGCTGAAAAAATAGCAGTAACAGAGAGATATAAATATATAACCATTGAAGATATAGAAAATGAATTAAGAGATGGAAAACAAGGTGTTAGTGGTATAGGAGCAAATGGAAAAATGTATAAAATCAGGAAATAAGAAAGGCAAGATTACTAATCAGTAAAAAAATGAAATAAAATCGTAACATAACTGTAACACAAAAGTAATATTAAAAACAAAAATCCATAAAACTCTCTAAAATCAAGCACTTCAAAGATTTTACAACAATATACTTTTTTTGACATTTTTCCTTTAAAATGCTATAATCAAGCTATCTTAAGGGAGTAGGTGATA
>CALXWT010000082.1 GCA_944392445.1 uncultured Clostridia bacterium
TGGTAGAAATTTTCGGCTGTGTTTTCTCCTACATCCATATAACTGAACATTTCTCTTACTAATACTCTAAATTTCTTTTCAAATTCACTTAAATTTAGCTCTACTAAGTCTTTTAATATACTCCTTAGGTCATTTCCTACTACTTTATTGTTAAACCACTCGTCTACCATATCTTCAAATAATGTTTTTATTTCATAGTTTGGCAACTTTACCTTATATATTCTTCTGTCTATTTGCTCTACTACTTTTAAGTATCCTGTTCCTAGCATTAATCCCCATATATTGTCTTCGTTTTGTTCTATTCCATCTATTACTGTCTCTAAGTTTATTGGTACTTCTATTTTTTCGTCTTTTAATAGTCTTTCCATTTTTTCTTTTACTGTCATTGAATTTTTTATTGTTAATTTTATTAAATCATTCGAACTTGTATTTACCCAGTATGGCTTTAATTGTTTATCCGTTAAGTAATTTAACACACTCCATGGGTTATATATCCCTTCCACATTTCCTATCCTATATCCATCATACCATTTCTTTATTTTTTCTTTTTCGTCTTCTACTCTAAAGTCTTCTATTACCTTATCCATTTCTTCACTGGTTATTCCGAAGTCATCTGCAAACTCATTATCTAACACTGTAAATACTTTAAAATTATTTGCTCCACTAAATATACTTTCTTTTGCTACTCTACTTACTCCTGTTAATACTGTCTTTTCTAAGTATGGATTATCCTTGAAAGTTGTTCCATAAAATGCTTTTAGAAATTTTATAGCTTGTTCATAATATTTTTCCACATATGCTGTTTGAATTGGTACATCATATTCGTCTATAAATAGCATTACTGGCTTTCCATAATGATTATATAAAAGTTTTGATAGTAATTTTACGCTATTTAATAATTCCATTTCATTTATATTTGCTGCTAACATTCTATTGTATGTATTTCTTTCTCCCTCTGATATTTCGTCTTCTAATAAATATCTCTTTTCAAAATATATTTCCATCATTGCTGTTTTTAGTTGCATTAACATATATTCAAAGGTACTTACATTTAAATCCTTCATTGTTAAATATATACATGGATACGCTCCTAATTTTGATGTGTACGTGTCTCCCTGTTCCATTATTTTTAAGCCTTCAAATAGCTCTTTTGAATCTTCTATATCACAGTCAAAAAAGTATTTTAGCATACTCATGTTTAATGTTTTTCCGAATCTTCGTGGTCGCGTTATTAATATTACTCTACTTTGATTGTCTATTATGTCTTTTATATACATGCTTTTATCTATAAAGTAGTTTTTTCGCATTCTTAGACCTCTAAAGTTGCTTTCTCCTATTCCTATTCCATTAAATTCCATTTTGTAGCCCTCCTTCTCGTAATATTTATATAAATTTCATAAATATATTTTTTCTTATTGCTTTACCTCTCTTATTTTACTATATTTATTTTCGTAATTCAATATGTTTTTTGCTATATTATACGCAAAAAATGCAACTAGTATTAAACTAATTGCATCTTTGCTTTTTAGATTTTTTGTCTATTTTGTTTATTGCTGTGTTAGCTTTTTTGTTATTCTATTATATAGTCTAAGTCAACTTCTCAACATTCAAACAAATGTAATGATTTTTCCTATACGATAAAGTTATGCTTTGACTTTTCCTCTTAAATATTTTTTTATTCGAAGAATCTTTTTTCTTTATGCCTATATATTACTACCCTACCTTAACCAGATTATTGACCTTTCTCCCTTTGGTGCGCTCCAAGGTGAGCCACTTATGCTACCTTGCTCTTTGTCTATTCGTATTTCAGCTAGATTGCTACAACTACCAAATGCATTAGTTCCAATAATTTCCACACTACTTGGTATCGCTATTTTGCTTAGTCCTGTGCAATTATAAAAAGCACTACTCTCTATTTCTTTTAATGTGCTAGGCAATATTATTTCTATCACATTTGTTAGATTTGCAAAAGCATAACTACATAACTTCTCTACTCCTTCTGGTATTATTTGGCTTTGTACATTTCTTTTTATATACGTTACTACCTCTTTCCCATCTTTTGTTAATATTAAGTTTCCACTTATTTTATAATTTTGATTTTCTTCATCAATTATAATACTTTCCAAATTGTTAACAGAATTTGCTTTAAATGTAGATGATAGATTTGATAAACCACTGCCTATTTCTATTTTTTTCAAGCTATTGCAAGTTCTTATTGCATTACCTTCTATTGTTATTACATTATCAGGAATTGTTAACTCTGTTATTGTTAAGCAATAAATCGCATGGTCTTTTATTGTTTCTATCTTTTCATTTATATTCACTTCTGTTTTTGTAGATACTACATATACTAATTCTGTCCCATCTTTACTATATATGTATCCATCTTCGGCTTTATAATATTCATTGCTTTCTGGTATATTTATTGTTTCTATTGTTCTAGTAGATGGAATAGATGGAAATGCTCTTCCTGTTATGTACTCCAGACTGCTTGGCAAATTTAATGTTGTCATGCTTGTACATATTGCTAGTGAACCATCTTCTAATCTTTTTATGCCTTCTCTTATTGTTACTGTTTCTTGTTCTGCCATTGGTGCTAACATTATTAGTGTACTATTATTTTTTGTATATATTATACCATCTTCTACCTCGTATACTGTATTTGCTTCATCTATGGATAAATTATATAAACTTTTTCAACTATAAAATGCACCACCATCTATCGACATTACACTCTCAGGTACATTAATATTATCTAATTTTCTACAATTGGCAAATGCTTCAGCGTTAATACTCGTCAAACTACTTGGCATATTTATTGTTGTTAAATTAAGACAGTCATGAAATACCCATTGACTTAACACTGTTAAATTATTTGATAATTGTACTGTCGTTAAATTTTCACATCCTCTAAAAGCTTCTTTTCCTACCTCTATTACGCTATCTGGCATTATTACCTCTTTTAAACTACTACATTCTTTGAATGCACTTTCACCTATACTATCCACTCCATACTGCATCGTTACTTTTTCTATTTCTGCATTATATGAAAATGCATCTTGTTGTATTACCTTTACTGTACCTGGTATTATAATTTCCTTTAGCCCCTCTACTCCTGAAAAGGCTCCTTGTCCTATCTCTGTTACTCTTTCTGGTAAGGTTACTACTCCATCTGTGGTTTGTAATGCTAGGTTTTGGTTTGCTGATAGTAGCACTCCATCTACTATTATGTATGGACTTACTTTTATTCCCATT
>CALXWT010000083.1 GCA_944392445.1 uncultured Clostridia bacterium
AGAAATTTATATTCAAATTATGACGAACGTATTATTTCTAGAATTATTGGAAATTATGATATTTGTTACTTTTTTGGCGATGACATTAGATTTAAAAATATAAAATAAAAAAAGTGGCTTCGTCTTTTGTAGCATTTCGCTTCGCGAATATGCACGGCCAAAAGAAACTTAACCTTGTTGCTCCGGAAATTTCTAACAAAATTTCCGGAGCAATAAAAATAAGAACTACTTACTTTTTATAGTAAATAGTTCTTTATTTTTATCTTTCTTCTTGTTTTTGCTCATTTTCCTTTTGTTCTAACTTATTCAAAGTATCATATATAATTTCATAAGCATCTGGAAGATTTTTATATTCTTCAGGTAAACTTGCAAAGAAGCTATTGATTACTAATTTTCTTACCTTCCACATATCTTCTTGTTTAATTGCCGTTCCTTCACTCAGTGCTCTTACCTGAAAATATAATTCAGATTCGACCATAACTCGTAGCTTATTCCTTAAACTAGCCTCATCACTCATTTTAACCTCCATCAGAGCCTTTTTGCTCTTACAACAATTTTTGGTTATTTATTCTTCATTCTTTTCCTCAGTAGTGATTGTTTCTATACTAACAACCTTTCCCTCATTTGTTCTCATTAGTGTTACGCCTTGTGTAGAACGTCCTAATACACTAATGTCTGAAACTTTAATTCTTATTATTGTTCCAGTATCTGTAATTAGCATTACATCTTCATCATCTGTAGCAATTCTTATACCTACTAAATCTCCAGTTTTTGGTGTTACTTTATATGTTATTACACCTTTTCCACCTCTTGTTTGAACTCTATATTCATCTAGTTCAGTTCTTTTTCCAAATCCATTTTCTGTTATTGCAAGTAGTGTAGCCTTGCTTCCTTGGATAATAGATTCCATTCCTATTACATAGTCTTCATCATCAAGTCTAATACCAATTACGCCTTGTGACACTCTTCCCATAGGTCTTACATCTTTTTCGTCGAATGTAATACACATTCCTTTACGTGTAACTAAAACCACATTATCTTCTCCATCTGTAAGTCTAACATCAATAAGTTCATCATCTTCTTTTAATGTAATTCCAATTAGTCCACTCTTTCTTACAGACATATATTCATTAAGGGCTGTCTTTTTGATAATTCCTTTTTTTGTAGCCATCAATAAATATTTTCCTTCTGCAAAATTTGCAATAGGTATGACTGCAGAGATTTTCTCTCCTCCGTCTAGCATTAGAAGATTTACTATTGCAGTACCTTTAGCAGTTCTTCCAGCTTCTGGAATTTCGTATCCTCTTAGTCTATATACTTTTCCTTTATTACTAAAGAATAATATAGTATCATGTGTAGAACAAGTAAATATTTCTTTTACAAAGTCTTCTTCTCTAGTAGCGATTCCTGTTATTCCTTTACCTCCTCTTTTTTGACTCTTATATGTATCTATTGGCATTCTTTTTACATAACCAAAATGAGTTAAAGCAACAACACATTGCTCCTCTTTTATTAAATCTTCTACATCAAATTCTCCTTCTGCTGCAACTATTTTTGTCTTTCTTTCATCACCATATTTATCTTTTATTTCTAGTAATTCTTCCTTAATAATGTCATAAACAAGTCTATCGCTAGCAAGTATTGCTCTTAAATGCTCAATTAACTTCATTAATTCTGCATATTCTTCTTCTATTTTTTCACGTTGCAAACCTGATAGTGTTTTTAATCTCATATCTAGTATAGCTTGTGCTTGTATATCAGAAAGCTTAAATCTTTCCATTAATCTTTCTTTCGCATCATCATAAGAATTTCTAATTATTTCAATTACTTCGTCTATATTGTCTATAGCAATTCTTAATCCTTCTAATATATGAGCTCTAGCTAATGCCTTATCCAAGTCAAATTGTGTTCTACGAAGTATTACTGTTTTTCTATGGTCTATATAATAGTCAAGGCATTGTCTTAATGTAAGAATCTTTGGCTCGCCGTTAACTAATGCTAACATTATAACTCCAAAAGTATCTTGCATTTGTGTATATTTAAATAATTGATTTAAAATAACTTGTGCATTTACATCTCTTTTTAGTTCAATTACGACTCTTACTTTTTCCTCTCTGTCAGATTCATCTCTTACTTCTGATATACCTTCTATTCTCTTTTCCTTTACTAAGTTAGCAATATTTTCAACTAATTTTGCTTTGTTAACTTGGTATGGTAATGATCTAACAACAATTCTTTGCTTATTTCCACTCATTTCCTCTATTTCGGCTTCTGCTCTCATTGTTATTTTGCCTTTACCAGTTGTATATGCTTCTTTAATGCCATCTCTACCTAGTATAAGTCCTTCTGTAGGAAAATCTGGTCCCTTAATTATATTCATAAGTTGTTCATCTGTAACATTATCATCATCTATAATTTTTATAATACCATTTATAACTTCCGATAAGTTATGAGGTGGTATATTAGTAGCCATACCGACTGCAATACCTGATGAGCCATTTATTAAAAGTGTTGGTATTTTTGCTGGTAGAACTGTTGGTTCTTGTAATCTATCATCATAGTTAGGCATAAAGTCAACAGTGTTCTTTTCAATATCTTCAAGCATAGTCTCTGCAATTTTTGACATTCTTGCTTCAGTGTACCTCATAGCAGCTGGCGCGTCACCATCAACTGAACCAAAGTTTCCGTGACCATCAATTAATGGATATCTCATAGAGAAATCTTGTGCCATTCTTACCATAGCATCATAAACTGATGAATCTCCATGAGGATGATATCTACCTAAAACCGAACCTACTGTATTAGCACTTTTCCTGTATGGCTTGTCTGATGTTATACCATCTTCATACATAGCATATAAAATTCTTCTATGTACTGGCTTTAAACCATCTCTTACGTCTGGAAGTGCACGAGAAACAATAACACTCATAGCATAGTCAATATATGATGTTTTCATTTCTGTTTCAATGTTTCTTTCTATAATCTTTCCTTCATTTTCTTCCATTTTTATTATTCCGTCCTTTCTATTTCCGTTATTTATTCTACCCTTGTATTATACTATAAATGCTTTAAATTTTGCAAGTAAAAAAGGCTATTTCTTTTCGAAAAAATAGCCTTTTTTAACTATCC
>CALXWT010000084.1 GCA_944392445.1 uncultured Clostridia bacterium
CCATACATAATACCACACCACATATTGTAGGCAGTAAAAAAGCAATTATAGTCCATTTTATGCTTCCTGTTTCTTTTTTTATTGTAAGCAAGGTTGTAGTACATGGAAAATGCAAAAATGTAAATATCATTACATTTATTGCAGTTAAAATGGTCCAGCCATTTTGCAATAGTATTTGTTCTATTTCATACATGTTTTCCAAATTTACTAAACTGCCTTTTCCCATATAGCACATAAGAATTATAGGTAAAACAATTTCATTTGCTGGTATTCCTAAAATAAATGCTGTTAAAATGTATCCATCTAATCCCATAAGTCTTGCAAATGGTTCAAAGAAGTTTGCTATATAATTTAATATGCTTATTTCACCAATGTTTATGTTTGCAAATAACCATATTACAAGTCCTGCAGGTGCTGCTATTGCTATTGCTCTTCCTAGCACAAATAATGTTCTATCAAGTATTGACCTGACTAATATTTGCCCTATTTGTGGTTTTCTATATGGTGGAAGTTCTAGTACAAACGAAGTGCTTTCTCCTTTTAATATTGTTTTGCTTAGGATTTTTGAGATGAGTAGTGTCATTAGAATTCCGAGTAATACAATAAGTAAAACCGTAATTGTAGATACTATTGATGAGTTTGCCTTTGTAAATACTCCTCCTATAAATATACTTGATATTGTTATTAAGAATGGAAATCTTCCATTACACGGTACAAATGCATTTGTAATAATAGAAATTAGTTTTTCTCTTGGCGAGTCTATTATTCTACAGCCTGTTACTCCACAACTGTTACAACCAAATCCCATACACATGGTAAGTGCTTGTTTTCCCGAACTTCCTGCTTTTTTGAAAAACTTATCTAGGTTAAATGCAATACGAGGCAAAAATCCTAAATCTTCTAATAGTGTAAATAATGGAAAAAATATTGCCATTGGTGGTAGCATTACTGCTACAATCCAAGTTAAAGTTTTATATATTCCGTCAATTACTATTCCTTTAAGCCAACTAGGTGCTTGTAAAAATTCAAAAGCATCTACTAATTTTTCTTGCAAAAAATTGAACACTTTAAATAACCATTCTGATGGATAATTTGCCCCTTTTATTGTTATCCATAAAATTATGCCTAAAAATGTTAGCATGAGTGGTATTCCAAGAACTTTTGATGTTAGTATTTTATCTATTTTTCTGTCCTTTAAATTGTATTTTTCATTTGTTATACTAACTGTATCTTCATATATATTTTCTGCTCTAAATATTATGCTTGATATCATTTTATCTTTTACTTCATTTTGACTCACTCCGTTAAAATTTAATATATCACTAATCTCTGCTTTTTCTTTTATTAAATCTTCATTATCTATTAAACTTATTTTTAAGTTTTTTTCTATGCTTCTTAAAATCTTTTGGTCTCCATCAATTAGCTTTAAACAGAGCCATCTTGATAATTTTTGACTTTCTTTTGTTAACATTTTATTTACTTTTTCTTCCAACTTTTCCACACTATTTTCAAGGTATGGTGGATATTTTATCTTATTAGGTTCTGGTTTTATCTCTCCATTACACACTTTGTCTATCATTTCTGTTAATTTATTTAATGTTTTCTTTTTCCTTGCTATAACACCAACTACTGGCACACCCAACCTTTTTTCCAATTCTGCAAAGTCTATACTTATCCCTTTTTTCTTTGCTTCATCTAGTAAATTTACACATACTATAATGTTGCTGGTTATTTCCATTATTTGATATACTAAGTTCAAGTTTTTTTCTAGAGATGTAGCATCTAATATTACTACAGTGACCTTTGGATTTCCAAAGCAGATATAGTCTCTTGCAATTTCTTCTTCTTCGGAGTTTGACATTATTGAATATGTACCTGGTATATCCACTAATAAAAACTCTTTTCCTTTATATTTGCATACTCCTACTGCACTTGCCACTGTTTTTCCGTGGCCAATTTCCTGTATGTTGCTTCATTCCTGTAAGATTATTAAATATTGTTGATTTTCCCACATTTGGATTTCCTGCTATTGCTACGGTGTAATCATACTTTCCGAGATATTTCCATTACCTTAACATTTGAAGTATTAACCTCTTTTTTTGTTTGTCTAGTAAGTCCCATATAATCCTCCTAATATTATTATCTATTTTATTATATGTTACTTATTATGTAATTGATAACGTAAACAATCATTTTCTTTTGCTTGACTTTTCTTATCTTTTATAATATTATATTAGCTGAATTAAATATTATTTAGGAGGTATAATTATGGAATTAAAAGGATCAAAAACAGAAGCAAATTTAAGAGCTGCATTTTCTGGAGAATCAGAAGCTAGAAATAAATATACATACTTTGCAAGTGTTGCCAAAAAAGAAGGATATGAGCAAATAGCTGCTATATTCTTAGAGACAGCAGAAAATGAAAAAGAACATGCAAAATTACATTTTAAATATCTAGAAGGAATTGGAGATACAAAATCAAACTTAGCAGATGCTGCTGCAGGAGAAAATTATGAATGGTCTGAAATGTATCCAAAATTTGCTAAAGAAGCTGAAGAAGAAGGATTCTTAGAGATAGCTGCAACTTTTAGAGGCATTGCAGAAGTTGAGAAACACCATGAAGAAAGATATAAAAAATTATTAGAAAATGTTAATGAAGGTGAAGTATTTAAAAAAGGTAGTATAGTAGTTTGGAAATGCAGAAATTGTGGACATATCCATGTTGGATTAGAAGCTCCTACAATTTGTCCTGTATGTAAACATGCTCAAAGCTATTTTGAAGTAAATGCTGAAAATTATTAAAGTTAAAAAGTGGTTTCATTTGAATGAAACCACTCTTTTTTAAATATTATGATTATACTTGGCTTTATCTTCTAAGATAGAAATTCTTACAGAATTCAAACTAACTTGTTCTTCTATTTTTTCTGTCTTTTTTTGAAGATTTTGATAAAGTTGATAATTAGATTGATATCCATCAAAT
>CALXWT010000085.1 GCA_944392445.1 uncultured Clostridia bacterium
CCAAAAGTATCAACCTCTGTTTTTCCAACCTTTGTATGAGGTATCCTAATAGAAATTTTTGAAGATGCTAATTGAAATGTGTCTCTGTCTCCAGAAACAATTGTTACATCTAATCCTGCTTTTTCTCCCTCTTTGGCTAAGGTTCCTAATATATCGTCACCCTCATAGCCTTCTTTTTCTATTATAGTAATATGCATTAATTCTAATATTTCTTTTAAAATGGGCATTTGTTCTGCAAGTTCATTTGGCATTCCTTTTCTTGTTGCTTTATAGCCCTCATATAATTTATGTCTTGCAGTAGGTGCTTTTAGGTCAAATGCAATTGCCATATATTCTGGATTTAAATCATCAATAACTTTAAACATTATTGCCAAAAAGCCATACACTGCATTTGTATATTTTCCATCTGGCGTTGTTAACATTTTGTTCCCCATTATTCCATAAAATGCTCTATTTAAAATACTATTTCCATCTATTAAAACTAATCTAGACATTATTTTTCTCCTTCATTTTGAAATGTACTCACATACTATATCACACTTTTTTTATTTTAGCTATATTATATAAAGATTTTTTGCGCAAAAAGTCACAAGAGAATGATTTTATACATTCTCCTGTGACGAATTGTATCCATTTACTGCAAAAACAAATAGGAATAATACACAATAAATATAGCAATCATTGTTAATCCTTCTCTTCTTGATATTACATTATCATTTTTTGCAAAAACATATAGTACAAAAGAAGATGCAAATACTTCTATAATGTCTATAAAATTAAATCCTTGCAGTTCGATGCCTCCATAAATTACTATTGGCAAACCTAACACAATACAAATGTTAAATATATTAGTTCCTATAATATTTCCTATTGCTATATCAAATTCGCCCTTTTTGGCACTTGCTGCAGTAGTTATCATTTCTGGCAATGATGTTCCTATTGCAATTAAAACCATTGTAACAATTTTATCACTTATGTTTAGTTTATATGCTAAAGAAGTTGCATTATTTACAATTAAATCACTGCTAAATATTATTAAAATCAAACTAATAATTAAAAGTAAAATTGCTACAAGTGGATTTTCATATTTTATTTTAACATCTTCGTTAGAATTTTTATTTCTGTGTCTTAATAATTGAAATAGATATAGCACAAATATAAAAAACATCAGTATTAACACTACTCCATCTGCACGTGAAAATCCATTTGGAGTAGCTGGATTAAATAGGCTATCTAACATTAAAATTGAAAAAACTGTAGTAATTAAAAGCAATATTGGAAGTTCTTTTTTTATTGTTTTATGTTTAACTTTAATTGGTCTTATTACACAAGCTAATCCAATTATTAAAAATACATTCACAGCACAACTTCCTATTATATTTGCAAATGCAATTTCCCCGTTTTGTGAAGCTATACTTTGAAACGAAATAGCTATCTCTGGTGCACATGTTCCAAACGATACTATTGTTAGTGCAATTAGCATTTTAGGTAAGTGACATTTTATTGCCAAAGAGGATGCACAATCAACCAGTAAATCGGCTGATTTTATAATTATTGCAAATCCTATTATTAACATTATTATTTCTAACATATGTTTTTCCCTTCAAATCTTTTTTTATTTAACGTTTTTGTTTCTATTTTATGTGAAAGTCCAAAGTTTAAATATGTAATTTTTGTTATTCTACTATATAGTATTTATTTCCCATTTTTATGTTACTTTTGTAGCTTTATATTTACATATTATCCCTATTTTTTTTACAATTATACATTCGATAATGCAACCTTAATTCCACTTTGTTTGTGCTAGTCTAAAGTTTCCAACTTTAAAGAGGAAAACTAAAAGACGATAGTATTTTCAAGAATTTTTATCTAATAGGAAATAATAATTTTCCTATTAGACAAAAATATAGACTCTATTTTTTATTAGAGTCTATACCTAAAATGTTATTTTGTAATTTCTTGTTCAAGTACTTCTGCATTTTCTGCAATAATCATATAAACAGTATTCCCAACGGTTCCTACTTTTCTATTTTGTACTAATTCATATTGTTCTGGTAAATATGTGCTCCATTGTTCCTCATACTGTTTAGCATAATTATCTAGTTCTGTTTTAACAGTATCTACTGTTCCCTCTTTAGCTTGAATTAATATATACATAGATGCTTGTACATTCATCATAGGAACTTTTCCAACTACTTTTTCTACATTGTCTGTGTTAATTCCATATAATGAACCTAAAAGTTCTGTTGTAATATCTGTTGTAGACATTTCGTTAAATGGTGCACTATTTGCAAGTGTCTGGCTTGCTGTATCTATATCTATTGTTTTAGTTTCCTCATTACCGTTGTTTAAAAGAAAATAAACTCCTACTCCGATTACTGCAATTACTAGTATTACAACTATTGCAATTATAATTTTTTTACCCATTTTTCATTCCTCCTATAATTTTCTCGTACCTACTTTAACATAAGTATTAAAAATTTTCAACTATTTTTAGTATATTTATATTTTTTTCAATTATACTGCTTTATTTTTATTTATTTGCTTAGAATACCTATCTTCCTCTGAAAATATACATCCGCAATATTTTTGCATATACAAGCCAATTTCTCTTGCCTTTGTTTGTCCTTCTCTAAAACCTATTCTAAAGTCTCTATATAAAAATTTTAAGCCATATTTTGTGGCAATTTCTTCGCATACTGCTTTTAGTTCTTCATGCTTTTGATAAGGGCTTACTAAAAGAGTTGTTGTAATCGTATCATATCCATTTTCTTTGGCATATTTTGCTGTTTGTTCCATACGTACTCT
>CALXWT010000086.1 GCA_944392445.1 uncultured Clostridia bacterium
TCATTAGAATATTTACTCATAAAAAATACACCTCCAAATGTTAGATTTTTTGTCTAACATTTGGGGTGCACTTCACTTTTCACTATTTCCTATTCTTCCACATTGTACTCATACACTACTATTTCTTTTGTATTAAAATCGAATTCATCTACCTTATAATTTACGTAGAAGCTTTCCTCTTTTGCAAACTTCAAATTCAATTTATTTGTATCAAGCAAAACTTCTGTTGATAGATTCATGCCTACTGGCAAGGTCTTATTAAAATTGTCATAGAACATTATATTTGTGTAAAAAACTGCTGGTGTATTTTCTTTTATATTTATTTTGCATAGTTGTATTTTTGCTTTTTTGCTTCGTAATTCTTGCTCTATTGCACTTTTTGGATTTATGTCAAATATATGCATCCCTTCTATGCTTTTCTTATTATTTACACAGTATACAGACATATCATAAGGAGCTTGTATTTTGTTTAAAGCTTCTTTTATTAGTTGTAAGTAACCACGTATATTTTCCTTATAAGCTTCTACATCTGTGTCCATGTTGATATTAAGCACCTTGTACTTATCTTTTTCTATTTCTCTATGTTTCTGATTATTTATAGCTTTTATTTTTGTTTTATCCTCAATTAGCCCTCCAAAAATATCAAAATCTTTAGCATTTATTATTTCTATGTCATTTTGATAATCTTGCTGTAATTTCTTTAAATCTTCTTCTATTGCAGTAGTTACTTTTTTCTTTCTGCCTCGAGTCTTCTTGCTCTCTTCTACTTCATTTATTTCTGTATTTTCTTCCTCATCGCTTGATTCTAATTCTTTAAATGAATTCGGTACATGTCTTATTGCAAACATTGCATCTGTCTCATTTTTAGATAGTTTTCTTCTTTGCAACTCATCCATCTTTTTACCTAATTCTTCCATATCTTCATCATAGTCGAAATATCTTTTCATTTTTGTTTTTTCGTTTTCTTCTTCCTCTTCTGCCTCTGCCAATGTTTGCATTTCATCTTTACTTGTAAACTTCCAAAATTCAAAAATACTTTTCTTGTGCTTGTCAATTTCTTTAATATATAAATCCGCATTGTCATTTTTCTTAGATAAAATTTCCTCTTTAGTCTCAATTGCTTTTAAATCAAGAGTTAAATTAGTATTTTCTTTTTTTACTTCTTCTAATTTAGTACAGATATTTATTAAATCTTCTATGGTATACTGTTCTTTTAATTCATATAGAGATTCTAATGTTTCGTCTTTCTTTTCTTCATTTACAACACGTTTTTCTGGCTTTTTAATAACTTTTTCATCTTTCTTTTTCTTAAAGAAATATCTTACTCTACCAAAAAAAGTTTTTTTACACTCTAAAAATGTTGCTATCTGTTTTTGTCTTAGTAAATATTCTTGTGTCAAATCTTCTATTATTGTCTTAAACTTATCTAGCTTTCTTTTTAATTCTTTTTTCTCTTTTTCTTCATATTTAAGTTTGTCAATTTTGTCTACGTATTCTACTTTAATAAATTCTGCTAGCTTACTATATTCTATTTTAGTATTGTTACTCCAAAACTCAATTTTTCCGTCCTTACTTATTTTAGTTGTAAAATGATATTCTTCTCTTGCACCAGTTGCTAGTATAAACATTGCTTTTAAGAGCTTATATAATTCTAGAGCTTCTTCTTTTGTATATAATGTTATAGAATATGTTGTTCGCATTTTTTCGTATATATTTGTTTGCCCCACAATTTTTATGAATAAGTTATTATCCTTATCAAATATTTCATATATATTTGGCCAATCTTTTGTAAAATACCATAAGTAATTCTCCATATCATCTATTTCCGATTTACTTAAAAAGCCTCCTGTATACTCCATATAGCTTATTGGAGTAAATATATATCTTGGTTTTCTGGCTCTTATATTTGCAATTTGCTCTTTTAACAAATAAAATAGAGCGTTGTTATCTTGCTCTTCTGTTGGTACTAACATAAAATATTTTTTTGCATAGTCTGAATAATAAATTTGCCATATAAAGTTGTTTGGATATTTTACTTCAAATGGTATCTTTTCATTTAGTTCTTCTTGTTCTTTTGTTATTTCTTCTATCCTTGGAATGCTCATTGTGGTTACCATTTTAATAAATTTAGCAAATTTTTCTATATTTTCTTCGTTTTCTGAATCTAAATATTCATAAATTGAGCTAGATAATTTATACCTTTGTTTTATATCTGTTAACCTATTTTCTGGGGTTATTAGTATTTCTATATCTTTTATGTTTACATATTTATATACCTTGTACACTGCATCATCATAAGAATTAGAAGGTCTAAAATTAAGTCCTTCATATTTTTTTAGAAAGGCTGGTAATTTATCTAGATTTAGACCAATGTATTTTAAATTTTCTTCAAATGTTTTTTCAGTTTCTTTTGCGACTTTAGCCATGTTTACCCTCCATTCTTTTTAACGTTACATATTATATCATAAGTTATGTCATTATTCTAGGATAATGAAGATTTTTTTATAGATTTTTTTGCAATAAAAAGACCACCTAGAGAAATTTCCCTAAGTGGCCTAAACTTTGCTATAAATTAGAGGAGTCCAAACGGGTCAACTGAGTTAACCAAACCCACTAAATCGCAAAATTTTCCGTCTTCCGACGCTTGAAATCCCTTAATTTTTATTTTGGAGAGGTCTAACTTAATACCCGCTCCAACATATTTGTTAATCTTATACGGTAAATG
>CALXWT010000087.1 GCA_944392445.1 uncultured Clostridia bacterium
AATATGAATTTAGCAAATAAGCTTACTTTATTTAGAATTATTTTAGTACCAATTATTTTAATAATACCGTTTTTTAACATATCGGGAGAATTATGGGGTATACCACTTACATATTTAATAATTAATGTTATATTTATTATTGCTTCTTTAACTGATAAGCTAGATGGATATATAGCACGTTCTAGAAATCAAATTACTACATTTGGCAAGTTTTTAGATCCTATTGCCGATAAAATATTAGTTATTGTGGCAATGCTTATACTTGTAGAAGCAGGAAGGTTGCCAGCTTGGATACCAGCTATAGTAGTAATTCGTGAATTTATTGTTTCAGGCTATAGGTTAGTTGCAGTAGAAAAATCTGGTAAGGTAATAGCTGCAAGTATTTGGGGTAAAATAAAAACTTGCACACAGATGATAGGCATAATTATAGCATTCATAGATGTTAATAGCTTTGGAGCAGTTTTTACAGGAAACTTAACAGGCTTTTCATTTGTGCTAAACTTATGTACAACAGTACTTTTAAGTATTTCGGTTATAGCAACAATATTCTCTGGAATAGATTATTTAAAAGGATGCAAAGAACTATTTAAGGGAGAAATTTAAGCCACCTGTCTAATGAAGAACAGAAAATTTCTAGTAAATCTCCTATATAAACCTATATAATATAAAGTTACATTGAAAAACGGCAAAATACGCATTGCAAAGATAACTCGAGGCAGAAACTAACTTGCCTAATATGGAAAAAACGTTAAAAATACTATAATATCAAATAACAAGTTAATTTTTTTCTATATAATAAAAACTGGTTAAAGATTCTTATATAAAAGAGAAAAAAACAAAAAGGATGAAGAAAAATGAATTTAGAACAAAGTAAAAAAAGAGTAGAGGAATTAGTACCTTTACTTAAATATTATACACAAATGTATTTTGATGATAAGCAAGTTGTTAGTGATTACGAGTACGATATGCTTATGAAAGAATTAAAACAAATTGAGGCAGAATACCCAGAACTTATTAGAGAGGACTCTCCAACGCAAAAAGTAGGAGCTAGTATAAAAAAAGGCTTTGAAAAGGTAACTCATGAAGTGCCTTTACAGAGCCTTCAAGATGTGTTCTCATTTCAAGAAGTAAAAGACTTTGACGAAAGAGTAAGAAAAGTTGCAGAAGAGAATAATATAGAATTAAAGTATGTGGTTGAAACAAAAATAGATGGACTATCTGCAGCACTAGAGTACAAAAATGGAGTATTTGTACGTGGGGCAACTAGAGGAAATGGTACTGTAGGAGAAGATGTTACTGAAAACTTAAGAACAATAAGAACAATTCCTAAAAAACTAAAAGAGCCAATAGACATTACAGTTCGTGGAGAAGTATTTATAGGAAAAGAAGAATTTGAAAAGCTAAATGCAGACAGATTGATGGAAGAAGAGGGACAATTTGCTAATGCTAGAAATGCAGCAGCAGGTTCATTAAGACAATTAGATAGTAAAATAACTGCCAAAAGACCACTCGACATCTATATTTTTAATGTGCAAAAATCAGACACAATAAAATTCACATCACATTATGAAAGCTTGCTATACCTTGAAAAGTTAGGATTTAATGTAAATCCAGTAAAAATACTTTGCAACAATATAGACGAAGCTATAAAAGCAATAGAAAAAATAGGAAAAGATAGAGAAAAAATATCATTTGGAATAGATGGAGCAGTTGTTAAAGTTGACAATCTGGAGCTAAGAGAAAAGTTAGGAACAACCTATAAAACACCAAAATGGGCAGTTGCATATAAATATCCACCAGAGAAAAAAGAAACAAAGCTAAAAGATATAATGTGCCAAGTAGGAAGAACTGGTGCAATAACACCAATGGCAATTTTAGAGCCAGTAGTTGTAGCAGGTTCTAGAATATCAAAAACCACTCTTCATAATGAAGACTATATACGCGAAAGAGACATTAAAATAGGTGACACTGTAATAATTCAAAAAGCAGGAGATGTTATTCCAGAAGTAATTGGAGTAAACAAAGAGAAAAGAACCGGAGAAGAAAAAGACTTTGAAATGCCAACAGTATGCCCAGTATGTGGAGCACAAGCAGTAAGAGAAGAGGGAGAAGCAGCGTGGTACTGCAATGGAATAGAATGCCCAGCAAAACTATATAGAGGAATAATACATTTTGCTTCAAGAGAAGCTATGGACATAACAGGGCTTGGCGAAGCAATAATAGAAGAGCTAATAAATAGAGGGCTTATAAGCAACATCACAGATATATATAAATTAACACTTGAGGACATAGCATCATTAAAGAAAAATGGCAAAAAATTTGCACAAAATTTAATTGACGCAATAGAAGAAAGCAAACATAGAGACTTATACAGACTAGTAAATGCACTTGGAATAAGACACGTAGGAGTAAAACTTGCAAAAACATTGTGCAAAACATATAACACAATGGACAAGCTAATAAATGCTACTTATGAAGAATTATATATGAAAGAAGAAATAGGAAAAATAATTGCAAAAAGCATAACCGACTTCTTTAGAGAAGAACAAACCATAGACCTAATAAATAAACTAAAGGAATATGGCGTAAATATGGAAGCAATAAAAGAAGAGGGCA
>CALXWT010000088.1 GCA_944392445.1 uncultured Clostridia bacterium
TATTAGGAAATGGAAATAAAGAGGAGTAAAGTTATGGGAATAATATCTTTAGCTAGTGGTAGTTCATGTTGGAGGGGACTAAATTATTATAAAGAAAAAAGGATGTGATATATAATGCAACTATCAGAACAATTGATTTATAGATAGTATAATTATATTTCAAAATGGCAAAATAGACGTAAATTTTAAGTAAAGGAGTGAACATAGATGGATAAAGGAAAAGATGAAAAAAGTTATCACGAAATCAACATTAACTGGGCGAGATGAATTTATGGAAAAACAAGAGAAAACGTTGGAATATCAACATTCATTTTAAATAGATTATTACATATCCTAATTTAAAATAACTCTGAAAAATAATATATATAAGTATGATATATATTATAAAATATTGAAAAGAAAAGGTGATAATTATTAATTGTATTTTTTGCAATTTAGAAAAAAATAAAATTGAAAATACAATATTGGATGAAAAGAATCATTTTTATATTTTACCAACTGTAGGCTCATTAGTAGATGGTTATATTTTAGTAGTTAGCAAAAGACATATTAATTCGATGTCTGAATTAACTAAAAATGAAATGGATGAGTATAACTTTATAATAGAAAAGTATAGAAATATTTTTAGAGATATTTATGGTAAATATCCAATTGTATTTGAACATGGTTCGCCAGTATCAGATAATAGTATAAGGGCCAATAGCGTTATTCATGCACATAGTCATATTGTTAATCATGCATATCTAGATGAACCAAAAATAATTAAAAGATTAAATTTTAAACCAATCCAAAGAATAGAGGATATAAAAAGTAATGAAAACTATATTATGTATATTAATAATAATAATTTTAAATATGTAACATATAATTTTGAACCTATAAGTCAATTGATGAGAAAATTAATTGCTAAAGATTTAAAATATGAAGATAAATTTGATTGGAAAAAAGAAAAGTTTATGGATAATATAATTAAAACAATATTAAAAGTAAAAGAATATAACGAGAAAAGGAAGTAATAAAAATGTATATCAATAGAGAAAATTCTATAAACATCAACTGGTACCCAGGCCACATGGCTAAGACTAAGAGGCAAATAATAGAGGACTTAAAACTAATAGATGTAGTAGTAGAAATATTAGATGCTAGAATACCAATTTCTAGTAGAAATCCAGATATGGCTGAATATACAAAGAACAAAAAGAAAGTTATTGTTCTAAACAAATATGATTTAGCAGATGAAAAGAAAAATGCTAAGTGGATAGAGCATTTTAAAGAAAAGGGCATAGAGGCAGTGCTAGTAAATTCAAACTCAGGAGAGGGAATAAATAAAGCAATTAGCAAGATAGAAGAGGTATATAGTAGTGGCAGAAAACAATACGAAACCAAAGGAAGAATAGGAAAAGCAATTAGAGTTATGGTACTTGGCATTCCAAATGTAGGAAAATCTTCTTTTATAAATCGTATATCTAAAAAGAATTCTGCAACAGTTGGAAATAAGCCAGGTGTAACCAGACAAAAACAATGGATACGAATAAATCAAAACATAGAATTGCTTGATACACCAGGAGTGCTATGGCCAAAATTCCAAAGTGAGGAAGTGGCACTAAATTTAGCATATACAGGAAGTATAAAAGACGATGTGCTTGAAACAATAGAAATAGGATTCAGTTTATTAAGCTTATTAATAAATAAGCATTTAGACAAATTGATAGAAAGATATAAACTAACTTCTAGTGAGCTTGAAGAAATATATAATATGGATATTGCAGAAAATGAAAAAGTGCTTGAGGTAATGCACTTAATAGGAAAGAGAAGAGGAGCACTAATTTCAGGAGGAAATATTGACGAAGAAAAAGTAGCAAAAATTATACTAGATGATTTTAGAAGTGGAAAAATAGGAAGAATAACATTGGAGGAGATTTAACAAAACTAAAGCTTCATTATAGCGAATAGAAGGGAGTATAAATGATAGAAATAATAGAAAGACCAAAAAATATTGCAGATGTAAATACAATGTCTCCACTTACTTGGGCATATATCGGAGATAGTGTATATGAACTATATGTAAGAGAATTTTTAGTGAATACAACTAAATTAAAACCACACAAGCTACATATAGAAGCAATAAAATATGTAAAAGCAAAAGCTCAAGCAGAAATATTAGAAAAAATTGAAGAAAAATTAACAGAGCAGGAAAAAGAAATTGTAAAAAGAGGGAGAAATGCAGAAAACCATCATCTTCCTAAAAATGCAACAGTACAAGAATATATGTATTCTACAGGTTTTGAAGCTTTAATAGGATATTTATATTTAACAAAACAAGATGAAAGACTAAAAGAAATTTTAGACTTTTGTATAGAAAAATGTGATGGAAAATAAAAGAAATACAGAAACTTTAAAAAATATACATAAATATGGCTAGGGGAAAATGCTAATTGTAATTATAAAAGCAAAAAAAGAGTATTAGAAATAAACTAATACTCTTTAATATTTGGTGACCCCTACGGGAATCGAACCCATGATTCAGCCTTGAGAGGGCTGCGTCTTAACCGCTTGACCAAGGGGCCA
>CALXWT010000089.1 GCA_944392445.1 uncultured Clostridia bacterium
ATACCTTCAATACTATCTTTTCTCATACTTCCTGAAATATCTAGCACAAATACTACGTCAAGTCCTACTTCTCTTTGTGTTGTTTCGGAATCTACCAATGTCATTTTATTTACTGTTATATTGTTGTATTTATTTGTAATTGTAAATCCTGTTTCTACGTCTCCTGTTATTGTTGTTTGGTAGCCTTCTACTGGTGTTTCTGTTATTGTATAGTTTATTTTCACTCCATTTTCGTATTCTGGCACTCTTTCAAATGTATGTTGCCAATTGTCAGCTTCGGTTATTGTTACTGTTTGGTTTACCGCTCCATTTGCATTTAGAGTAACTTCTATTGGATTTCTGGCTCCATAATAGTTGTTATTATCTTCCCAAACCTTTGTAACAGATATGTTTATTAAGTTTGGTGTATGTGCATTTGTTATTGTAAATCCTGTTTCTATACTTCCTGTTACTTCTGCTGTGTAGCCCTCTGGTACATTATTTTCTACTACTGTATATGGTATTAATGTTCCATTAGAATACTTTGGCAAGTTTGTAAACGTATATGTCCAGTTATTTTCATTTGATAGAGTTTGTGTGTTTACTGCTGTTACTCCGTTGCTTAAACTTACACTTACTGAATCTGGTCTCATTCTATCTTGGTCATTGTTGTCATCCCATGTTTTTCTTACTGTTACACTTGTGGTTTCTGGTATGTATGTATTTGTTATTGTGAATGTATCTTCACTATATGTAGTTGTATATTCGTTTACTGCATTTTCTGTTACTGTATATGTTATTACATTTCCGGCTTCATTATATGTTGGTAACTGTGCAAATGTGTAGCTTGTACTTGTAATTGTTTGTGTTTGTACTTGCTCTCCATCTGCATATAGGTTTATTGTTATTGTTTCTGGTCTTATTCCGTCTTGATTGTTATTATCTGCCCATATTTTATTTACTGTTACAGATGTGTCTCTGTTTACTAATACTGTTTCGTCATCTGCTCTATCTGTGGTTCCGTCTTCTGCTGTTGCTATTGCTGTGTTGTGGATTCTATCTAGGTTTGCTGTGTCTGCTTCTGTTACAGTGTACAAAGCAGTTATTGTTACTGGTTCTGTATATGGTGCTAAACTATTTATTGTTGCTATAGTTGAAACTCCGGTTGTGTTATCTACTTCTTTTTCGTCTCCGTTTACTGTTACCTTTAGCGAATCTGTTACTACAATATTGTTTAAGGTAACGTTTCCTGTGTTCAATATTGTTATTGTATACTGAATAACATCTCCTGGTCTTACTCTATCTATATTTTGCGTAAAGCTTGTCTCATCGCTTTTCTTTATTGCTGTTGTTGTTTTGCTTATATCTATTGCTGGTGCCGTAGACTCTGTAGTTATTTCTACTTGGTTGCTTGGGGTTGGCTCTTCTACTCCTTCTGGTGTTGCTGTGGCTATATTGCTTATTGTTGTTTGTGTGTCCACATCTGCTTGGGTTACTGTGTATTTTGCATATACTGTTGCTGTTTCTCCTACTCTTAGTCTTGCTATTTTTGTTATTTCTATTGTACAGTCTATGTCACTATATATTGTTATATTAAATGTTCCTGCTGATGTTGTTATTACGTCTGCCACTGCAATATTTTGCAAGCTTACATTTCCTATATTTTGTACTCTTATGGTGTACCTTACTGTTTCTCCTACTTTTACTCCTTCTGTTTTGTTTGCACTTTTTACTACACTTAATCTTTGTACGTCTGCTACTGGTGTACTTACTTCGTCTTCATCTTCTACTGTATCTATTTCGTCTGGGTTTTCTGGGTCTGCTATATATTCTCCTGTTACTACTACTTTATTATATATTTCTCTTTCTGTTTTATTTTGTATGTCATTTTGATATGTTACTGTATATGTTGCTGTTATTTCTTGTTGTGCTCCTGCTGGTAGGCTTGCTATGTTTAGACTTCCTGTTTCGATTTCTACTCCTTCTAGTTGCTCGTCTATAACTATGTTGCTTAAGTCTACACTTCCTTTGTTAGTTACAGTTATTGTATATTCTATTATATCTCCCTCTGTAACTTCTGCATCTATTCCAATGCTTGCTCCCTCTCTTGTTATGTTTGTTACTTCTTTTGTTATTTCTATTTCTGCTGTTGGGACTCTATTTTCTTCTGTTTCTTTTTCTCCTACTATTGCTGTGTTGGTTATTTCTCCATCTATTTCTTCAACCTCTACTGTAAATTGTACAGATGCTCTTTCTCCTACTGATACATTTACATTATTCCAAGTTAGAGTTCTATTGTCTGCTGAAATTGTTGCTCCTTCGGCAGATACTAGTGTTGTTCCCTCTGGTATTGTATCTTCTACTGAAATCTCTCCGGCAACATCTCCTGTATTTATTGCTGTAATTGTATATATAATTTGGTCTCCTACTTTTGCAACTTTTACTTCTTCGCCATTTCTCATTATTGTACTTGTTTTTTCATTTTTTATTATTGCCGTGTGTGTCTCATTACTTTCTTCTCCATTTACTAATGCTGTATTTGTTATTGTACCTTCTACGTTTTCATTTACTCTTACTGTAAATGAAACGGTTACTGTCTCTTCTGGTTCTACTGTAACTTGCCACTTAATTCCTATAACATTATTGTTTTCATCTAGTATTTCTTCTGCCGTGTTTTCGTCATTTACAGATACAAATGTTGTATTTTCTGGTATTTGGTCTATTACTTCTATGTTTTCTTCTGTTCTTGTTCCATTATTTGTTATGGCTATTTCGTATACAATTTCTTCACCGGCATAAACTAAATTGTTGCTTCCTGTTTCGGTTGTTACAGTTTTGTTTGTATCTAGGTTCGTTTCTTCTACGCTTATGTTTGTTAGTGTTGGTGTGCTTATATTGTTTAAAGGTGTCCACCAGTCCCAATATGCCATTGATACCAGTTTTTCCTGCTCTTCTACTCTTGTTACTGTGGTTTCTCCAACTGCATTTAAGGAGGTTCCTATTGATGATTTAGGCGTAAGCAATAAAGTTATTAAGGCTAGTATTAAAATAGCTACTACTTTTTTTACATTATGTTTTAACATTTTTTGCTT
>CALXWT010000090.1 GCA_944392445.1 uncultured Clostridia bacterium
AGCAATTTTTCTTTATATGACTCAATATCTTCAATCCACATTTCGCGTGTATATCCGTTTGAATCATATTTTATATAGTTTTGCCTTGTAACTTCATCCCATACTTTCTCTACTCCTGTTGGTATGTTTCCATCAACGTTTTTCATTGCCACTACATCTGTACGTACTAAATTTCCGTTTTGTGTTGTCCATACTCTAGTATAAAATGGTAGCCCTAATATTATTTTTTCTGGCTCAATTTCTTCCGTTTCTACAAACTTGTCTAAATTTACCTTTACCCATTCATACCCAGAGGTTGTCCCTGGTTCCGTACTTGCTTCTCCGTATTGGTCATAAGCCATAAATACTATATAATCTGCAACATCTCCTATTACATTTCTGTCATAACACATAGACCAGCTTTCTGCTCCATCTGGTGCTGTAACATCTACAGATAAGGTTTTGCCTAGTATTTTTAGACGTGGTTCAAGTTCGATTATAAATCTTGAAAATACATCTGCATCTTCCATATACATATTTTCAAAGTCTATGTTTATACCGTCTAGGTTGTATTGTTTAGCCTTTTGTACAATATTTAATATTAAATTTTCTCTTGCCTCATAATCGTTTAATATTTGCGAAGTTAATTGTTGTAATGAGTCATTTGAAAACATTGACCAAACTTCATAACCATTACTATGTGCCCAATTTATATATGCCTCTCCCCTATAGCCAATGTTCGTTTTTATTTCTCCATTACTATCTAATATGAAGAATGATGGAGATACAACATTCACTCCTTCAAAACTTTGTCCAGTTCTATCCGGAATACTTTCTTCAGCATAAAAATAATCCCAGAACATATTTATTTTTTCATCAGATTTATTTTCTTCTGTAACCTTAGTAGCTTGTACTTCAGTTTTATTGCCTATTGCAGAATTGTTTATATAACCAATTTTTCCTTTACTTGTTCTTACTTCTGACCAGTCTCCATCTTCTTCAATTATCATAACCTCTTCGTTTTCTTCTAATTTTGCAATAGTCCTACTTAAGTTCCTAGTACGGCTTTTTAAATTTGTGTTTTTAGTTAAAGTGGCCATAGTTTTATCTCTGTCTTGTGTATCAATAATTACAGTATCAGTTTCAGAAATGTATGTGCAGGTTGCGTCATAAGCCTCTTCCATTTGTGAAAAAGGAATATATAGCACGTCATCTACTTTAAGTGGAGTTTGTACTACACTTACATTTCCATCATTTAATTGCATTTGTCCATTGTTTATGTCTAAAGTTACTATGTTTGAATTGTATGTACTTATTACTTTTCCATATTTTTCATCAACATATATATATTTATCAAAGAAGTTTTGCATATCACTTAGTGATAGATATGTTACATTGTCTTTAACATAAACCTTTGTGTTATTTTCCTCTAAATAATCTGTTACATTACTACCATTTATGACTAAATTTGTCATATCTGATATTTCTTCGTTTGCAAAACCTGGTGCTAGTTTTTTTACTGCATATAATGCTCCTACTGCTATAATTGCTAAGAATATAAGTAAAATAATAATCATTACAACTTTTTTTGCTTTCATAAGTTTCCTCTTTCTATTTTTTTCTTCATTATATTATAAGTTTTATTAAATTGAAATACTTTTCTTTTAAAATTTATAATATTCTTTAAAAATATCAAATTTTATATTTTTATAAGAACCTGACCCTACATAGCAATCAAAGCTCGTAGTCGGGTACTCCAGAACCTTGTTGTCTTCTACAATAATACCTACTCTATTTTCATAAAGTAGGTACTTGTCTTATATATTATTTTTAAGCATACTTAAATTCATAGCATATTCAAATGATATTCTTTCAAATCTTTTTGTTTTTTTCCATCCATCTTCTTTGTGAGACATATCAGATATATCCGTTACAGTTTTATCTTTTAGTAGTTTAATTATTGTGTCAATTATGTGTATTTCGTTTTCATTTAACTTACTTAAATCAAAATTTTTGTTGCTTACGATTTTAGTTATAGTTCCATTTTCATTTTCATAGTCTTCTCTTTTATATTTATTATCCAACAAAGAAATTTCATTATATTCTTGTTCAATTATAGTTGGTCCAAATTTCTCGTGTTGATATGTTAGTCCAGTAATTCCTAAACTTCTTTGATTAAATGATAACATATCAATATACCATAGGTATTTATTTAAACTTGTAATAGTTAAGTTTTTAACTTTACTTGCTATATACGAAATAATATTTTCGATTTTTTCCAAATCTAATTGAGTATATCCATTATATATGTCAGGTTTCCTATTTAGTATTTCTTTTATATGTTTTCTATACAAATCTTGAATATCTTCCTTACTAACTTTATTATTTTCTTGTTTCGAAATTATTTTTTCATAAGTCTTTTGACTTATACTTCCATTTTTATATGCTTCACTTGCTTTTTTTATAAATTCATTATCACTAGCTATCAATAACTTTATATAATCACTTTGGGATTTAGTAGGTACACCACCTTTTTCATACCTGTTTATTGTCATTTTACCAAATCCTAAAATTGAAGTTAATTCTCTTTGTGATATATTATATTTTTTTCTTAATTCAATAATATCTTGTGGTTTGATAATATTAGCTTTATTTCTATATATTTCATATATTCTTTTGTTATTATCATTTTCTATTTTATCTACATATAAATCATTATTACACTCTTTACATATTGCTACATTTTCATAAGTATCTATTTCTATTCCTCTAAATTCTTTTAATTGCCTTTTTTCAATTTTGTAATCTACTTCTTTTTTACAATATGGACAATATACTTTCATTCTAAACCACCTCATCATATTTACCAAATTCATGTACCGATAAACATACTGATTTTTCTGTACTTTCAATTCTAATCTTAATATAAAGTTTTGTTTCCTCAAATATAGGACTAAACTTAAATATCCAGCCTTTATATTGAGGGGCTCTATCAGTTTCTGGACCTGAAAAACAATCTTCTATGGATAGTTGTCTAATTATGTCTTTTATGTCTTCTAAATCAAGACTATATTCCCTCATAAATTCTATATTCTTTTTAGTTCTTACAATAATAAATCTATCTCCGTCTCTGTCTTTATCAATAATTTTCTTTATTCTCAGTAATCCTTGATTTCGTATTTGGTCTTCTATAGTATTCATATGCCATCTCCTTTATTATTGTGCCACTTTTTGATGACATTATTATTGTAACATAAATTCTTATTAAAGTCAATAATACTTACTCTATTTTCATAAAGTAGGTACTTTCGTATTAAAATATTAAACTAGGATGACTTGTATATTGTAATGGATCAACTCTATACCAATTATCTATTCCCCCTATATATACTTCATAATGTAAATGTGGTCCAGTTGAAATTCCAGTATTACCAGATATAGCTATTTGTTGTCCTCTTGATACTGTTTGTCCTTGACTTACATTATATGAATTCAAGTGTCCAAATCCTGTGTAATAGCCATCTCCGTGGTCTATCATTATATAGTT
>CALXWT010000091.1 GCA_944392445.1 uncultured Clostridia bacterium
CCAAAAAAGTAACAAATATCATAATTTCCAATAATTCTAGAAATAATACGTTCGTCATAATTTGAATATAAATTTCTTAAATTTAAGTTTGTAGAAATTATGGTTTTTGTAATTTTATTTTGATTTAATAAACGTGTATTAATAATATTAAAAAGTTCAGAAGATTTAATATTACTTGGATTTTCAGCACCTAAATCATCAATTATTAGTAAATCTACACTTAATATACTATCTAATATATTAGAACCTTTAGTTTTACCAAATCTATAATCTAGTATTGCATCTAACATAACCGGAGCAGTTTGATATAATACATTTTTACCTTTTTTCAAGATTTCATTTGCTATTGCACTAGATAAAAAAGTTTTCCCGAGTCCGGTATTACCAGTAAACAATAAATTTTTTTGACTTTTATTATCAAAATTAGCAATAAATTTATAACAAATATTTTTAATTTGATTGATATTTTCTCTAGGTGATATATTGGCATTATATTTTTTATCAACCTTATCAGAATAAAGCAAATCAGAAAAATTATTAAAGTTTTGCGTATCTAAATTAGAAATATTCGATTTATTATATTGCTCATTATATAATTTTTGCTTTAAACAGCTACACATTGTAACAGAATAATCGTTATTAGTAACATACCCGGTATCTTTACAAATTGGACACTCGTAGTGAGGTTCAAAATAATCTTCTGGTATATTAAGCTTTTTTAATATAGAATATTTTTCTTCTTTTAGCCTATTTATATTATCATTAAGTTCTTTTAATAAATTCTTATCATTATTGGCTATTATAGACTTAGTCGTCGAAATTGCCAAAGAACTTACCTTGTCATCAATATTTTGTAACTTTGGGTATTTCTGATATAATTCTTCTTTTCTGGTTTTTGCATCAACTTCTGCTTGCGTCTTTTTCTTATCATATTGAGATAAGATATTTTTTAAAACTGAGTCCACTAAGATACCTCCAAATTAGCTTATTTCTTTAAGTTTGCATATAAATTATCTAAATTATCATACGTTCTTTGGTCATATTTATTATATCCTGTTGTTTTTTCCAATTGTTTTACATTTTTATTTTTCTCTTTCATTTCATTTAAGAAGGATTGTACTTCTCCTGAAGTTTTAAAGCCTCTTTCATGCCAATCGGTTAATAATTTATCTAAATAATCAAAATTAGGATTAGCTTTAGAAGTAGTTTTCTTAAGAGCAATTTCTATTATATCTATAGAATAACCATAATCAACAACCCATTTCTCTATATATGCATATTCGTATTGAGTAAGGGCACGTGATAAACCTAATTTCTTTGATATTGTTTTAGCTATAACTTTTAACTTTTCTTGTTTTTCATAATAAACATCTAAATCATTAAATGTTTTTATATTGTTTTTATTCCAAGCTTCTGCAACTGCCTGAACATAGTTTTTATGAAGAGCAGACATATCAAAACAGTATCCGAATAATGCAATCATAACTTCCTCATCAAAGCCATATTTCTTGAACCATAATTCAATTTCAGGATACCAAGTCGTCGGCATAAGCCCCGAAAAATATTTATTATTAATAAAGTCGATTGCTTTAGCTCTTTTTTGATTTTCTGCAGATTTTTGTAATTGCTCTGCAGATAAAGCTGTCTTTGGCTTATATAACTTATGAAGTTCAATCTCTTGAATGCTGTTAACAATATATCCAGTATTTTTTTTAGTTATTAAACATTTATCTTCCCAGTATTTAACTGCATCTTGAATTGTTTTAACAGGTAAAACCAGCTTCTTAGATAAATCATTTATTTTTATATCTTTATCATACTTAGATAAAAACAGCATATATAAATATACTTTTATGAAGTCACCACTAGCTTCAGACAAATATTCCGAGAAAAATATATCTGGTATTGATGTGTTTGAAAATAATGATGATAAATCTGCACTTTCTAATTTCATAAGTTATTCCTCCCCTTAAAAGTATAAATGAAATTATATCATTATATATATAAAAAAACAATTAGTAAAATTGTAAAATAATATAGAAAAAGCAAGAAAAAAGTAGAGATATAGAGAAAAAATAGAAGTATTGGGATTTTAATATTTTTTGTATAAATAAATTTTAGGAGAAAAAATATATTTAAATAAATACTTTATAATATATAACATTCTTTCATGGTTAAATCCTATAATGCTGAGCAATGCAAAAGGAAAAAATAAAACAATAAATATACTTATTTTAAGAGTAATGTTTGGAATAAGAAAATATACTATAAAGAAGACAATAAGTCCCCAAACAATATTTAAAATTACAGTTGTATAATCAATAAATCCTAATAATTTGCTATCAAAATTATAATTTTGTGGAAATATAAATTTCATAATTATTTAATTTGACCTTTCATTATTTTAAAATTTTGTGAAACATCTGTGGAAATTCCACCTATAAAACTTTGTACATATGAATTAGCTCTAATTAAAGCATATAAAGAACCAATACATAATAATTTAGAGGTAATATCAGAAGAAGAAAAATCAAGTGCAAAAACAATAAGTAGTATAAGAGAAATAAATGGCTGAATAAATAGCAATGATAAAAAGACCTTAAGCCATGCTTTAAAAAACCACGAACTAGAACTATTTATTAAAGTAAGAAAAGCAAAAGGCATTAGCAAAATTAGTACTTTTATCATTATATATCGTAAAGAATAAGTAAATAATAGACTTACGAAACTAAAAGATATAATACTTTTTAGTATGCCGTCAAACGAAAAGACATTGATACTTGAAGCATCTATTGTAATGACTGAATTTACGTTCTCTATTAAATCAGAAAAAGAAATATTAGTATTCAAAATAGACTGTCCTATTTCTCGAATTAGTGAAGAAATTAAAGATGTAAAATATATAAAAAATTCACCAATATAAAAAGAACAATTAACAAATATAGCAAATATCAATAATTTAAAAATAAATTGATATGGTTTCTCAATAGAAATACCGCTAAAATGCGAATATATAAGTTTAAAACAATAATATAAACACACGGCAACTAGTAATGAATTTGCAATGACTAATAAACTTACATTTGAATGATAACCAAAAAATTTTTCAAAAATAGAATCATGTAATATGTCATTATCAATAAAAGCTAAATTATCCAACGTATTATAAACACTATTATCTATAGAAGAGAATAATGAGTTTAATAAATTATTTATAGTATCTATAATAACTTCAGTAATATTAGTAATTTCTGAACTTGAAATTGTTTCTTCCAAAATATACCTCCAAGATTTAATTGTTTATGAATAAATTCTAAAATTTATACAAAATATTATTCTACAAGAGACTTAATAGCAGCTAAAATTAAATTTATTGCAAGAATAAATGCGTAGGAAAATAAAGAACCACGTATTAGTTTTTTAGCTACTCTAATTCTTTCTTCATCTCCAAAGCTAAATTTTTTCATAAAAACACCAACACCTACTGCTACAGCAGCAGCAGGAGTGGCTAAAGTAAGAAGCCAACCTTTTATGCTTTCAAATGCACCATTTAATCTATCTACAAGTTCTGGTGTACTATTAAAAAGAGCAGAGGAACAAACATTACTAAATGTAATAAAAAATACAAATAATAAAAATAAAAAATAAATAAAAATAAATTTATTTTTAGATTTTTTCATAAGATACCTCCTCAAATAAAAATATAAAATATTTCAAAATATTGGAAAGTAGCATTTTATAAATGTAAAAACATATTGAAATAAAAGTTATTTTTCAAAATAAGGTTTAAGTCTAATTTTTTCGGGCTTCATAATTTTACTTCCATCAGAAAGAAAAGAAAGGGCACAAAAATTTTCTAAATTCTGTGTAAAAAAATTAGTATCGTAAACAAAATCATTTGTTATTTGTGTACTAATACTCTCAGAAATGTTTGAATCAACAGAATTTAAAGTATTAGTTATATAACTATAGTTAGTTTCCTTTGCATTTTCAGAAATGCTTTTAAAAAGCCTTTCTTTATCTTCTTTACCAATTTGTTTTTGAGCATTTTCAATAGTAAAAATATCATCCGTCCTAAACCAAAATTTATTAACCAAATTCTGAACAATTACATCAACAGCGTATTTATTATTCAAAGTATTTAAAAGCGAAGTATAGCTTTGAGTGGCTACAATATTTATGCATTTGGCTTCTCTGCTTTGAGCATAAAACTCACTATCTGAGCTTGTACAATATTCGTGATATTCGTCAGAAATAAAAGCAACTGTTCTAGAAGAATTTTTAAAATTATTTGCAAGCCTAGCCATTACTTCTGTTTGAAAATCTAGCTTCAAATAGGTAGCAATTATTTTAGATAAAACCTTATACTCAGATATATTCATATTTAAAACCACTATTTTTCCAGTATTTATTAAATCTTCAAAACCAAAAAAATTAAGTTCTTCTTTTTGTGGATTAAAAGTTTTATAAACTTCATAATCAGAAACAAAAACATTTGTAATTCTAGTAATTTCAGATTTTAGAATAGACAAAGTACGCTGATCTAAAGATAAGAACTCTTTTTGAAAGAAATTTAAAGATGATAATAAATTATATGTATCTTCTTTACTAAATTCATTATTTAAAAACCTTTTCCTTAAATTCTCTATTTTTTCAGCATAATAATTTTCTATTGACACAAGTTTATGAATCTCTTCAAAAGTGACATATCCATCATTATATAATCTACAAAGTTTAATACATTCCGCTAAAATTTGTTCAACCTTATCTAACCAATAGCTTTCGGAGTTATTTGGAGAAAATAGAAGAAGAATTGTTTTTAATCTATTTGCTAGAACCGTTGGTTTTAAATTTGGCTTGTGCAATGGGTTATACTTATATTTTCCACCTAAACTAATTACAATTAAATCATCTTCTCTATTAAAATGCTTAGCAAATTCAGATACCTTAATATAGTAATTTCCTTTTACATCTAATACTAGCATTCCTATTTTGTTTTGAGAATTATTATTACAATATTGAATTAATTGTTTTGTAAAAGGATACATTGCACTACTGGTTTTTCCAGTACCTATGGTACCTGTAACTAATATGTTTTGATATAGGCTAGTGGAAGGAAGATAAATAGGATTATTTGAACTAATAGTATTGCCTACGAATAGTTGCAAAGGCTTTTTACTTTTTAATAGCTTAT
>CALXWT010000092.1 GCA_944392445.1 uncultured Clostridia bacterium
TTCAATGTGCTTTTTTACATTTTTTGGATAATGTTTTCATATTCTATTTTTTCATAGATTACTTTACACTATCTTTATTTTTTATTATTAATTAATTTTAAATTAAATTTAATTAAATAAATAATAATTAATTATTATTTATCTATTTTCTTTTCTATAATTTCTTTTTCAAAATCGGCTGCATATATTTTATTTAATATATGTTCATCTCCTACAAAAGTTAAGCACTCTCCTCTTTTTAAAGATTTTATTTCTATTTTTTCTTTTTCTGATAAATTTGTGTATTTTTCTAATATTTTTATATTTTCTTCTTCAAGTGAAAAAAATGTTTTTATACTCGAATTATTTAAAATACTTTTTCCATATATTCCATCTTCTAAACTAAAAATATCTGAAATATCTTGAGTAACAGCAACTCCACTTCCACCATATTTCCTAATTGTTTTAAATATTTTATATATAAAACCAGCCACATCTTTATTAGAAGTTACTCCAATTAGTCTCCATATTTCATCTAAATAAATTGCTTTTTTTATTTTTCTATCTTTTTTTATTTTATCCCAAAATAAATCCGTAAATAAATACATTCCATATTTTAAATTTTCTTCGCCTAATTCATATACATCAGCAACTATTAATTTATTATTTAATTCTACATTTGTATAATTATTAAAAAATTTTAATGATCCTTTTATAAATGGAATCAATTTTATTTTAAATATTTTAGTTCTATCATCTTTATCTAAAATATCATAGAAATCTTGCAAAATTGGCATATCAATACTTTCTTTAAAAATCATTTTCTTTTCTTTTTCCTTATATAAACTTTTGTCATCAAAAGTTATATTTTTAGTATTATATAATTCAATCAATTTTTCTTCTAAAATAGCTTTTTCTTCTTCATTTATTTTTCCAAAAATAAGATTAAAAAATCCAATCAATTTACTAATTTTATTTGCTAAATATCCTTGTTCATCATCTTCTATACTTTCTTTTCTTATATCAAAAACATTTATATATGTGTCTGAACCAGGTCCTATTTTTAAAAGTGTTCCATTTAAATTTTCACATAAATGATTATACTCTCTTTCAGGATCTATTATGTATTGCTCTATTCCCAATAATCTATATCTTAAAATTAGTAATTTCGTATAAAATGATTTTCCTGCACCAGATGTTCCAAAAATACACATATTTGCATTTTTATATTTTTGTGTATTATATCTGTCAATAAAAATAAGAGAATTATTATATATATTTATTCCAATAAATATTCCTGTATCATCAAAAATAGCTGAAGATATAAAAGGATATGTACATACTAATCCACTTGTTAGTACATTTCTTTTTGATACTTCTTTTAATAATTTATTATTTTCCATTAATGGCATACATGCTCTATATGCTTGTTCTTGTCTAAAAAAAGCTCTCCTTGTATGTAGTCCCTTACTTTCTAGAATGCCTTCTATTTTGTTTAATGTATTATCTACCTCTTTTATTTCTTGTGAATAAGTATTTATATAAATATATAAAAAATATAAATCTTCATTATTTATTTGTAATTCTTTTCTAATATATTTTGCATCATTATATGTAAAAGATGCAATATCAATATCTTGTCTATTTTGATTATTGCCTTTTAAATCGGCTCCAACATTTCCTATATGATATGTAAGTTCTCTAATAGTTTTATAATTATCTTGTTTTTCATAAAAAATAGAAATATTAACATCAATATTTGTATCAATAAGTGTTTTTAAAAGTAAATCGCTTTGCTCTCTAAAATAATTAATAATTAATATTGATGAAAAATAATTATTATCAATTTCAATGTATTTTGGATTTGTTAAGTTAATATAAGATGGTGCTAAAAAATCATTGTCAGAAATAGTTCCTTCCATAAAATTTATTTTTTCTTTATTATTTTTTTGTGTTTTTTTATTTATTTTCATTATTTTCCTTTCCTAAAATAAATAATTAATTCTTTATTTTAATTATTTTTTTATTTAATTACTTATTTTCCTCTATTAAATTAAATAATATTTATATAAAAATATTATCTAATTTATTTATTATTTGAATAAATTCTTGTATTAAAAAAAGAGAATAAAATATTTTTTATTTGTTCCTTATCATTCATGTCTGTTGCAATGTTACCACATCTTGCTAATCCATCTTTTATTTTAAAATATTTATTATTAAGATTTTCTATTGCATGAGTTTGAACATCAATTATTTCATTATTTTTATTTATATAGTCAATAATAATATAATAATTTTTTGAAGATGATTTTTTATTATTATTTAATTCTTTAATAAAATTTATATATTTTTTTGATATTTCTTGGATATTTTTTTCTTCTTGAATTAAATTATTATTTATTTGAGAAAAATGATTAGATAAATCTTCTTTATTACTTTGAATTAAAATTTGGAAATTAAAATCACAAGTTTTTAGAAATATTTTATATGAATTTAAAATAGCTTCTTTTTCTAAATCAGATTTTAAATTAAAATTGATAGGATTTATTTTAATTATTTTTATATATCTATTATCTTTTGTTTTTATAATTCCGTTTTCCAGTATTTTATCTATTTTCAGCCAATTTTGTGAAGAATTATTAGTATTATTTTTATTTATTTTAAATATATAAATAACCTCCTTATTTTCTTAAATTTTGTATTTAACTATATATCACATTTTATTTACAATTTCAAGCAAAATCGTATGCCAAATTTCGACATTTTTCCACATAGTATTACAATTCACATCAAAATTTATTTTTATAGCCAAAGTTAATATATTCAAAATTTGTGAGAATATGGAATGGAAAGTGATTTGAGTATAGAAAATCAACTTGACCGACATATTCGATACATATTTTTAATATATTAACTTTGGCTGAAAGAACATAATAGACCTTGGCTTAATATAACACTACACTATATATCCAAATTCTTTACATATTTTGCATTCTCTTCAATAAATTTTCTTCTAGGATTTATATCATCCCCCATTAAAATAGTAAATATCTCATCTGCTTTTATAGCATCTTCAAGTTTTACTTTTATTAAAATTCTCTTTTCTGGGTTCATTGTTGTTTCCCATAGTTGTTCAGGATTCATTTCTCCTAAACCCTTATATCTTTGGATGTTTACACCATCTCTTCCTAATTCATTTAAGTGTTTTGTCATTTCTTCGTCTGTATAGCAGTATATATCTTCTTTTCCTTTTTTAGATAGTTTATATAGTGGTGGTTGAGCTAAATATACATTTCCATTTTCTATAAGTGGTCTCATATATCTAAAGAAGAATGTTAATAGTAATGTTCTAATGTGTGCGCCATCAACATCGGCATCGGCCATTATAATTACTTTTCCATATCTTATTTTTGATATATCAAAATCTGCACCAATTCCTGCTCCTACAGCTAAGATTACTGGTTGTAACTTATCATTATTATATATTTTATCTGCTCTTGATTTTTCAACATTAAGCATTTTTCCCCATAGTGGAAGTATTGCTTGGAATCTTCTATCTCTTCCTTGTTTTGCACTACCACCTGCAGAGTCTCCCTCAACTATATATACTTCGCATTCAGATGCTACTTTGCTACTGCAATCTGCAAGTTTTCCAGGTAATGTTGATGTTTCTAATGCTGTTTTTCTTCTTACTAGTTCTCTTGCTTTTCTTGCAGCTTCTCTTGCACGTGATGCGCTTATACATTTTTCTAGTATAGCTTTAGCAACTGATGGATTTTCTTCTAGGAAATTATCTAAGGCTTCATTTACGGCATTACTTACAATTCCTGTTACATTACTATTTCCTAGTTTCATTTTAGTTTGTCCCTCGAATTGTGGTTCTTTTACTTTTACCGAAACTACTGCTGTAATTCCCTCTCTTATATCTTCACCTTGTAAATTTCCATCTTTTTCTTTTAATAAATTATGTGATTTTGCATAATCGTTAAATGTTTTTGTTAGAGCTCTTTTAAATCCTTCTAAATGTGTACCACCTTCAACAGTATTTATATTATTAACAAATGTTAATATTGTTTCAGAATATGATGTAGTATATTGAATTGCAATTTCTATTGGAACTTCTCCATCTTTTTCAATATATATTGGCTCATTATGTAGTTTTTCTTTATTTTTGTTTAAATACTCAACAAATGATTTTAATCCACCCTCAAAATGAAATTCTGCTTTTTTGCTTGGTTCAACTCTTAAATCTTCAATTTTTATTTTTAATCCTTTAGTTAAAAATGCAATCTCTCTAAATCTTTCCTCTAATGTATCATAGTCATATTCTAGAGTTTCAAAAATAGTACTATCTGCTAAAAATCTTACTTTTGTTCCTGTTTTGTCAGAATCACCTATTCTTGTTAAAGGTTCTACAGTTTTTCCTCTGTTAAATTTCATTTGGAAAATTCCACCATCTCTTTGGATAGTAACTTCAGTCCATTCAGATAAGGCATTAACTACTGATGCACCAACACCATGTAAGCCTCCTGAAACTTTGTATCCACTATCTCCACCAAATTTTCCACCTGCATGTAATTTTGTATAAACAGTTTCAGCAGCAGATATTTTTGTTTTTGGATGTATAGCTACTGGTATTCCTCTACCATTATCCTGTACTGATATTATATTGCCTGGTTCTATTTTTATATCTATTTCTGTACAATATCCAGCTAAAGCTTCATCCACACAGTTATCTACAATTTCATATACTAAATGGTGTAATCCCCTTATAGATACACTACCTATGTACATACCAGGTCTTTTTCTAACTGCTTCTAGCCCCTCTAATACTTGTATTTGCTCTGCTCCATATTCGTGTTCAAATTTTTCCATTATTTTTCCTCCTAATTGTCTTCTATATATGTTTATTTACTTGCTCTTTTAGCTATTGTGCTTGAAGAAATATTTGTAATATAACCAATAATTTTATTATTTTTTTCTAAAATTATTAAAGATTTTTTATTTTTATCTGATACATCTATAATATTATCACTAATTCTTAAATTTTGTAATATATTTTCTAATTTTTTATTTTTTTCCAATGATTCAATATCTAAAATAGAAATAATATTATCAGAATTTATAAGAACATCTTTTCCTATGTGAACATACATTATACAATTTCTCCTTTTTTAACATTATATAAATTATATTCTAAATTAGGTAAATCAATTTTTTCTGTTCCTGTTAAAATAACTTGAGTATTTTTTATATTATTTAGAAAATTTTTTCTTCTTTCTTCATCTAGTTCTGACATAAAATCATCAAGTAATAATATTGGATATTCACCAATTTCATCATAGATAACATTAAGTTCTGCAAGTTTTAATGATAAAACTACAGTTCTATTTTGTCCTTGTGATCCATAAGTTCCGACTTCTTTTTCGTTTATATATATCATAAAATCATCTCTATGTATACCCTTTGTAGTAAATCCTTTTATAATATCTAATTTTCTTCTTTCTTTTAATAATTTTAAATAATTTTCTTTTTTTTCACAATTTGATATATATTCAATTTCTAATGTTTCTTTATTTTCTGTAATTTCACTATGAATTTTATTTATTTTTTGCATAATTTTTTTAATAAATTCATCTCTGTAATTAAAAATCTTTTCTGCATAATCAGCTAATTTTTCATCCCAAATTTCTAGCATTTCTTCTGGCTTATTCTCTTCTCTTATCTGTCTTAAATAATTATTTCTTTGTTCAATTGTTTTTAGATACATATTTAGGTTATACACATAGTTAGGTCTTAATTGCCCTATCATCATATCTAAAAATCTTCTCCTGCCAGCAGGTCCATCTTTTAAAATGTTTATATCATCTGGTGTAAATATAACAATATTTACATTTCCTAAAAGTTCACTAAGTTTTTTTATTTTTATTCCGTTTAAGTAAATTTGTTTTTTATCTCCTATTTCTATTTTTATTTTTCCGTCTCTATCTTTTTTTTGATAAAAAACTTCTACAATTAAATTAGTTTCATTAAATTTTATCATTTCTTTTTCTTTAGTTGTCCTAAAAGATTTCCCAAAACTACATAGAAATATAGATTCTAAAATATTTGTTTTACCTTGTGCATTATTTCCATATATAATATTTATATTTTTATTTAAATTTAATTCAAGCTGTTTATAATTTCTAAAGTTTTGAAGTTTAATTTTTTCTATGTACATGCTATATTTATGTCCTTCTTTTATTTATATTTTCCACTTTTTATTAAGTTATTCTTTAAGTTATCCACATTTTAACATTAATTTGTTGATAACTTGTTTTTGTTGATTTTTCCACATCTTCGTGATTTTTTTCTTCGACTTATCCACATTTTCACACAAAAATGTGGATAAGTATTGCATCAAAACAATTTTTCTATATTTTATTTATACCTTGAAAAAAGAATTAACGTTTTGACTAGGCAAACGAGCAAGAAAACCGGAGGCGTACACCTTGTACGTCGAGGATTTTCGAAGTGAAGTTTAACAACGTCAAAACTTAATTATTTTTTTCAAGAACTGTTACTCTTTCATTCTGATAGGAAGAATCATATAAATATAATCTCCACCTTCTTCAACAGGTCTTATAATACATGGCATAATGCTTGTACCAAAATCAATAAATACTTCTTGGTCATCTATATTTCTTAGTGCATCTAGAAAATATTTTGGATTAAATCCTGCTTCTATATTTTTTCCTTCTGTTGTAACATATATTTCTTCTTTAGCATCACCTGTTTGATTTGTACAAGAAATTGTTACTTTTCCTATATCTACATTTACTTTAACAGGATATTTTTTCTCTTTTTCTATGCTTGAAGATGAAATTAAACTAATTCTTTCAAAACAATTTTGTATTGTACTTTTATCTACACGTATTCTTGTTTCCCAATTTTCTGGAATAACACTAGAATAATTTAAAAATTCACCATCTAATAAACGTGTTACCATTTTACAATTTTCCATTTCAAATAATGCTTGGTTTTTTGCAACTCCTATTTTTATAATATCATAAGAATCTACAATTATTTTATTAATTTCATTTAATGTTCTTCCAGGAATTACTGCTGAAAAATCATTTATTTTGTTTTGTAAAAATTTGCTTTTCCAAGCTAATCTAAATCCATCTACAGCAACTACATTTAATTTATTATTTTTTATTTCAAATAAGCACCCTGTAAATATTGGCCTATTTTCTTCTGTACTTACTGCAAATATTGTTTTTCTAATCATATCTTTTAATGAATTTTGTTCTAATTCTATAGAATTTTCTATATTTATTTGTGGTAATTCTGGAAATTCATTTGGATTCATTGTTGCTAATTTATATAAAGAACCTTCGCATTCTATAACTAATAGATTTTTTTCATCTAAAGTTATTTTTATTTCTGCATCTGGCAATCTACGTATAATTTCACTAAACATTATTGCATTTACTACTGTCGCTCCTTGTTCTTTAACTTCACAATTGATTACATATTCAATACCAATTTCTAAATCATAAGTTGTAAATTTAACTTCATTATCATTTGTCTGAATTAAAATTCCTTCTAATATAGGCATTGTTGTTTTAGTAGCAACAGCTTTTGTTACGGAATTAAGTGCTTTAAGGATATTATCCTTTTCACAAATTATTTTCATTTTGCTCTCTCTCCTTTATAAATAATATAAATATTTTTAGTAGTAGTAGTAGTAGGCTATGTGGATAATGTGGAAAACTATGTGGAAAGCTTATCTCCCTAACAAATTTAATGTTAATAACTTAGTGGATAATTTGAAAAGTTATCTACATTTATTTTTTTCTAATGTGAATAACTAAGATATTAACACTTTATTCACATACTTTTCACATATCTATGTGGATAGTCTTTCTAGCCGTTCCGTAAGTAAAGATTGAATCACTTCTTATCAAACATTTATTTATCAAACGTATTTTTTCAAAAAGTGATTCAAACTCTTTATTCACAATTACTTGCCATTTAATAAAATGTTTTTCACACTTTCCACAATCCTTTTTGTACTTACATTGTTTTGAACTTCTTTTTCTATTTTTGAGCATGCGTGTATTACAGTTGTGTGATCTCTTTTACCAAATCCAGCTCCTATCTTGGTTAGAGGAAGCTGAGCAACATTTCTACATAAATACATTGCTATTTGTCTTGGAAATGTTACATCATTTGAGCGTTTCACACCTTTTAATTCTTCTACGGTCACATTAAAATATTTTGACACTGTTTCTTGTATTAACTCTAATGATAATACTTTATCTTTTTTGGTAATAACATCATTTATAGATTTTTCTGCCATTTCCATAGTAATTGGAGTATTAGTTAATGATGCATTAGCAATTAGTTTATTTAGAATTCCTTCTAGTTCTCTTATGTTTGAATCTATTTTTGTTGCTATATCACTTAGAATTTCGTCATCAATTATGATATTATCTAATTGAGCCTTTTTTCTAAGGATTGCTAAACGTGTTTCATAATCTGGATTTGAAATATCTGCGATTAAGCCCCATTCAAACCTAGACTTTAATCTATCCTCTAAAAGATTTATATCTTTTGGAGGTCTATCACTTGAAATTATAATTTGTTTTCCATCTTCATGTAATGCGTTAAAAGTATGGAAAAACTCTTCCTGACTTCTATCTTTTCCTGCTATAAATTGAATATCATCAATTAATAACACATCTATATTTCTATATCTATTTCTAAACATTTCGGTTTTATTGTCTTTTATAGCATTTATAAGTTGATTAGTAAATTTTTCTGCAGTTACATACAAAATATTAGCATTTCTATTATTAAGCAATATTTCATTTGCAATAGCTTGCATTAAGTGCGTTTTTCCTAAACCAACTCCACCATATATAAACAATGGATTATATGCAGTTGCTGGAGCTTCTGCAACAGAAAGTGCTGCTGCGTGAGCAAACCTGTTACTATTACCAACAACAAAACTATCAAATGTATATCGTGGATTTAACGTAGAATTTTGGTAATTTGTTGGATTATTTGATAATTGTTTTGCAGCTTGTAGTTCTTCTTCTCCAACATCATCTTTTAATATTACAGTAATTTCACAATTTTTATTGGTAATATAATTAAAAGTATTTTTAAATAAATCATGATATCTTGAAAGTATAGATTCTTTTTGAAATGCATTATTGGCAATTAAAACAATATTGTTGTTTTCAGCACTTTCAATATCTAAATCTCGTATCCAAGTTTCATAGGCAATTTTTGTAGTTTCATCTTTTAAAAGTTCTTTTGCTTTTGTTAAAAGTTCATTTAATTCGTCTCTTTGCATTGTTTTCAGTCCTTCCAAAATATTATGAGTAAATTTATATATAAAGTGTATAAAAGTTATACACATAGTTATCCACAATATTTTTATATAATATCAAATAAACTGCAAGATAGTCAATATAAAAAAATATTTATTTAAAAAATCTGCATTTTGTATTGACTTGCAAGGAATTTTAGGATATAATAATAAAGCTTATTATTAGAAAAATCCGGCAACGGTTACATATATTATAGGAGGTGCAAAATGAAAAGAACATATCAGCCAAAAAAAAGACAACATCAAAAAGAATGTGGATTCATGAAAAGAATGCAAACTAAATCAGGAAGAAATGTATTAAAAGCTAGACGTGCAAAAGGAAGAAAAAAACTAAGTGCGTAAAATATTAGGTCACTTAAAAGTGATCTTTTTTTGAAATATGAGTGATTTTAATGAGAAAAATAAAAACTTTAAAGAAGAATTATGAATTTAAGAATGTATTGTCAAAAGGAAAATTTTACATAGGAAAACAAATATCAATTTATGTTTTAAAAAACAACAAAAAAGTTAATGTAATTGGTGTAGCCGTAAGCATTAAACAATGTGGTGCGGTTAAAAGAAATAGAATAAAAAGATTAATTAGAGAAAACTACAGGTTGATGAAAGATAATTTAAAACAAGGTTATGATATTGTTTTTTTATGGAATAAAAAAGGAGAAGTAGATGAGGCTAACTATTATGTTATAAAAGACGATATGGAAAAAATATTAAAAAAAGCTGAATTATTTAATATAAATTAGTCTTAACGTATTTTATTATGAAAAAATTATTACTTTTCTTATTGAAAATCTATAAAAAATTTATTTCACCAATATTTAAAGCTGTTGGTGTAGAATGCAAGTATTATCCCACTTGTTCTGAATATATGAGACAAGCAATTGAAAAATATGGTTCTTTAAAAGGAACTTATTTAGGGATAAAAAGACTGTTTAGATGTAATCCATTTAGTAAGGGTGGATATGATCCATTAAAATAATTAGTTGAAAAATAATTGCGTTTTGGCGTTGTTAAACTTCACGTCGAAAATCCTCAGCATACACAAAGTATGCTTCCGGTTTTCTAGCTTGTTTGCCTAGCCAAAACAACAATTCTTTTCCAACTAGACTTTTGCTCTAAGAGAGGAATGATAAAATAATGGGAGCAATTTCAAGTTTATTTGGATATTTATTAAATGCTCTGTATTCAGTATTTAATAATTATGGTATTGCTATAATTATATTTTCTATAATATTAAGAATTATATTAATACCTATAACCGTAAAACAACAAAAGTCACTTAAAAAATCAGCAGAACTTCAAGAAGAAATGAAGGAAATACAAAGAAAATATAAAAATAATCCTGAAAAGCTTAATCAAGAAACCATTGATTTATATAAAAGAGAAAAATTAAGCCCTTTTGCAGGATGTTTTAGTTCAATTATTCAAATTGTAATAATACTTTCTGTATTTTGGCTTGTAAGTCAACCTTTAACATATATGAAGAAATTAGATGTAAGTGTGATAAACGATTATAAGTCACAACTACAACAAGATGGTGAACAATCTACATATACAGAAATAGCTATTATTAATAAGTTTGGTTCAGAAGATGAAAGAGTAAGTTTAAATATGGACTTCCTAGGATTAGACTTAAGTAAAGTACCAAGTAGCAATTTAAATGATTGGACAGTATATATAATTCCACTATTATATGTAATTTCTTCTGTTTTATCAATAAAAATAAATAACATTATGAATTCTAAAAAGAAAAGTGATAAAAAAGCAATTACAGATGGAAGCAATACGAATGTACAGAATGAACCAAGCGAGTTAGAAGCAATGGAGGCTATGAATAAAAACATGATGTATATGATGCCACTTATGTCTGTATTTATAGCTTTTATAGCACCTTTGGGATTAGCTTTATATTGGTTTATAAGTAATGTTTTAGTAATTATTGAAAAATTGATTATAGATGCATATATGAAACATAAGGAGGAAAAACAAAATGTCTAAATCTATTATTGCAGAAGGAAAAACCACATCAGAAGCTATAGCTAATGGATTGAAAATGTTAAATGCTTCGAAAGAAATGGTGAATATTAAAGTATTAGAGGAACACGAAAAAAGAAGTTTCTTTAGTATATTAGCACCAAGAGTAGTAAAAGTAGAAATGTCTTTAAAAGAAAATATTCGAGAAGACAATAAAAAATATAAAAGTAAAGAAATAAAAATAAACGAAGAAGAATTAAATTTAGGAAAACAAAAAGTTGATAAATTTCTAGATGAGTTTATAAAAAGCTTTAATAATTTAAATTATAAAACAGAAGTAGACTTAAAAGAAGGATTTTTAAAAATAGATATTGAAGGCGATGATTCTAAAACATTAATAGGCTATAGGGGAGAAGTATTAAATTCACTTCAAGTAATATTAAATTCTATAGCTAATAAAGATTCTAAAGAAAAGGTTAGAATTATATTAAATATTAGCAATTATAGAGAAAAAAGAGAAAAATCACTTGAAGAATTAGCAGATAAAATATCAAAAACTGTTTTGAAAACAGGAAAATCTATTACATTAGAGCCTATGATGGCTTATGAAAGAAAAATAATACATAACAGATTACAATCAAGCAATAAAGTAAAAACATACAGTATAGGTGAGGAACCATATAGAAAAGTTGTAATTTCAAAAAAATAATAAATATATAAAAGAAAAGTTGTAATTTCAAAAAAATAATAAATATATAAAATCGGAAGTCAAAGTGAAGATTTTAGTTAATTATCAATAATTTTTATAGAATTATTGAATAACTATTTTTTTACTTTGATTTTTTTATTTCACAGGGAATTTCACTAGAAATTTCTGGAGCAATAAGGTAAAAATTCTTTATAAAATTAATAGAAAGGAGAAAAAAGATGAGTAATACAATTGCTGCAATAGCTACGGCTACAGGCTCTGGAGGTATTGGAATTATACGTATGAGTGGAGATAAATGCTTTGAAATATTAAAAAAGATATTTATTCCCAAAAATAAAAATGTAGATTTAGATAAAGTAGAAGGCTATACTATAAAATATGGATATATAATAAATTCTAGAACACAAGAGAAAATAGATGAAGTGTTAGTGTCATTTTTTAGGGCACCAAAGAGTTATACAACAGAAAATATGTGCGAGATTAATTCTCATGGAGGAATGGTTGTAGAAAGAAAAATATTGGAAGAATGCTTGTTAAATGGAGCAGATTTAGCTGAGCCAGGGGAATTTACTAAAAGAGCTTTTTTAAATGGGAGAATAGATTTATCACAAGCAGAATCTGTTATAGATATAATAAATGCCAAAAACGATAAAGAAGCGCAGGCATCTCTTGACCAGTTACAAGGTAAACTATCAAGAGAAATAGAAAATATAAGGGCAGATTTATTAGATATAATGTCCGATATAGAAGCTTCAATAGACTATCCCGAGTATGATATAGAGGAAACTACAGGTGAAAAAGCAATGAATTTACTTAATAAAGAAAAAGAAAAGTTAGAATTATTAGAAAAGAGCTTCGAAAGTGGAAAAATATTAAAAGAAGGAGTTAAAACAGTAATAGTAGGAAAACCTAATGCAGGAAAATCTTCTTTACTAAATGTTATTTTAAATGAAGATAGGGCAATAGTAAGTGATTATGCTGGAACCACAAGGGATACAATAGAAGAGTTTATTAATATAGATGGAATTCCTTTAAAAATTATAGACACAGCAGGAATAAGAAAAACTGACGATTTTGTTGAAAAAATAGGAGTAGAAAAGGCAATAAATTTAATAAACGATGCAGATTTAATAATTGCAATATTTGATAGCTCAAAAAAATTAGAAGATGAAGATTATAAAGTATTGGATTTAATAAAAAATAAGAAAAGTATAATATTATTAAATAAATGCGATTTAAGCCAAAAAAATTTTGAGACAATAAATTATATGTCTAAACTAAATAAAACCGTTATAAAGGCATCTATGAAGACGGAAGAAGGTATAGATAAATTATATAAAGAGATTGCAAATTTATTTAATAATAAGGAAATAGAATTAAATGATGGAATTATAGTTACGAATATACGTCACAAAAATTTAATACATAGAGCAATAGATAACATTATAAAAGCGATGGATAGTATAAAACAAGAAATGCCAATAGATATTACAGCAATATGCATTAAAGAAACATTAGAAGACTTGGGAGAAATTACTGGAAATAATGTTTCTGAAGATATAATTAATAAAATATTTTCTAAATTTTGTCTAGGAAAATAAACGACAAAATTCGACAAAATAGGGAAATAGTGGGAAAAATCGCTATTACGATTAAATACGAAAAACATGTCAGAATGACAAAAAAGTAAAAAGTACATTAAAAAACGCTAAAAAGTTAAACTTTACAAACAAGTAAAATCAATACTTATAGAGATTACGACAAAATTCGACAATTCGTTTGCTAGTCAATAAGACAAAAATGGCGAACATGTTTCACGTGTTATAATATTTATAATAAAAACTGATAAAATTAATAATTAAATAATCAAATAAATATGTTTGGCTATAATTTTATCTGATTCATATTAGCAATTTGTCGAAAAATTCATGTCAACAAATACAGTATAAAATATAATACTAAAAGTGAAGGAGGAAAAAAATGGAATACGATGCTGGAAAATATGATGTTGCAGTAATTGGAGCAGGACATGCAGGATGTGAAGCTGGACTTGCTTCAGCAAGATTAGGTTTTAAAACACTAGTGTTTTCAATTAGTCTTGAAGCAGTGGCAAATATGCCATGCAATCCACATATTGGTGGAAGTTCAAAAGGACATCTAGTAAAGGAATTAGATAGCCTAGGAGGTGAAATGGGAAAGAATATAGATAAATCTTATACACAAATAAGAATGTTAAATACATCAAAAGGACCTGCTGTATATTCTTTAAGAGCTCAGGCAGATAGAAAAAGGTATCAAGCAGAAATGAAACACACATTAGAAAAGCAAAAAAACTTATTTTTAAAGCAAGCAGAAATAGTTGATATAGGAGTGGAAGATAATAAAGTAAAATATGTTAAAACTAATATTGGCGCTATATACTATGTAGATAGTGTAATTTTGGCTACAGGAACATATTTAAAAGGGAAAATATTTATTGGAGAAACATCATTTGAAAGTGGCCCAGATGGCGTTTTTCCGGCTAATAAATTATCAGATATTTTAAAAAAATTGGGAATAAATCTAGTTAGGTTTAAAACAGGAACTCCAGCTAGAATTAATAAAAATAGTATTGACTTTTCAAAAATGGAAATACAAGAAGGAGATAAAAATCCACAGGCATTTTCATTTGAAGATAAGCTTAAGCCTAATGAAGAGCAATTACCTTGCTATTTAACCTATACAAATCAAAAAACGCACGATATTATAAGAGCAAACTTACATAAATCACCACTATTTGCAGGTGTAATAGAGGGGACTGGGCCTAGATATTGCCCTTCGATAGAGGATAAAGTTGTTAGATTTGCAGATAAAGAAAGACATCAAATATTTGTTGAGCCAATAGGAAGAGATACAGATGAAATGTATATTCAAGGTATGAGCTCTTCACTTCCAGAAGATGTTCAAATTGCTATGTATAGAACGGTTCCAGGGCTTGAAAACGCTGAATTTACAAGGCCTGCGTATGCTATAGAATATGATTGTATAGAACCATCGGAATTAAAATTATCACTAGAACATAAAAAAATAAGTGGTATGTTTTTTGCAGGGCAAATTAATGGAACATCAGGATACGAAGAAGCAGCAGTACAGGGCTTGATGGCCGGAATAAATGCTGCTAGAAAGTTACAAAATAAAGAACCTATAATTCTAGATAGATCACAAGCCTATATAGGTGTGTTAATTGATGATATTGTTACAAAAGGAACTAACGAACCATATAGAATGATGACCTCTAGAGCAGAATATAGGCTGCTTTTAAGGCAAGACAATGCTGATTTACGATTAACCGAAATAGGGCATGAAGTAGGATTAATTTCAGATGAAAGATATAAGAAATTTTTACATAAAAAAGAGCAAATTGAGCAAGAAATTGCTAGAATCAAGGCCACTGTTATAAAACCTACAGAAAAAGTTAATGAATTTTTAGAAAAAAATAGTACTTCTAGAATAACAAATGGGGTAAAATTAGCAGACTTACTAAAAAGAAGTGAACTTTCATATAAAAAGTTGGCAGAAATCGATGAAAATAGGCCAATTTTAGATGATGAAGTTGCAGAAGAAGTAGAAATTCAAGTTAAATATGAAGGATATATAAAATTACAAGAAGAACAAGTAGAAAAATTTAAAAAATTAGAGCAAAAATTATTACCAAATGATATAGAATATAAAAATATAAAAGGATTAAGACTAGAAGCAAGACAAAAACTAGATAAAATAAAACCAAACTCAATAGGCCAAGCCTCTAGAATATCAGGGGTTTCACCAGCTGATATTTCAGTACTTTTTATATATTTAGAACAAATAAAACATTAAAGTAGAAGAAAAAAGTTTTAAATATAATTAAAATAAAAGGAGAATAGTGAAAAGATGGAATTTAAAGAATTTGAAAAACAATTGATTGAAAATAGTAAAAAAATAAGTGAAAAAATTACTGAAAATCAAGCAAAAAGCTTTTATGAATATATGCTATTACTTTTGGGGTGGAATCAAAAAATAAATTTAACAGCAATTACTGATGAAAAAGAGATAATCAATAAGCATTTTATTGATAGTATTAGCATTAATAAATATTTAAAAGAAGCAAAAAACGTTATGGATATAGGTACAGGAGCTGGATTTCCAGGAATTCCACTAAAATTGTTAAATAAAGATATTAATTTTATATTAGTTGATTCCTTAAATAAAAGAATTAATTTTTTAGCTGAGGTTAAAGAAAAATTAGAATTAAAACAATTAGAACTTGTACATTCAAGAGTAGAAGATTTAGCACAAAATGCTAAATATAGAGAAAAAATTGATGTTGTTGTATCAAGAGCAGTTGCAAATTTGAGTGTACTACTTGAATATATGCTTCCTTTCATACAGAAAAATGGTATTTGTATTTGTATGAAAGGACCAAATGTTGAAGAAGAAATAGAGAAGGCCAATAATGCTTTAGAAACATTAGGAGGGAAAATAGAAAATATAGAGCATCTTAAATTACCTGGAGAACTAGAAAGAAATATTTTAGTAATTAGAAAAGTAAAAGAAACACCAACAAAATATCCAAGAAAGGCCGGAATACCAGCAAAACAGCCACTATAAAAGATTATAAAATAAGAGAAATTTGTTAAAAAATTCTCTTATTTTTTTTGATAAAAAATTTAAAAAAAATATCAATTATTTATATAAATTTTATTGACATCTGATTAATAATTTTATATTATTAATATGTTAAGTTTTAGGAGGTAAATGATGGGGAAAATAATTTCTGTTGCAAATCAAAAGGGTGGAGTCGGAAAGACTACAACCGCAATCAATTTAAGCACTTTAATTGCCAAAAAAGGGAAGAAAGTATTAATGATTGATGCTGATCCACAAGGTAATGCTTCTAGTGGAGTTGGACTAGATAGAGATGATATAGAACTATCAATATACGATATATTAATAGATGAGGTTGAATTTGATAATGTTGTCAAAAAGACAAATATAAAAAACCTAGATATTTGTCCATCTAATATAAACCTTGCAGGGGCTGAGGTTGAGCTAGTTTCAGTTATGTCAAGAGAGCATAGGTTAAAGGAAAAATTGGACAAAATTAAGGATAATTATGATTATATTATAATAGATTGTCCACCTTCACTGGGGTTAATCACTTTAAATGCTTTTACAGCATCAGATAGTGTATTAATACCTGTACAATGCGAGTATTATGCGTTAGAGGGGCTAGGACAACTTCTAAATACAATAAATCTAGTAAAGAAACATCTTAATAAAAATCTTGAAATAGAGGGTGCACTTCTTACTATGTATGATGTTAGAACTAATTTATCTAATCAAGTTGTAAAAGAAGTAAAAAATTATTTTAATGATAAAGTTTATAAAAATGTTATTCCAAGAAATGTTAAACTTAGCGAGGCTCCTAGCTATGGAATGCCAATTAGTGTGTATGATCCAAGGTCAAAAGGTGCTAAAAGCTATGAAAAATTTGTAAAAGAATTTTTAAAGAAAAATGAATCAGATTCAAAAGGAAAACATGCACTTTAAATAATATTATTTTAGGAGGTTTGAGATGAAAAAAACAGGGTTAGGAAAAGGGCTAGATGCCTTATTTGCAGACAATTTATTGTCAAAGGAAGAAGAAAACATAGATAACTCAACAGAAAAAATACATAAAATAAAAGTAATAGAAATTGAGCCAAACAGAGAGCAACCTAGAAGAAGTTTTGACGAAGAAGCATTGGAAGAACTAGCAAATTCAATAAAAACGTATGGAGTATTACAACCTATTATTGTAAACAAAAAAGAAAACTACTATGAAATTGTTGCTGGCGAAAGACGTTGGAGAGCTGCAAAAAAAGCTGGTTTATCAGAAATGCCTTGCATTATAAAGGATGATATTACAGATAGATCAAATAAAGAAATTGCACTAATAGAGAATTTACAAAGAGTCGATTTAAATCCAATTGATAAAGCCAGAGGTTTAAAAGAATTAATAGATGATTACGGTATGACACAAAAGGAACTTGCTGATTCTATCGGAATAAGCAGAGGAAATATTGCTAATTCAATAAGAATATTGAATATGGATTCAAGAGTAATTGAATTAGCACAGGAAGGAAAACTTACAGAGGGACATTGCAGAAATCTAGTTGTTATAGAAGATCCAGAAAAGCAATATAAAGCAGCTTTAGATATTATTGAAAGAGGTGAATCTGTTAGAGATATTGAAAGAAAAGTAAAAAATGCAAAAACAATGGACAAAAAAGATCCTAGATTAGAGGCTATTTATAGAGATATAGAGGATTCATTTCAAGGATTTTTTGGAACAAAAGTTAAACTAGATGCAAAGAAGAAGTCAGGAAAGATAATTATCCAATATTCTTCTTATGACGATTTAGAGAGAATTTTAGGACTTATTAAATAAAATAATATTAGAAAGGACTATTATATAGTGGAGATATTTTTTAGTTTTTTGAATTCAGATATTTTTATTCTAGTTTTGTTCGTAATTGTTATAATATTATCAGTATTGTATATTACTAGTGTAATAAATTTAAAAAAATTAAGGACAAGTTATTCTAAATTTATGAATAAACTAGGAAATGGTAATAATCTAGAGGAAATGCTACAAAATTATATAAAAAAGGTAGAAACAGTTGAAGCAAAAAATGAAGAAATAATATCATATTGCAAAGTTATAGATGAAAATATAAAAAGATGCACACAAAAAATAGGTATTGTTCGATATAATGCATTTAAGGATGTTGGAAGTGATTTGAGTTTTACATTGGCAATTTTGGATGATTATAATAATGGTGTTGTACTAAATGGTATTTATGCAAGAGATAGTTCTAATATATATGCTAAGCCAATAGAAAATGGAGTATCGAAATATGTATTATCAGAAGAAGAAAAAGAAGCTGTAAATAGAGCGATAAATAATATAAAATAAATAATAATCTGAAAGACTAATTATTTTTATAATTAGTCCTTTTTTAT